>NZ_JBFBLA010000040.1:0-29962 GCF_040702485.1 Arthrobacter sp. NPDC080031
CGTACATCGTCGGCCCGGTGACCTACCTGCTGCTCTCCAAGGCTTCCGATGACGCTCCGGCCGGGTTCGCTCCGCTGTCCCGCCTCGAGGCCCGCACCCACGATCCCGCCGAAGCGCCGTACGATATGCACATGGCACCCTTCACAGTCACTCGCAATGCGCTGATCCCCGCCGCGCCCTCCGACGTCTTCCCCCTCGTCAACAACTTCCACGAGTGGACCAAATGGTCTCCGTGGGAGGCCGTTGACCCCAAGCTGAGCCGGAGCTACTCGGGCAACGAATCCGGCGTCGGAGCCAAGTATGCCTGGAGCGGCAACAACAAGGCCGGCGCCGGAACCATGGAAATCGTCGGCTCGGAAGAGCCCGGCAAGATCGACATCCGCCTCGAATTCACCAAGCCGATGAAGGCCGTCAACCCCACGCGGTTCACGTTCGTGCCCGAAGGGGACGGCACCCGCGTCACCTGGTCAATGACCGGTGAGAACAAGGGCCTCGGCAAAATCTTCGCTCTGTTCATGAACATGGACAAGATGGTGGGCGGCGACTTCGAAAAGGGCTTGGCCGCACTCTCAGCGGCAGCCACCCGGAAAAACTCCTAGCTTCCCGGGCGCAGGCCATGGCCGTCTACCTCGATCCGCCGTTGTGGCCCGCCCACGGGACCGTGTTTTCCCACCTCGTCTCGGACACATCGCTTGAGGAGCTGCATGCCTTCGCCGAGGCCGCGGGGATTCCCGGGCGGGCCTTCGACGGCGACCACTACGACGTCCCGGAACGCCGATACCAGGATCTCCTGTCCGCAGGTGCCATCCCCGTGGAGGCCCGGATCCTGGTGCGCAAACTGATCGCGAGCGGCTTGCGGATCCCGGCCCGCCAACGGAGCAAAGCCCTCACTGTGCCCTTGCTGGAGCGCTGGAATTCGACCCTTCCGGGACATGAGGAGCTGGGTTTCGAGCTTCTTGAACGCTGGGGCGAGGACCATCGGAAGTACCACAGCCGCACGCATTTGCTGGCGGTCCTGGAAGCCCTGGACCTCCTCACCGACCCCGGGCAGCCTGCACGCCCAGTAACGTTGGCCGCGTGGTTCCACGACGCCGTCTACGAAGGTATCGCCGGGCAGGACGAAGAGCAGTCGGCCACGCTGGCCGAGGACCGGCTGGCCCTTGCGGGACTTCCCCGGCCAGTGATCGACGAAGTCGCCCGGCTGGTCAGGCTGACCTCCACCCACAGTCCCGAACCGGGAGACCACGCGGGCGCCCTCTTGTGCGACGCCGATCTGTCCATCCTCGGCGCGGAACCCACGGCTTACGCCCGCTACCTGGCTGCTGTCCGCGAGGACTACGCCCACGTCAGCGACGCGGACTTCGCCACGGGCCGGGCCGCCGTCGTCCGTCAACTACTCACTTTGAATCCGCTCTTCCACAGCGAACGCGCAAAGGGCCTCTGGCTCGATGCCGCCCGCCGCAACCTGGAGGCCGAACTGTCATGACCACGGCGGGGACGGTGCACCGGCAGCTTCCGTTCACGGTGAGGTTTGAGTGGGGGCTCGACGGCGCCCGTGCGGTTGCGTCAGGAGCTGACCTCGCCGTCGTGGTTGACGTTCTCTCCTTCACCACCTGCGTCAGCGTCGCCGTCGACCGGGGCGCCATCGTGTTCCCCTACCCGTGGAAGGACGCCGGGGCCGAGGATTTCGCCGCTCACCACGATGCCCAACTGGCCGGACCGCGGGGTGGAGGCGGACTGAGCCTCTCGCCGTCGAGCTTGCGGGACGCACGGTCACTGAACCGCCTGGTGCTGCCTTCGCCCAACGGCTCCTCCATCGCGCACCAGCTCGCCCGGGAAGTCCCGCTTATCGCGGCAGCGTCATTGCGTAATGCAGCCGCCACCGCGGATTGGGTGGCGGCCGAACTCCCCGCGGATGCAGTGGTTGCGGTGATCGCAGCCGGCGAGCTATGGCCCGGCGGCTCACTCAGGCCCGCCGTGGAGGATCAAATCGGGGCCGGCGCCTTCATTGCCGGGCTCGCTGCCACAGGGCGGGGCGGCTTCACTCCGGAAGACGGCAGGGAAGGCTTCGCGCCGGAGGCTGATGCCGCGATGGCCGTGTTCAACGCTGCCGAACCCCGGCTCCATGACGCCCTTCGAGGCTGCTCCAGCGGCCGGGAGTTGATCGGCGCAGGGTACGCCGACGACGTCGAGATCGCCGCCGAACTTGACGCCGGGACCGCTGTGGCCATCTTGAGGGACGGCGCATTCCAGCGGCCCTGAATGCCCTTCGGTGCGATTTCCATAGGGGCTTGCGCTTCAACTACTTAGCGATACCATGTACCAGTAGCTAGTAACACTGAGTAGTGAAGGGAGGTGTCCGATGGGCAAGCAGATGACGGAGATGCTCAAAGGGACCCTGGAGGGCATCGTTCTCGCTCTCCTGACCGGGAATCCCGCGTACGGGTACGAAATCACGACGCTGCTCCGGGGACAGGGCTTCACCGAGATCGCCGAGGGCACCGTTTATGCGCTGCTCGTCAGGATCGAGCAGAAAGGCCTCGTCGATGTCGAGAAGCGGCCGTCCGAGAAGGGCCCGCCGCGCAAGGTCTATTCGCTCAACGAGCAGGGCGAGAAGGAACTGGACGAATTCTGGAATACGTGGAGTTTCCTGTCTGAACGGCTGGAGCAGCTCCGAAAGGGAGGGAAGTGAACATGGCCGCAGGGTGGATCGAGCAGCTCACGGGATCGCTCGAACAGAAGAAGCAATACCGGCAAAACAAGGCGCGCGTGGAGCAGCTTCCCGCGGACTATCGCGCGGCGGCGACCGCGCTGGAACGGTACCTGATGTACTTCGGGGCCATCACTAAGGGCGACGTGCTGCTGAGGATGCTCGGCGACCTCACCGATCTCTTCGAACAGAGCGCCGCGGACGGAACGCCGATCCGCGACATCGTCGGCGAGGACCCGGTGGAGTTCGCCGAAACGTTCATGCGCAACTACACGAGCGGTCAGTGGATCAACAAGGAGCGCGAACGCCTGGTCAAGGCAATCGACGCCGCTGCCGGAGACGACGGGAAGGAGAGATAGCCATGACCAGCGCATCCAGCACCCGCGAACCCGCGATCCGCGTGCAGGGCATGGAAAAGTCCTATAAGGAGTTGCACGTGCTGCGCGGCGTGGACTTCGACGTGGCAGCGGGCACCATCTTCGCCCTTCTCGGCTCCAACGGAGCAGGAAAGACCACGATGGTGAAAATCCTGTCCACGCTCCTGCGTCCGGACGCCGGCACGGCCACCGTCAATGGATTCGACGTCGTGACCCAATCGCTGCGGGTTCGGGAATCCATCAGCCTCACCGGACAATTCGCGGCTGTCGATGAAATCCTGTCCGGTCGGGAAAACCTGGTGCTGGTTGCCAAATTGCGCCACCTCAAGGACCCCGGCGAAGCAGCGGATGGTCTCCTCGCGCGCTTCAACCTGTCCGATGCAGCATCTCGGAAAGTGTCCGCGTATTCAGGAGGCATGCGCCGCCGCCTTGACATCGCCATGAGCCTCATCGGGCAGCCCGAGGTAATCTTCCTCGACGAGCCGACCACCGGACTGGACCCCGAAGCACGCATCGAGGTGTGGCAGGTGATCCAGGAGCTCGCCAACCAGGGCACCACGGTTCTGCTCACCACGCAGTATCTCGACGAGGCCGAACAACTCGCGGACCGGATCGCCATCCTTCATCACGGGCGGATCATCGCGAACGGCACTCTCGCCGAGCTCAAGCAACTCCTCCCGCCGGCGAAGGTGGAGTACGTCGAAAAGCAGCCCACCCTGGAGGATATCTTCCTCGCACTCGTGGGAAACGAGGGCAAGGTTGCGTCAAGTAAGGACCAGTCATGAGCACACACTTCTTCGCAGACACGACCGTCTTGCTGGGCCGCTCCATGCGTCACATCTTCCGCAGCGCGGACACCATTATCACCACTGCGATCACACCGATCGCCCTCATGCTGCTGTTCGTTTACGTGTTCGGCGGCGCCATCAAGACAGGCACGGAGAATTACGTCAATTACCTGCTGCCGGGAATCATGCTGATCGCGATAGCGTCGGGCATCGCGTACACCGCCGTTCGCTTGTTTTTCGACATGCAGAGCGGGATTTTCGAGCGGTTCCACTCCATGCCGATCGCACGATCGTCCGTGCTGTGGGCGCATGTGCTGACTTCCCTCGCCGCCAACGGGCTCTCGCTCGTGATCATCCTGGTGGTGGCCCTCCTCATGGGATTCCGCACATCGGCAAGCCCGCTGGCATGGCTCGCCATCATCGGGATCCTGGCGCTGTTCACCCTGGCTCTCACGTGGCTCGCAATCATTGCGGGCCTGACAGCGAAGTCCGTGGACGGCGCCGGCGGGTTCTCCTACCCGCTGATCTTCCTGCCGTTCATCAGCTCGGCTTTCGTACCCACTTCCACAATGCCGGGTCCCGTGCGCGCCTTCGCAGAGAACCAGCCGGTCACTTCGATCGTCAACACGATTCAGGACCTGTTTGAGCAACGGCCGATCGGAAGCGACATTTGGGTCGCCATCGCATGGTGCCTCGGGATCCTCGTTCTCGCCTACTTCTTCGCCGCGGCGGCCTACCGGCGCAGGATCAGCTAACTGCGCTTCAGCCTTTGTCCTTGATCCAGCCCAGGATCACGGCTTCAAGCGCAGGCTTCTTTGCCTCGAAGTCGGCTTCGTCCAGGAACCGCGCGACGCGGGAGACCTCGCCGTCGCCCTCCAACAGGCCCAGCTCATCGGCGATCGACGCCCCTTGGTGGAACATCAGCGTGACGTTCTTTTTTGATCGCGGGAAGAACGAGGCAATGTTTCCCTTGTACATGAACGTGGGTGCCTGCCACTTGATGGCCTCGGAAAGGCGGGGGTCCACCCCTATGATGAATTCCCTGATTTTGCCGACGAGTTCACGGTGCGGGTTGTCGTATTGCTGAAGCCAGTTGTCTACATCCGGATTTCGATTGCCCATGGCTGTAACCATAATCCCCGAGCGCAACCGCGGGGGCCCAAGGCACCATCCCGTATCATGGAGGTGTGACCTCCTACCTCCAACGCAATGGTGCCGCACTCCCTCAAGCCCGTCCCGACGTCGAGCACGTCCTGGCGGTGCGCGGCACGGGAGGTTACCGGCAGTACCGCATCCCCGCGCTGGCGGTCTCCACAGCAGGAACAGTGCTCGCCGCCTATGACGGCCGGCCGAACCTGGACGACCTGCCCAATCCGATCGATCTCCTGCTCCGGCGCAGCACGGACAACGGCCGCAGCTGGGAACAACAGCGGGTAGTCCGCAGCGGGTCAGGGCTCAACGGTTACGGTGATCCCAGCCTCCTGGTGGACACCATGACCGCTCGGATTTTCATGTTCCACGCCGCGGGGACGCATGCCGGCTTCTTCGAGGCCGTAGGCGGGCTGGAACCGGATGACGACGTGCAGCACTGCGATGTCAGCTTTTCCGACGACGACGGCGTCACCTGGCAGCACCGGCGGCTCACCGGACAACTCAAGACGGGCCGCGGCGACCGCGGCATCACGGGGATCTTCGCCGCTGCCGGGCAGGGCATCCAGATGCACACCGGTCCGTTCGCCGGGCGACTGGTGCAACAATTCGTCGTGCTCGTGGACGGCGAAATCAAGGCGGCTTCCGCGTACAGCGACGACCACGGGGAGAATTGGACGTTAGGCGAATTGATCGGAAAGGGTCCGGACGGGATCGGCGCCAACGAGAACAAAGTGGCGTGCCTCGACGACGGCCGGCTGCTCCTGCACTCGCGCGCCACTCCCCGGCGCCTGGCAGCAGTCTCCGATGACGGCGGCCAGACGTGGAGCCAGCTGGAACTGGTCGAGGACCTCCCCGACCCGAGCGACAACGGCTCCCTGATCCGCTTCGACGGCCAGCCCGGCGTGCCGTCCCTGGCCACCCCGGCCACGAACAGCTGGCTGCTCGCGAGCAACAACCAGGACACGTCGCTGCGACGCAACACAGTCCTCAGCCTATCCGCGGACAACGGGGCCAGCTGGCCCGCCAAGCTGGTCCTGTGGGAGGGCAGCTCGGCCTACTCGACGGCGGCGCGCCTTCCGGATGGCAACATCGGCGTCTTGTACGAGCGCCAGGGATACCGCGAGATCGTCTTCGTTTCCGTGCCGGTGGAGCAGCTGACGGGGCAGCTTCCCGGCCCGGATGCCGGTGCGGCCGGGGCGCCCGAAACCCAGCACCGGCCCCAAGCCCGGCCCGAGCACCTTGAGTTTCACATGGAACTGCGCTCCATCACGCCCGGCCGGCCCGCTGTGTGGCAGAACGCCGGCGAATTCCATGTCATCTCCCCGGACAACGACGGCGAGTGGGACGTGCAGACCTGGAAGGAAGTGGGCCAAGGCTACTCCCCGGAGCAGGCGCAGATCCTTGGCACCCGCGAAGCCCAGGACCTCAACTACGGACCTGTCATTCCGGGCTACAAAGCCGGGGACATCCTCGCCTTCACCGGACGTGCCCGCAACCTGGGCACCCAAGCGGCCTCCGGCGTCGTCCTCCTGGGGCCGCACGCCAATCCGGCGGACTTCCCGCCCGCCGACCTGGCCCCGGGCGCGGAAGCGCTGTACTTCACGCCGGTGTACACCGTCACCCAGGAGGACCTGGCGCGGGACTCGCTCGAGCTGGCTTTCGCGGTGGCGTACGACGGCGGCGCACGGGCCGTGGAGCGCAGCTTCAGTTTCGATCTGCGCGCGGGAGCCGTGACGGCTAATTAGGGCGGCGCCCGGGGCGCTCCTTAGAAAATCTGGCGGATATTGGTCTTCGCGAGGTCGATAAGCTGGTCGCCGCGGCCGGAAAGGACCGTCCGGATCGCGTAGAGCGTGAAGCCCTTGACCTGTTCGGCGCTGATTGCCGGCGGAATGGACAGTTCCTGCCGGGCCGTGCGGACGTCGATGAGGGCCGGACCGTCGTGCGCGAAGGCTTCGGCCAGTCCCGCCTTCAGCCCGGAGGAGTTGTCCACCCGGATGCCGCGAATTCCCAAGGATTCCGCGAGTTTGGCGAAGTCCGGGTTCTCGAGCTCCGTGCCGTAATTGACGAATCCGGCGGCCTTCATTTCGAGCTCCACGAAGTTCAGCGAGGAGTTGTTGAAGACCACCACTTTGACGGGGAGCTTGTTCTGCACCAAGGTGATCAGCTCGCCGAGAAGCATGGTCAGGCCGCCGTCGCCGGCCAGGGCCACCACTTGCCGCCCGGGATACGCGGCCGCCGCGCCGATCCCGTGCGACAGCGCATTGGCCATGGTTCCGTGGTTGAACGAACCGAGAAGCCGGCGTCGGCCGTTCATGCTCAGATACCGGGCCGCCCACACGGTGGGGGACCCGACGTCGCACGTGAAAACCGCATCCGGGGCCGCCAACTCATCCACGAGCCTGCCCACGAACTGCGGATGGAGGGGCTGCCCGTCCTTGGCCGGAGAGGCGAGGTCGTCGAGCTTGGCGCGCGACTTGGCGTAGTGCTTGAGCGAAGCACTCAGGTGTGTTCTCTTCGTCTTGCGCCCGATCAAGGGCAGCAGCGCGGCAGCGGTGTCCTTGACCGTACCCACAAGGCCAAGGTCGATCCGGGCCCGCCGGCCCAACTGCTCGCCCCTGACATCCACCTGGATGATCTTGGCGTTCTCCGGGTAGAACTGCTGGTACGGAAAATCGGTGCCCAGCATGAGCAAGGCCTCACAGCTCTCCATCGCGCGATAGCCGGAGCTGAACCCCAAAAGGCCGGTCATGCCGACGTCGAACGGGTTGTCGTATTCGATGTGTTCCTTGCCGCGCATCGCGTGCACGATCGGCGCGCCCAGCGCGTCCGCCAGGGCCATGACCTCGGCGTGCGCACCCGCGGTGCCGGCGCCGGCGAGAATGGTGACCTTGCCGGCCGCGTTGAGAATATCCGCTGCCTCTGCGAGCTCCTGCGAGTTGGGCCGGATCTCCGGCCGGGCGGCGCGGATCACCGCTGTGCGGTCGCTTTGCGCCTCCGCGAGGGCGACATCGCCGGGAATTACGACGACGGCGACGCCTCGCTTCTCGACCGCGGTCCGCATGGCGATCTCCAAGACCCGTGGCATCTGGGAAGGATGGGCGACGTGCTCGACATAAACGCTGCATTCCCGGAACAGCTCCTGGGGGTGCGTCTCCTGGAAGTACTGGCTGCCGATCTCCTCGCTGGGAATGTGGGCGGCGATCGCCAACACGGGAACCCTGGATTTGTTGGCGTCGTAGAGCCCGTTGATCAGGTGCAGGTTGCCAGGTCCACAGGATCCGGCGCACACCGCCAGTTCATCCGTGAGACCCGCCTCGGCTGCGGCTGCCAGCGCGGCGGCTTCCTCGTGCCGGACATGGACCCAGCGGATGCTCTCTTCCTCCCTCAGGGCGTCCGTGAATCCGTTCAGCGAATCTCCGGGGATCCCGTAGACGCGCTGGACGTTGTTGGCTTTGAGGGTGGCGACGATGTTCTTGGCAACAGTGTTCCTGGCGGCGGACATGGACTGTTCCTTTCGAGGGGAGGCAGTGCAGACACGGCCTACGCTACTCCGGAACAGTCCATGGCGCCTGATGCCCGGCGTCGGGAGGGCTAGCGGTAGGTGCTGACGAACGGGCGGTTGCTAGGCACGATCTGCTTGCCCAGCGGCATGAGCGATACCGGAATGAGCTTCAGGTTTGCGATGGCCAGCGGGATCCCGACGATGGTGATGGCCATGGCCAAGGCCGTGACCAAGTGGCCGATCGCGATCCAAATGCCCGCAACCAGCAACCAGATGACATTGCCCAGGAGCGTAAAGACACCTGCGCTCCCGGGCTTGTCCACCACCATGCGACCAAACGGCCACAGCGTGTACGAGGCGATCCGGAACGACGCGATGCCCCACGGGATGGTGACGATCAACAAGCAGCACACAATTCCGGCAACAAAATATCCCAAGGCCAGAACGAAGCCGCCGAAGACGAGCCAGATGATGTTGAGCAGCGTTTTCATATCTCCCATTGTCCCTTGCCGCCCGCTGTTCGGGGCTAGGGGTTCGCCCTGAAATCCCCCTGATCTTGTGATCCCGGCTCACATACAAGGCCCTCCCGGCCGACGCCCGCTCACATATACGGCCCTCCCGGCCGACGCCCGCTCACATATACGGCCCTCCCTGCCAACGCCCGCTCACATACAAGGCCCTCCCGGCCGACGCCCGCTCACATACAAGGCCCTCCCTGCCAACGCCCGCTCACATACAAGGCCCTCCCTGCCGACGCCGGTGGGACTTCCCGCGAAGGACTACTTGCAGTTGGCGCTCAGCCACGTGGTAACGGGAGCCATGGCTTTTTCGAACTTGCCGCTCGAGTAGACGGTCTGATCCTTCAGGCCTGCGATCGCAGTGTCCTTGAGATTCGTGAAATCAGCCTTGAGCGCGTCCGGGACGCGATCCGCAGTGGCGGCGAGCTCTGCCTTGTATTGCTCCAGCTCGGCGGTCTTTCCCTGCGCCGCAGACATTGGCAGCAACGAAGCTCCCGTCGCTTCTTTAGAGATGGTGGAGCACATTTCGGCCGCCGAGGCGAAGCCCCCGAATGGCCCCGATGAAGGAGTTGGGCTTGCGCTTGCGGTTCCGGAGTCGCCCGCAGAAGAGGACGACGGCGTGCCCGCCGCGGCGGAGCCCCCTCCCTGCGTGGAGCAGCCGGACAGCGCCAGTGCGGCGAAGAGGGCGACTGTCAGGTATCGGATCGGACCGTTAAGTGGTTTGGAAAGGATTTTCAAAGGTCGCATTCTGCTTGATCGTCTGTCTCCGGAACCGTTCGGTCTCCAGAGCAATGGCATTCTGTCCCCGCCGTGGAGTGTAGCCCGAACGGCCCCGGACCTTCCAAGTTGACTTCGGGACCCTTTTAGACCGAGCCCTCTTCCCGCACCAGCAAGGTGTCCAGTTTGGTGAACGAGGTGCCCCATCCTTCACGGGTCATTTCCACCCATTCGTCCGAGTCGAAGGGACCCTGTGTGATATGAAGCCGCGTGCGGCCGCCGTCCAGTACCTCGAACTCAAGGCGCATTTCCAGCAAAAGTGTGATCCCGGCGTCGGGCTCTGCTTTCTGGGTGGCGACCAGCAGGGCGGGCGGATCGTACGCGGTGATGACTGCGTCGATGGGTGACTCCTTGGTGACGCCGTTCTCGTCCCAGGTCATGACGAGCTGCCAGACTCCGCCCACCCTGGGGTCGACGGCTATCCGGTCGCGCGGCGAATCCACGCCCACCGGCCCGAACCATGCCGCGAGCTGGTCGGGGTCCACGAAAGCTTGGAAGACAAGCTCGCGCGGGGCATCGAATTCGCGGGTCATGGTGAGAATGTGCTGTTCCGTGTTCATTGCTTGACTCCTGGATCCTTTGAATCGTTCTGAATCTTGCGTAGGTGGGCGTCGAGGCGGATAAAGCTGGCATCCCAGAAGCGCCTGTATTTGTCCATCCATTCGGTGGCTTCGCGCAGTGGTTCTGCTTCCAATTTGGAAGACCTCCATTGCGCATTCCGGCTCCGGCTGATCAGCCCTGCATTTTCCAGGACCTTGAGATGCCGCGAGACGGCGGGAAGGCTGATGTCGAACGGTTCGGCAAGCTCGTTCACGGTGGCCTCACCCTCCGAAAGCCGGGCCAGAATGGCCCTTCGGGTGGGGTCGGCAAGAGCCGAGAAGATGAGACTGAGCCGGTCTGTGGACATCGCCAGCGCCTTCGTATTTAATACATCGGTTAATTAGTCGACGTGTTAAATATGCGGCAGCGGGCGGCGACTGTCAAGGGTCTTGGGACGCCCGCTCACATCCGGGGGCAAAACCGCGGACGTTCGCTCACATCATCTGAGCGAGCGTTCTGCGAGAAGGCGATAAAGGTGAGCGAGCGTCCGGCGAGAAGGCGATAAAGGTGGGCGGGCGTCCGGTGAAAAGGCGATAAAGGTGAGCGAGCGTCCGGCGGCGTCAGGCTTTTGCGGCCTGGACGAAGGCGCGAACGAGGTCGAGGTCCTTCACCCCGCGCGAGGACTCCACGCCGCTGGACACGTCGACGCCCCAGGCCTCGGCTTCGCGCGCCGCGGCTCCGACGTTGGACGCGGTCAACCCGCCGGCCAACAACCAGTGGCGCGCACCCAGACCCAGTTTACGGACCGAGGAATAGTCCCACGCCTCGCCCGAACCCGGCACAGCGGCGTCGATCAGGAGAAGTTCCTCGCCCCACTCCTCGAACTCGACCGGAGCGGCACCCATGGTGACGGCCCGGATGAGCCGCATGCCGGCGTCGTGCACGGTCTTAACGTCTTCCGGCGAGCGGCTTCCGTGCAGCTGGACCCATTCGAGACCGGCTTCACGGGCGGTTACGACGGCTTCGGCGGCTGCTTCGTGCCGGAAGACCCCGACGGCGGCGACACCTTCCGGGACATCGGCCAGCAAGTCTCGGGCACGGTCCGGGGATACCTCGCGCGGACTCTTCGTCAGCACGAAACCGACGGCGTCTGCGCCGGACTCGACGGCGGCCTGCACGGATTCAGGCGTGCTCAAACCGCACACTTTGACGAACATTCCGCGCCTCCAACCGTTTACCTTCCTACGACGTTAGCAAGGGCCTCCGGGATTGTTGAACCGTGCCAAGATTGCACCGATGTTACGCGGGCGTTCAATCGGCCAAAGGCAGGCTCGGGCTAGGCTGGAGCGCATGGAGATCATCCGCTTTGCCGAGCTCAAACCCGAACCATGGCGCAACGGAGGCGGGGTGACCCGCGAACTCGCCAGCCATCCGAAAGCGGCGTCGGCGCAAGACGGAGCGTGGGACTGGCGGGTCAGCATCGCCGACGTCGGATCGGCCGGCGATTTCTCGACGTTCCCGGGCATGGAGCGAGTGCTCACCGTGATCGACGGCGAATTGCTGCTGCTCACGGTGGACGGCGAAGAACACCCGCTGGAAAAGTACCGACCGTTCCGGTTTTCTGGCGAGGCGGCTTCGGCCAGCGCACTTCCCACCGGCGACATCCGCGACCTCAATGTGATTGCCCGGGCCGGCGAATTCAAGGGCTACACGTCCATCATCGAGCTATCCAAGAAGCGCGCACACCCGGTGTTCGAAGGCCAGTTGGCTGTCCTTTTGGAGGGCAAGGCTTCCGTGAGTCCCGGCGCGGAGCTGGCGGACACGGCACCCGCGGACGGCTCGGACGGGGAGGCCGCCGCGGACGGGGAGGCTGGCGCGCCGACCGCCGAACCCGTTGAACTCGCCCGCTACGACGCCGTAGTAGGTTCCGACACCCGCAGCCCGGAAATCCTGGGCCGTGGATTCATCGCCGTCATCTCCATCGACCGTGTGGAGCATGCGCCCTCCTAGGTCCCAGCACTGGACATAATGCCAACATGCGCATTCGCTGAGCTCACCACTGGACATGTCCCTCGTGGCGTCCGCAACATGCCCACTCGCTGAGCCCACCACTGGACATGTCCCTCGTGGCGTCCGCAACATGCCCACTCGCCGAGCCCACCACTGGACATGTCCCCGGGTGAGGCCCATGACCGCTCATGTCCCCTGGTGAGGCTCGCCACCAAAGCTGGCCACCCGGCGTCGGGCTTGCTAGCCTCGAAGGAAGGCCCGCACAGGGACCTCCGGACGACGGATCAGTGCCCGGCGCGCGACAAGACTGGCCAAAGGATCTGTCATGTCGTGGTTAATCCTCATTCTGTCCGGCGCGCTCGAGGCTGTCTGGGCCGCAGCGCTCCACCGTTCCAACGGCTTCCGCAAGCCGGTCCCCTCCGCCATCTTCCTGGTCACCGTGGTCGTGAGCACAGCAGGGCTTGCCTTCGCGATGCAATCCATCCCCACCGGAACCGCGTATGCCGTGTGGGTGGGAGTCGGCGTCGTTCTCACGGCCGCTTACGCGATGATCACCAAAGTCGAGCGCCCGACGGCGGCCCGGCTGCTCCTGCTCGCCGGCATCGGTGCGTGCGTGGTCGGCTTGAAGGTGGTGGCGTAGCCATGACCGCTAAATTCGCGTGGGCCATACTGCTGGCATCCGCCGTGCTCGAAGCTGTGTGGGCGACGGCCCTTGGACTGTCCGACGGCTTCAGCCAAGCCCTCCCCACCGTGGTCTTCGCCGTCACGGCAAGCCTCAGCATGATCGGCCTCGGCTTCGCAGTGAAGCGGATTCCCCTGGGCACGGCCTACGCCGTCTGGGTCGGGATCGGCGCTGCGCTGACGGTCGGCTGGGCGATGGCCACCGGCGTCGAACCGGCCAGCCCGCTCAAGCTGCTGTTTATTGCGGGAATCGTGGGTTGCGCGGCCGGGCTGAAGGTCCTTCCCACTGAGAAGCGTGAAGAAGTGACGGAACCGGCCCAATCGTAAGCCCGGAATACTCCCCTGCTCCCCGGAGTTGCCAGCAATGAGACGAACACTCTGCGAAGGAGAAGCACCATGAGCCCGGAAACCACGAATGTACAGCTCGGCGATGGCCTGACCGTGAGCCCCCTCGGTTTCGGCGGGATGGCACTGACGCCCGTATACGGCGAGGTGGATCCCGCGGAATCCCTCAAGACGCTGCACCACGCCGTGGATGCCGGCATCAGCTTCATCGACACCGCGGATGTTTACGGTGGGGGCGACAACGAGGAACTGATCGCGAAGCTCCTGAAGGACCGGCGCGACGAGGTCCAGTTGGCCACCAAGTTCGGAATCGTGGGCAACCCGCGTGATGGCTACACCGATGTCCGGGGAGATACCGCGTACGTGGCCCAGGCGGCGGAAGCAAGCCTCCGCCGCCTGGGCACCGACGTCATCGACCTCTACTACATGCACCGCCGCGACCTCCGCGTTCCGATTGTGGAAACCGTGGAGGCCATGGCGGAGCTTGTCCGGGCAGGCAAGGTCCGGCACCTTGGGCTGTCCGAAGTGACAGCCGAGGAGCTGAGGGAAGCCAACGCCGTGCACCCGATAGCCGCCGTGCAGAGCGAATGGTCCATCTGGAGCCGGGACGTTGAACGCAACGTCGTCCCGACTGCGGCAGAGCTGGGTGTGGGCTTCGTGCCCTATTCGCCGCTGGGCCGGGGCTTCCTCACGGGAACCGTCAGCGCCGATCAACTCGGCGAGAGCGATTTCCGGCACCGCATCCCCCGATTTGCCGACGGCGCACTCGACGCCAACCAAGCGGTTGTTGCCGCCGTGCGTGCCGTGGCCGCCGAGCTGTCCGAAACCAACGGCCGGGATGCAACCCCCGCCCAGGTGGCCTTGGCCTGGCTTTTCGCCCAGGGCCGCCGCCTCCAGCTCAGCGTGGTCCCCATCCCCGGAACGCGCAAAGCGCACCGGATCGACGAGAACCTGGGCGCCCTGTCGCTCGAGTTGAGCGCCGCCCAAATCGACGTGCTCGACGGCGCCGCGGACGCCGTCGTCGGCTCACGGTCCGCGGATCCCACCTGGGTTTCGCAGGGCCGCGAATAGGCGGTAAGCCAGCAGGAGGCTTCCGTAGAGTGGACGAATGGACTCACTCATTCATTCACTGCGTGACATCACCATCCGGCGAATCTCGGTCAGCGAGATGAACAACAACGTGTACCTGCTCACTGCCAAGGCGAGCGGCGTGCAGATCCTCATCGACGCCGCGGACGACCTTCCGGCCATCCAGGCAATGCTGGCTGAGTCCGCCGGGGACACCACCGCCACGCCGAAACTGGCCATGATCGCCACGACGCACCGGCACTGGGACCACGTCCGCGCGATTCCCGGGTTGGTGGAAGCTACGGGCGCGAAGACCTCGGCCGGAGTGGACGACGCCGAGGCGCTGCCCGTACCCGTGGACGTGCTGTTGCACCATGGCGATGTGGGAAACTTCGACGGTTTCGACATCACCGCGGTGCACTTGCGCGGCCACACTCCCGGCTCGATCGCCTACGTGTACCTGGACCCGGAAGGGCCCGCGCACATTTTCAGCGGCGACTCGTTGTTCCCCGGAGGCGTGGGCAACACCCAGAACGACGCCGCCCGCTTCACGTCGCTGCTAAACGACGTGACGGAACGGCTGTTCGAGGCCTACCCGGACGACACCGTGGTACACCCGGGCCATGGAGATCCGACCACGCTCGGCGCGGAGCGGCCACACCTTGCGGAATGGCGCGAGCGCGGCTGGTAATCCCAAGGGACATGCCCAGCCTTCGAGCCCAGGAGTGGACATATCAGGAATATGTCCACTCCTCATTGCCCACGCAGAGCATGTCCCGCGGAGAACCTAGCGAACCCGGCTGCCTATCGAGTGAACAAGGGACATGCCCTGCCTACACCACAAGTGACTTAGCGGCCGCGGCGTTCGTTCGACGCCGGGGCCGAGGCACGGCGCGGGCCGCTGCGGGCCGGACGGCCGGAACCCGAGTTACCTGAGCCGGAGCCGTAGGAGCCACCGGAATTGCCACCCGTGTTCGAGGACCATACGGACTTGTTGCCGCTGGTACGCGTGGACGTAGCGAATTCCGTGCGCGGAGCCGACGCCGAGCGGTTACCGCCGGATGCACGCTGACCGGTTGCCGGACGTCCGCTGCGACCACCCTGGCCCTGTGCGCCTGGAACGTCATTGCGGTGAGTGGAAGCAGCGTTGCCGCGTCCCCGCGAGCTACGGGCGACGTCGTCGTTCGCTGCTGCGCGGCGTTCCGCGCGGTTGATGTCGGTACGCACGGGCTCGGCCGCGACCTTGCCACGGCCACCGCGACCACCCCGGCCACCCGCAGTGGGTGCAGCCTGGGTGGAACGGCGGTTGCGCTTGCGCTGGGCGTTGGCACCGGTGGAGGTACCGCCGCCCGGCTGCTGGGTCTTTGCCGCAAGCAATGCCGCACGGGTGCGCGGGTCAACCTTGTCGGCAACCTGGCCCACCAGCTCGGCAATCAACGGGGAGTTGGCCGTGACGCGCTCGAACGAGACGTCGACGCCGGCAGCCTTCATGAGCTTCTTGACGTCGGACTGCTGCTCGGGAAGCGTCAGCGTGACCACGGTGCCGTCGGAACCTGCACGGGCCGTACGGCCGGAGCGGTGCAGGTAAGCCTTGTGCTCTGTGGGCGGGTCGACGTGGATGACGAGCTCGACGTCGTCGACGTGAACGCCGCGGGCAGCGACGTCGGTGGCCACCAGGACCCGGACCTCACCGCTGGAGAACTCGGCGAGGTTGCGGTCACGGGCATTCTGCGACAGGTTGCCGTGGAGGTCGACGGCGGGGATGCCGCAGTCCGTCAGGGTCTTGGCGAGTTTGCGTGCGTGGTGCTTGGTCCGCATGAAGAGGACACGGCGGCCGGCGCCGGACGCCAGCTCCACGATCAGCTGCTTCTTGACGGTCTGGTCGTTGACCACCAGGACGTGGTGCTCCATGGTGGTCACGGCGGCCTGGGGGTCGTCCACCGAGTGGGTCAGCGGGTTGGACAGGTAACGGTTGACCAGTTTGTCAACACCGTTGTCCAACGTCGCGGAGAAGAGCAGGCGCTGACCCTGGGTAGGAGTCATGTCCATGAGCTTCTTGACCACAGGGAGGAAGCCGAGGTCGGCCATGTGGTCGGCCTCGTCCAGCACGGTGATCTCGACGGCTTCGAGAGTCAGGATGCGCTGGCGGATGAGGTCCTCAAGGCGGCCCGGGCAGGCGATGACAATGTCGACGCCGGCGCGCAGCGCCTTTTCCTGGCGGGCCTGGGAGATACCGCCGTAGATGACCGTAGTGTTCAGGCCCATGGCCTTGGCGAGCGGCTCGATGGTGGCGTTGATCTGGGTGGCCAGCTCGCGGGTCGGCGCAAGGACCAGGCCCATCGGGCGGCCGGGCTTGCGGAAGTGCTTGGCTTCGCGCTCGGCGAGACGTGCCACGAGCGGGATAGCGAAAGCGATGGTCTTACCGGAGCCGGTGCGGCCACGGCCCAGGACGTCGCGGCCAGCGAGCGTATCCGGGAGGGTCTTGACCTGGATGGGGAAAGCTTCTTCGATGCCATCCGCAGCGAGGGACTCGGCGATGGCCTTGGGCGTGCCAAGGGCAGCAAAAGTAGTCATGTGTTTCAAGGGTCTTTCTGGCGGTGTCCAACGGACATCGTCCCCCGACGCCGGTTGGGCCAAGGGTTCGCCGAGGAAAAGTCAGTGATCGACCGGTAGGCAATAAGCCGTGGCCGGGACCAGAGAAAACGCGTTCATCGACGCAGGATGTGCCTCTCACATGAAAAAAGCCCACTTCCCAAGTTTGGAACCAAGCCAAATTCGGGAACTAAGCGGGCATCACTGCACATCAAGTAGGTCTATCCTAGCATCCGCAGACAGCTGGCCTTTCCACGGGGTGCTTTTGGGCGGCCGTTGCCTCACGGGGGCACCTCGGGCAGGCTTGAGCCATGACGCACCAGCACGACGGCGGAGCCCACCTTCACAGCGACCCCGAACGCGACGCCGACGCGGCGCAGTTTTGGGACGGGGTGTACCTGGAAAAGGCGAAGAGGTGGAGCGGCAATCCCAATCCGCAGCTGGTCGCGGAAGCCAAGGCCCTGGCTCCCGGAACCGCCCTGGATCTCGGCTGCGGGGAGGGCGCGGACGCCATCTGGCTCGCCCAGCACGGCTGGACGGTGACCGCCGTAGATGTCTCCGCCGTCGCGCTTGAACGGGCAGAAGCCCATGCCGCCGACGTCGGGCTACGGGACCGCATCGCATGGCTGCAACGGAACTTCGGCTCCTGGCTCCCCGACAAGGGCTTCGACCTCGTGTCCTCCCAATTCCTTCATTCTCCACTTCTTCCGTGGCGCGATTCGCTCGCTTCGGCCGCGGCCGCAGTGGCTGCCGGGGGTGCCTTGCTGGTGGTGGGGCATCATCCGGATGGCCTGACTCCGTGGAGCGGGCACAAGGACATGAAGGACAAGTTCTTCACTCCCGAAGATTTGGTCGAGGCACTTATGAGCGGCCCGGGCTCCTGGAGGATCAATGTTGCCGATTCCCGGGAACGCGCCGTGACGGGGCCGGAGGGCCAACACGCCACCACCATCGACAGCGTGCTCCGGGCCACCCGAACGTCCTAGGCCCGCACGTCGTCCGCCTCGGGGGCGCGGTGGGCTTCGGCGTCCCCCGCTCCTTCAGTACCCGAAGGTCGCCGGACGGTAACCCGCGGCGCAATGAAAAGTCCGACGACGGCGATGGTCGACGTCAGCGCGAACACCCCCGCGAAGGAAGCCGCCGTCGTCGTCAGCGCACTGAAGACGAGTCCCGTCACGGCGAGCGAGAGGGCGCCGCCGAGGGAATCGGCGATGGACATTGCCGAACTGTTGAAGCCTTGGTCCTCGGGCTTGGAAAGGGCCAGGGTCATGACACTCAAGCGCGGGTACATCAGGCCCATCCCGGCGCCTGCGAACAGCCACCCTGCAATTGCTAGCGCGGCGGGCCACGAAAACAATGTGGTCACGAGGAGAATTGCCACCGAGCCGAGCACCAGCGCCGAGCCAATCCGGACTGCCCGGGAATTGCCAAGCCTGGAGCCCATGCGGCCCTGCACCGCGGATGCCCCTGCCCACGCGAGCGCCGATCCCGTCAGCGCGAGTCCCGCAAAAGCAGGGGTGAAGGAGTATCGCTCGGTGAGGAGGTACGGCACGTAAACCTCGGCACCGAAGAAGGCTGCGGAAGCGGTTCCGCGCATCAAAATGACGCTCGGCAGTCCGCGGTGCGCGCCGAGCGTGCCGCGCGGAACCAACGGCCGTACTGCCAGCATTGCGATGACGAGCGCGACGGCGGCAATCACCCAACCCACGCCGGGCACGTGGCCGGAGAGGTTCAGGCCGAGAACGGAAATGGCTGCGAGCGCTGCCCATCCCATGCGGCCGAAAGCCCAGGGAACGTCGGCGGCTTCGGGCTTTGGAGTGTGTGTGGCGGCCCCCTCGGAGCCTTCCGCCGACCGCACGCCCCGCATGGCCGGGAGGATCATTGCCAGGGCCGGAACCACGAGGCCGACGACGCCAAGGAACACCCAGTGCCAGCTGCTCAGTTGGGCAACCAGGCCGGCCGCGAAGGGACCGATCATCGAGGGAATGACCCAGGCCGCCGAAAACGCGGCAAAGACTTGGGCGTGCAACCTCGCGGGGTAAACCCGGGCGATCACCACGTACAGCGCCACGGTCATCGCGCCGCCGCCAAGGCCTTGGACCAGCCTGCCGGCCACGAGCATCGGCATGGAAACGGCCGTACCGGCGATGAGCAGCCCCGCCGCGAACAGCGCCACGGAGGCGTACAGCGGAGCCGACGGACCACGCCTGTCCGCCCAGTTTCCTGCGGCCACCATCCCGATCACGCCGGTGGCGAGCGGCCCGGCGAACGCCAGTGCGTAGAGCGCGGCACCGTCCAGCTCGCGGCTCACCAGCGGCATGATGGTGGTGACCGCCATGGATTCGAAAGCTGCAAGGAAGACCAACGCGCAGGCACCCGCTGTCGCCAGGAGATAGGGGCGTTGCAGTATGCCGGCTGTTGCGTCGTGGCTTGTCATCATCCCAGCCTAGAAGCCCGGACGAGTTTGGGGCCACCATCAAAATCCATTCAAGTGATTAATGTTCACCTGAAATTAACTGTGAGCGAACAGTGTATTAAATAGCCGACTATCGATTGTGCCCGTAATCATTTCGTGATCAACTGCTTGGCGTGAACTTCACAAGACGCAACTTCCTGTCAGTTGCCGGATCTGCCACGGCCGCGACGCTTGTCACCGGCGCCTCCGTGGGAACCGCGCCTGCCGTGACCGCCCTCCCTCAACCCGGCGCCTCGGGAATCGACCACATCATTGTGGTGATGATGGAAAACCGCTCCTTCGACCATTTCCTTGGCTGGATGCCGGGTGCGGACGGAAGACAATCCGGGCTAACGTTCATTGACCGCTACGGGATCCCGCACACGACTCACCACCTGACGGATTACCAAGGCTGCGGGCATCCCGACCCTGACCATTCCTATGAGGGCGGCCGGATTCAGTACAACAACGGCAAGAACGACGGTTGGCTGCGGGCAGGCGAGAATGATGAATTCGCCGTCGGATACTACGACTCGGGCGATCTCGACTTCTGGCGCCAAGCCGGCCCCGATTGGACTGTCTGCGACCGCTATTTCGCAGCCACCTTGGCCGAAACGTATCCGAACCGCTTCTATCAGCACTCGGCGGCCACGGACAGGCTCCATAACTCGACCGTCACCAGCACCATGCCCACGATCTGGGACCGCTTGGCAGCCGCCGGGGTGCAAGGAAAGTACTACTACGGCGACATCCCCTTCACCGCCTTATGGGGAACGAAGTATCTCGGAATCTCCAAGCCCTATGCGGAATTCCTCAGCGACTGCAGTTCCGGCAAACTCCCCGCGGTGTCCTTCGTGGATCCGCGCTTCACGGACGAGTCCAGCGGAACCTCCGGCGATGACCACCCGCATGCGGACATCCGCTCCGGCGAACTGTTCCTCGCCGAGGTCTATAACGCCGTGACCAAGAGCCCCAACTGGGCGAACACCATGCTGGTGGTGAACTACGACGAATGGGGCGGGTTCTACGACCACGTGCCACCCGAAACAGCACCGGACAGCAATCCAGACACCGCCCGGCGCGGCTTCCGCGTACCGTCGATGGTCATTTCTCCACGCGCCCGCAGGCAATACGTGGCACACGGCACCTATGACCACACCTCGGTCCTGAAGGCCATCGAGTGGCGCTGGGGGCTTCAACCCTTGACGCCGCGGGACAATGCCGCCCGCAACATCGCCGAAGTGCTCGATTTCCAATCAGCGCCCAATCTGGCCGCTCCGACGTACCTCGTGCCGCCTTATGCCGCTGGTCCGGCGTGCTCCCCGGTAGGGCCACCGGCGGAAGAAGAGTGGGCCGGCTTGAAACAGAAAGCTCTCGCGGACGGATGGATCCTGCCATGACCTTCAAAACCTTCGCCATGTCCAAGATGCGGCTCGCTTTCGCTGCGCTGATGGTTGTCCTGCTGGGCGCCTCCTGCATCGTCTTCGGATTGCAGCAGACGGAAGCACAAGCGAGCGAACCCCAAACCGCCCAGAGCACCGGATATCTGCCGGGAGCCAAGCACGTGTTCGTGATCAATCTTGAAAACAGGGGATACGACAGCACGTGGGGACCGGGTTCGGCAGCACCATACCTTTCCACCACGCTGCGCAACCAAGGCGTACTCCTGAACCAGTATTTCGGCACGGCACACAACTCGCAACCGAACTACGTCGCCCAGATTTCCGGCCAGGGCCCCAACCCGCAGATGCAGGCCGATTGCCAGACGTACTCTCCGTTCGCCAAGACCGGGACAGCAGCTCCTGGCCAGGCCGTTGGAGATGGCTGCGTCTTCCCTGCCGACGTGCCCACGGTGGCAGGCCAGTTGACCGCAGCCGGCAAGACCTGGAAGGGCTACATGGAGGACATGGGCACCCCATGCCGCCACCCGGCCCTCGGCGCACCCGATGACACGCAGAAAGCCAAGGTCGGGGACCAGTACGCCGCCCGGCACAATCCCTTCGTTTACTTCGCGGGGATCACGGGTTCCCCGGACTGCGCCAAGAACGACGTGGACCTCGGAGCCTTGAAGACCGATCTTGCTTCGGTCTCCACCACGCCCAACCTGTCCATGATCACGCCGAACCTCTGCCACGACGGACACGACTCCCCTTGCGTGGACGGCCAGCCCGGCGGCCTGACCAGCGCGGATGCATGGCTGAAGCAGTACGTTCCGCTGATCACCTCGTCTCCCGCGTTCCGCCAGGACGGTGTTCTGGTGATCACCTTCGACGAATCCGACAGCCCCCAATCGGACGCCTCGGCGTGCTGCGGCGAAGGCCCAGGACCCAATTCCCCGCTTCCCGGGATCGTCGGACAGGGCGGAGGCCGGGTCGGGGCCTTGGTCATCTCCCCCTTCACCAAGGGCGGCACGTGGTCCACAACGCCCTACAACCACTACAGCTTGCTGGCCAGCATTGAAGACACCTTCGGCCTTCCGTACCTCGGCTACGCAGGCACCCCTGGGCTGAACCGCTTCGGACTCGACGTTTACAACGCCGGCCTCTAGGCCGGGCCCGCGGCGGCGGCCGGCACGACGGCGGCGGTCGGCACAACGGCGCCAGTCGCCGTCGAGTCCGGGTTCAGCATCCAGCCGACCCGCTTGGCCGTGCTCAGCATCACGACGCTTTCGACGA
This sequence comes from Arthrobacter sp. NPDC080031, assembly GCF_040702485.1. Taxonomy (NCBI): domain Bacteria; kingdom Bacillati; phylum Actinomycetota; class Actinomycetes; order Micrococcales; family Micrococcaceae; genus Arthrobacter; species Arthrobacter sp. NPDC080031. Next base: position 22,191 of record NZ_JBFBLA010000040.1, read on the forward strand.
GTTCGATCCCGGGAATGCGTTGCTGGATGGCAAGTTCCATCTCCAGTACCTCGGCCAGCGAGCGCAGCCACATGATGATCACAAAGTTGGTGCTGCCGGTGGTGGAGGCCGTGAACCTGACGTTCCTGACGGCCCGCAGCTCGCCGGCCGCAGCTTCGTGCTGGCCTGCTGGAACATTCGCGAACCACTGGCACGTGATGGGATAGCCGGAGAATTGCTGGGCGATTTCGCAGCGGAAAGACAGCATCCGGCTCGCGAGCACCCGGCCGAGCTGCCGCTGCACCGTGGCAGGGTGTCGTCCCAGGGCGCGCGCGATCTCCGCGGCGGAGGCCCTTCCATCCCGCGCGAGGAAGGGAAAGAGTGCCATGTGGCTCTCCGGGAGCGGGGTGACCTGCGCGTAGGGGGCGGATGGATTGAGCGCTTCCGGACCGGCGAGGGCGCGCAGCGCTTGCTGCTCCGCCCGGCTCAGGACGTTGAGCCGCCACGCGTAGCCGCTCGTGTGGATCCGGGTGCAGAGCGAGGTCCGGTACTTGGTGAGCCCCCGGATTTCCTTGAGCTGGGGCAATAGCCGGCTGCTGAACTCACTCAGGTCCTGGGTGATCACGGTGAGCATGAGGTCACGGTTGCTGGCCGCCTCCTCAACCGTGATGATCTCCGGAATCGCTGCGAGCGCGGCCGTGACCTCGGGCCTGAGGTGCATTTCGCAGTCCACGTCCAACAGGGCGAGGCAGGCGTGCTTGGGGTCGCCCATGAGGTGCGCCGTAGTCCAGGCGGCTCCGGACTCGCGAAGGCGCTCCCATCGGGAGGCCAACGTGGTGGCGTGGACGTCCAGGACCTCCGCGGCGTCGGACCAGCTGATCCGCGGCGAGATCTGGAGGGCGTTGATCAGCCGAAGATCCTCTTCACTGAGTTCCATCAGCGATCCCCTCCTGGGCAGTGCGTGATTCCTGTTAATTCTGCCATGATCCTGAATTTTTTCATGTCTTTTGAAAACTGTGAGGCTAGTCACTCCACAATGGCTATAGATACCTACCAAACGTTCAGGAAACAGGAGAACACATGTCGATCGCCGCAGACGCCAAAGAGATGCAGGGAGAAATCGCCCGGTTCCGTCACGAGCTCCACCAGGAACCGGAGATCGGCCTGGACCTCCCCCGCACCCAGGAAAAGGTGCTCAAGGCGCTGGACGGGCTCCCCTACGAAATCACTCTGGGCGAGAGCACGACGTCGGTCACCGCGGTCTTGCGCGGCGGCGCGCCCGGTGCGCTTGGCGCGGAACCAGCCCGGAAGCCGGCTGTTTTGCTCCGCGCCGACATGGACGGCCTTCCCGTCCAGGAGCGCACCGGCGTCGAGTTCTCCTCGAAGATCGACGGCGCCATGCACGCGTGCGGCCACGACCTCCACACGTCCATGCTCGCCGGGGCCGCAACCCTGCTGGCCGAGCGACGCGATCAGCTGGCGGGCGACGTCGTCCTCATGTTCCAGCCGGGCGAAGAAGGCTTCGACGGCGCGGGCCACATGATCCGCGAAGGAGTCCTGGACGCCGCAGGCCGCCGTGTTGATGCCGCCTACGGCATGCATGTCTTCTCCTCCTTGGAACCGCATGGCCAGTTCTGCACCAAACCGGGCGTCATGATGAGCGCCTCCGACGGCCTCTTCGTCACGGTCCTCGGCGCCGGCGGCCACGGCTCGGCGCCGCATTCGGCCAAGGATCCCGTGACTGCCGCCGCCGAAATGGTGACGGCCCTGCAGGTCATGATCACGCGGCAGTTCAACATGTTCGATCCCGTAGTCCTGACCGTGGGCGTGCTGCAGGCAGGTACCAAGCGCAACGTCATCCCCGAATCCGCGCGTTTCGAAGCCACCATCCGCACGTTCTCGGAAGCCTCCCGCGACCGGATGATGACCGCGATCCCCCAGCTCCTCAAGGGCATCGCTTCGGCCCACGGCGTGGAGGTGGACGTCGACTACCGCGGCGAATACCCCATGACCGTCACCGACGAGGACGAGACCCGCACTGCTGAGAACGTCATCACGGACATGTTCGGCGATTCCCGGCTCTCCCGCTGGGCCACGCCGATCAGCGGCTCGGAAGATTTCTCCAGGGTCCTGGCGGAAGTTCCGGGAACCTTCGTAGGCCTGAGCGCCGTACCGCGGAGCGTGGACCACACCACCTCACCGTTCAACCACTCCCCTTACGCCACCTTCGACGACGGCGTGCTGTCCGACGGCGCGGCTCTCTATGCAGAGCTCGCGGTCTCCCGCATCGCCACCCTCGCCGCCGGCAACTAACCACCACCCCAAACCTTGGAGCACGACATGACCGCCACCGTAGGCTCTTCAGCCACAGTCCAGGTTCACAAGTCCCATCTGCGAACCCTCATCGGCACCGGCATCGGCAACGCCGTCGAATGGTACGACTGGGCAATCTACGCCACGTTCTCGCCTTTCATTGCCAGCGCGCTCTTCAGCAGTGCCGACCCCACCTCCGCGGTCCTCTCCACCCTGGCGATCTTCGCCGTCGGATTCGTGGCCCGACCGTTCGGCGGCTTCGTCTTCGGCTGGATCGGCGACAGGATCGGCCGCAAGACCTCCATGACGTTCGCCGTCGGTCTCGCGGCCCTCGGCAGCCTGCTGATCGGCATCGCCCCGACATTCCAGGCTGTTGGAGCCTTGGCATCCGTCATGCTGCTGGTGGCCCGCCTCATCCAGGGCCTCGCCCACGGTGGCGAGCTGCCGTCGTCGCAAACGTACCTGTCCGAGATGGCACCCAAGGAAAAGCGCGGCTTCTGGGCGACCCTCATCTACACCTCCGGCACCGCCGGCATTCTCGCCGGAACTTTGCTGGGGGCCATCCTGACCGGTGTGCTGAGCAAGGCCGACATGAACGCCTGGGGCTGGCGCATTCCGTTCCTGGTGGGCGGCGCGTTGGGCGCCTACGCCTTGGTCATGCGGGCCAAGATGAAGGAAACCGAGGCGTTCGAAGCCGAAGCTCCGAAAGAAAAGCGTGCACCGATGTGGCCGCAGATCGTCAAGTACCGCAAGCAGGCCCTGCAAGTGATCGGGCTGACCGTCGGCCTCACCGTCGTTTACTACATTTGGGGCGTCGTTGCGCCGAGTTATGCGGCAACCACCCTCAAGATGGACCGCGGCGCAGCCCTGTGGGCCGGCGTCATCGGCAACATTGCGTTCATCGCGGCGCTGCCGTTCTGGGGCAAGCTGTCCGACCGCATCGGCCGCAAGCCCGTACTGATCGTGAGTTCCGCCGGCGCGGCGTTGTTGCACTTCCCCATGACCTGGCTCCTGAAGGATTCCCCGTGGCAGCTGGCCGTTTCGATGTCCGTGATGCTGTTCTTCATTGCCGGCAGCGCCTCGATTGTCCCTGCCGTGTACGCTGAGCTGTTCCCGACCAAGATCCGCACCGTGGGCGTCGGCGTCCCGTATTCCATCTGCGTTGCAGTCTTCGGCGGCACGGCCCCGTACCTGCAGACCTGGCTCGGCAGCACCGGCCAGGCCAATATGTTCAACGTCTACGCCGTGGTCCTGCTGGCTATCGGAATCGCGTTCGCCTTCATGATCCCGGAAACCAAGGGCAAGGACCTGACCCACTAAACACCCCGTGTGGACCCAACTGGCTCGCAGTTAACGTCGTTTAGAGGCCCGAAAACGACAACAACTGCGAGCCAGTTGGGTTAGCCGACATACCGGTTCCGGCCGGCGCGGAAGCCGAAGAAGGCCGCCAGGGATCCCACCACGAGGAACAGGATGCCGGCAGCCGCGAAGCCGCCGGTCGCCTGGTGCAACTGGCCGACCATCAGGGTTCCCGTGGAGCCCAAGCCATAGCCGACGCCCTGCATCATGCCCGAAAGGTGCGCCGCGGTATGCGAATCACGGGTACGCAGCATGATCATGGTCAACGCCACGGCCGTGAGGCTCCCCTGGCCCAGGCCCAACAGCCCGGTCCACACCCAAATCAAACTCGTGGGACCGAAGATGCTCAAGGCGAAGCCGCCGCCGGTCATGAGCGCCACCACGGTGTTGATGACGCGCTGATCCTTGAAACGCGCCGCGAGCCCCGGGGCAACGAACGAACCAAGCATCTGCAGCACAATCGACACGGACACGATGAAGCCGGCCGTCCCGCCGTCGATCCCGCGATCACGCAGAATCGGCGCCAACCAGGCAAACACGCTGAAGGACATCATCGCCTGCAAAACCATGAAGATGGTGACCTGCCAGGCGACGGCGGAACGCCAGACGTTGGCACCGCCGACGGCGGCGTCGTGCCGGACGGGATGCTGGCGGACCGCGAGCGGCAGGAAAAGCACAAGCACGACGGCGGCGGGCAGCGCCCAGAACCACAGCGCCGAGGTCCAGTGCCCGGCGGCCGTGAAGAGGGGATAGGTGAAACCGGCACCAAGGGCGGCGGACGCGCAAATCGCCGTCGTATACAGCCCGCCCATGAGCCCAAGCCGATGCGGGAAGTCGCGCTTGACCACGCCGGGAAGCAGCACGTTGCATAGCGCGATCGCCGCGCCGCACGCCGCGGTACCGGCAAGGAGGGCCGGCAAGTGCCCGGCGCCGGCGAGGTCCACGGGACGGAGCAGCAGCCCAGCCGTTAGCACTGCCATCGCGCCTAGCAATACTCTCTCGGCACCGAAACGGCGCGCAAGGACCGGCGCCAGCGGCGCAAAGACACCCAACAAGGTCACCGGCACAGTGGTGAGGACAACCACTGCCCAGCCCGGCAGCCCGGCGTCGGCGGTGACTTCCGGAAGAACCGCCGAAAAGCTCGAAAACACCGTCCGCAGGTTCAGGCCGATGAGCACCAGGCAAATCCCTAGGAAAACCAGTCCGGAGCGCGTCTTGACCTGGGTGGGCGCGGCGGCGGGAACCTCGTCGACCTCGGCGTCGACGAGGATCTCCGGGACGCCGGAGCGCGGCTTGGTGTTCTCGGGGGAGCTTGAAGCACGGGTCACCAACCCATTCTGGCAGTTTGTCCGCTTACCCAGGCTCCGCCGCGGGCGTTTGGCCCTGCAACGGTATTCTGGAGGAGATGAGTGAAACCCCAGAATCCCCCGAAACACCGCAGTCTTCGCGCCCCGTGACCCCTGGCAGCCAGGCCTCCTTTGGCACGTATGGTGGCCGGCCGGTCAGTTTCGTACGCCGCGGGACCCGCCTTCAGGGCCGCCGCCAGGCAGCGTGGGAAGAGCACTCGGACCGCTGGGCCATCCAGGTTCCGCGGCATGTCGCCAACACCTCCGTACACCCGGACTACGTGTTCGACGCCGAAGCCGAGTTTGGGCGCAAGGCACCGCTGATTGTCGAAATCGGTTCGGGACTCGGCGACGCCGTATGCCATGCAGCGGAGCAGAACCCGGACAAGGACTTCCTCGCCGTGGAGGTCTATACCCCGGGCCTGGCCAACACGATGATCAAGATCAACAGCCGCAGGCTCAGCAACGTACGCGTGGTGGAGGCCAACGCGCCGGAGGTCCTGGCCACCATGCTCCCCGCGGGTTCGGTGAGCGAGCTCTGGGTCTTCTTCCCGGACCCATGGCACAAATCCCGGCACCACAAACGCCGCCTCATCCAGCCCGCCTTCGCCGAACTCGCTGCGCGGTCCCTCAAGAAGGGTGGCCTGTGGCGGATCGCCACCGACTGGTCCAACTACGCCATCCACGTCCGCGAGGTCCTCGCCGGCTCCACCGAGTTTGAGAACGTGCACCGCGGCGAGCGGACCGGCGCTGACAGCCCCCTCACCCAAGTGTGGGAATCCGGAGTCGAATCCATGGTGGGCGGGGCACCTGTCAAGGAAGGCCGCGCCCCGGTCAGCACGGAGCACACCGGCCCCAACGAGGGAGTGGACCACGTGGGCGGGTGGGCTCCGCGCTTCGACGGCCGCATCCGCACCAGCTTCGAAAACAAGGCCCACGAGGCCGGACGCATGATCTTCGACCTCAGCTATCGCAGGATCTAGCGGCAGATATTTGGTGGGGCAACGAAGGCGTCCACCTTGTTTAGCTCGTTGAACTTACTACTTGGTCCCGCACCTCAAGGTGGCGCCTTCCCAGGCGCTGGCTGATCCCACTGCCCCGGTCGGGAACGTCCCAGTACTACGGACGAACATCCTGAATGTCGATTCACGAAGGTCCGCGCAAACGACCTCAGGAGATGTCTGGATCAAGGATGCTTGTCCCTGGTTAAAGCTATTGAACGGACCTGCGACTCGCTGAAGCCCCCACCAAACCGTCTTATACAGATTCGTTGTCTGGGACATGCTGATCATGAAGACATTGCACGTCGTCTTTGGGTGACCCCCGACAGTTCCATACGGATAGATGCTTCCTGATGTCCGTTTATAAACGTTTCCGGTGTCAATGGTGCAACGCTGGCCGCTAACACCGGCGATCGCCGACAGGCTGGCCGGAGCAGCGACTTCCTTCGAGATTCGGTTCTTGGGGGTCTCTTCCGTGAATGTTCCCAAGCTCTGCTGGGCTGTAGCTACCTCGGCCCAAGTCAGGTCGCCAGGTTTCGGCGCCGCGACCTTTGGATCATATGCCGGAGCATCGGCGGGGGCGTCTGGCACCTTCGGCGACTGTTCAATGGCAGTTGACGGCCCTGCCGCGAACAACGAGGCCAGTAACAGGGCTGACGTGGCAAGTACTGATATTTTCTTCATGGCTCCCTTTGCCAATTGTTTTCTGTGCTTAAAACGTTCCGACTAGACAACCGGGCGTTATAAAAAGGTCAAGGCGCTCAAGTTTTCAGGTACCCTGTCAGCATGGCTGCGGTGTGGATCGTCCAACACGATGAAGAGGAACCATTTAATGCCGTGCTTGGCGTCTTCGCATCTCAAGACGAGGCGGAAGAGTTCGCCGAGGAAATCAAGCATGAGTACGCCAGAGGTGTCATCTACTCCCGTTATGAGATCGGATACCGCTTCAACAGAGGACCTGGGCACGTGAGTTTCGGCCCCGGCGACCAGTGACTGGCGGCAACTGCGCCGTACATTCTTAAGCTTCTTGACTTTCGATTCACCCTGTCTTCCGACGAGCGTTATCGGGAGGGGCGACCGGTAAGGCAAATGCTTCAGAATCAAATTAGGCAGAAAAGGCAAATTAAGCAAGATTTTTTGTTAAACAGGTCGGAGGACTTTATCGTGGAGTTCTAGAATCTGGTACTCACAATTTTTATCTTTTGATGTTCCCCAATACTCAATCCCCAATCCAAACACCACTCAATTTGTTGTCTTCGAGCACTCAATTTTGCATATCGACCACTCAGGCAAGAGCAAAACCCTTGACACTGCGTGGTGGGAACCTCGGCTGGAACGGGGGCGCCCTTTGCGCGCCGCACAGGCACCGGATATCATGTGAGACGTGTCACCGAAAGGCGGCATGTGCTTATGATCTGCGGCGGGAGAGCCCTGCCGGTACGTTTCAGCAGGCGCCGTAGGAGCAAATCCTCCCCAGGAATCTCTCAGGCCCATGTACCGCCGCGGCAAGGCAACTCTGGAAAGCAGCCCGGGCAACCGGACTCACCGACGGTGCAAGCGTCCAGCCACGAGGCGGAGACGCGGAAACTCTCAGGTCCAATACAGAGCGGGGAGGAACCGAATCAACGTGGTGCGTCCGCGCCACCTGAATTATGGAGTTCCTCATGACCCTGGCACCCGAAGGCCGTAAGCTGCTGCGCGTTGAACAGCGCAACAAAGCCGTCCCGGTCGAACGCAAGCCCGAGTGGATCAAGGCCAAGGTCCAGATGGGCCC
>NZ_JBFBLA010000041.1:0-29674 GCF_040702485.1 Arthrobacter sp. NPDC080031
TGGGAAAACTCACGCCCATCGAATATGAAACAATCAACCGGACCGCGCTCACAGCGGCCTAAGACCCCGAGTCAACAAAAGCCGGGGCAGTCCCTTTTCACGAAAAATAGGTACAGCAGAGGGGCGGATCCGTGAGGAGCAGCCGGCGCTTGCACGCGCTGCTTCGATGAAAATGGCCGAACTCCTGCATTCGTCGCGGTCTGTGCCCATGGCCTTGGAAGTGAGTGCGCCTTTCTCGGACAACACCGGGGTTCTGCCGGATGATTCCGCTCTTCGACGCTTGCGCCGTCCTGACCTTCTTTGGTTTGGGAAATCGCTTACGACACGGCGGGTCACGTCGATTCAAAGCTCTGGCCCTTCAAACAAGGTCAGGAAGGCGAGGTCAGATCGGGAGAATCATGGGGACGGCGTCGATTCTGCTGGATCACTCTCTTCGCCGACGTTGCCGGACCCGAGATTCCGCGGATCCGGGATTTGTCCATTCGAATGATTGAGCAGAATCGAACGCGCAGTCGAGGCCACACCAACACTTAAACGCAAAAGTCCCGGGAACGTTTACGTTCCCGGGACTTTGCTATCCACACCTTGCGGTCGGGCTGACAGGATTTGAACCTGCGACCCCTTGACCCCCAGTCAAGTGCGCTACCAAGCTGCGCTACAGCCCGTCAGTCCTGCCGTTCTCCGCCTAGGTTTTCACCTAAGCAGTCCGGCCGAACCACCTCAAAAAGCTTACACGATGTTCGAGGTTCCCAATGACACCTTGGCGGGTGTCATCTGTGATGCGCGTCTCAATTAGCGCTTCTTGCCACGCTTTTCACGGACGCGCATGTTGACCTCGATCGGCGTGCCGTCGAAGCCGAAGGTTTCGCGCAGGCGGCGAGTGATGAACCTGCGGTATCCGGGGTCCAGGAAGCCCGTGGTGAAGAGCACGAACTTCGGCGGACGGCTGGATGCCTGGGTGCCGAACAGGATGCGGGGCTGCTTGCCGCCGCGGACCGGGTGCGGGTGGGCAGCCACGAGCTCGCCAAGGAACGCGTTGAGGCGTCCCGTGGGGATGCGCTTGTCCCAGCTCTCCAGGGCGAGGTCCAGTGCGGGCACCAGGCGGTCCTTGTGCCAGCCGGTCTTGGCGGAGATGTTGACCCGCGGAGCCCATTCAACGTGTGCCAGGTCCTGCTCGATTTCCCGCTCAAGGTAGCGGCGACGTTCGTCGTCGAGCAGGTCCCACTTGTTGAACGCGAGGACGAGCGCGCGGCCCGACTCGATGGCGAGCTGCAGGATGCGGACGTCCTGCTCGCTGAGCACCTCGTCAACGGCCAGCAGCACGACGGCGACCTCCGCCTTTTCGAGCGCGGCCTGCGTACGCAGGGAAGCGTAGAAGTCCGCGCCCTGGGCCATGTGCTGGCGGCGGCGGATACCTGCGGTGTCCACGAAGCGCCAGGTGCGGCCGCCGAGTTCGATGAATTCGTCCACGGGGTCGCGGGTGGTCCCGGCGAGGGGATCAACGACCACGCGCTCGGAGCCGGCCAGCTTGTTCAGCAACGAGGACTTGCCGACGTTCGGGCGGCCGATGAGGGCGATGCGGCGGGGACCGCCGGAGCGTTCGACGCCTTCCACGGTAGAGAACTCGGGCAGCGTGTCCATGACGTGGTCCAGGAGGTCGGCAACGCCGCGGCCGTGGAGGGCGGACACGGGGTACGGTTCGCCGAAGCCAAGGCCCCAAAGCGTAGCGGAGTCGGCTTCCTGCGCAAAGTCGTCAACCTTGTTGGCCACCATGATGACCGGCTTCTTGGACTTGCGCAGCATCTTCATGACGCCTTCGTCCGTGGCAGTGGCGCCAACGGCTGAGTCCACCACGAAGAGCACGGCGTCGGCCAGTTCCACGGCCATCTCGGCCTGCTCGGCGACACGGGCGTGGATGCCCTTGGCGTCATGCTCCCAGCCACCGGTGTCCACGAGCGTGAAGTTGCGGCCGTTCCAGTGGGCCGAGTACATGACACGGTCACGGGTAACGCCCGGGGTGTCCTCGACGACGGCCTCGCGGCGGCCGAGGATACGGTTCACCAGCGTGGACTTGCCGACATTGGGGCGGCCGATGATGGCCAGGACCGGATCCAGCTTGAGGGGGCCGTCTTCGCCTTCGTCGTCGTAGAGCCCGCTCAGCAGGGAGGCGTCGTCCTCGTCGAGGTCATAGTCTTCCAGGCCTGCCCGGAGGGAGGCTGCGCGGAGTTCGGCTTCGTCGTCGTCCAGGGCGGCGAGGTTTTCAGCCACCTGGTCGGTGCCGGTGGGCGTGTATTCGTCGTCGCCGGCTCCGATGTTGCCGGATTTGTGAGTCGTATCGCTCATTGCACTTTCCTTAGTGGTGATCTGCCGGCGTCCCGGCTACTTCTTCTTGGCGGTGCTGCATTGGCTGTGGGCCGGTTCATTTAGTCCCCGGAAGGGACTGACCGGTGGTCTTGACGGCATCCTGGACGTGTCCAGCCAGCGCAGCGCGGATCTCCGCAGCCGCCCTGTCCATTGAAACACGCCCCGGCTCGCCGTTTCTGCGGGTCACATTCAAGGGAGCCCCGAAACTGACGTGCAGGCGGCGGCGCAGCCCCGGAATGGAGTCACGGTGTTCGTCTCCGGTCCGCGTTCCGAGGATGGCCACGGGAATCACTGTGGCACCGGACATCAGGGCGAGCCATGCGACGCCGTTGCTGATGTTGCCGGCGGTGCCGCTCCCCCGCGTTCCTTCAGGGAGAATCCCCACGCAACGGCCGGCGTCGAGCGCTTGTCTTCCGAGCTGGAGCGCCGCGCGGTCGCCGGAGCGGTCGATGGAAATCTGCCCCGAGGCACGAAGAACCTTGCCCAGGAAACCCTTGAACATCTCCTTCTTGACCAGGATGTGCATGGGCCGTGGAGCCGCGCCGAACATCACCGGCCCGTCCAGGAAGCTGATGTGGTTGCCCGCGAAAATGACCGGGCCGGATTTGGGAACGTTGGCGCGTCCCGTTATCGCGGTCCGGTACAGGACATGATCCAACAGCCAGCCGACAGGCCGGCTCCACATCATGGTCCAGCGTGCCGGGAGCCGGGCTTCAGTCACCGTAGATGACCTTGCCTACAATGCTCAGTGCCGTTTCGACCGTTTCTTCGAAGTCCAGGTCCGAGGAATCCAGGGTCACGACGCCGTCGGCCGCCTGGGTGAAGTTCACCACAGTGGAGTCCTTGGCATCGCGGTGGATCACTTGGGCGGCGAGCTGCTCGTGGCTCTGCGTTCCGCCCAACTGGAGGCCGCGGCGCCGCAGCCGGGCTTCCTCGCTGGCGGTCAGCAGCATGCGAACCTCCGCATAGGGCGCGACGACGGTGGTGATGTCCCGCCCTTCGACCACCATGCGGCGGTGGTGCTGTTCGATCAGCTGGCGCTGGCGACGAATCAATTCGTTGCGGGCACCCAACGTGGTTGCAACGGCGCTGACAGACGAGGAGATCCTCGGCTCACGGATTTCCTCCGTGATATCCACTCCGGCAACACTGACGTATTCGGCGTTGGCGCTGGTGCTGAGTTCCAGCGGTAGATCCTTTGAGGCCTGCTCGACGGCGGCACCGTCCCCGAGGTCGATCCCGGTCTTGAGGCAATACCAGGTCAACGCACGGTACATCGCACCCGTGTCCAGATAGGCCAGCTTCAAGCGCCGGGCAACTTCCTTGCTGACGCTGGACTTGCCGGAGCCGGACGGGCCGTCGATGGCGACAACCAGCGGCTTTCCCGGACGTACTACGGTCTCCGGGCCGAAAAGTTCACGTTTCATTACTGGAGTACCCGCCATCCACGGTCAGTCAAGGCTTCAACAAGGAGGTCGTGCTTGTTGGGCATGACGGAGAGTTCCACCATGCCAACGTTCTGCCCGGACGAGTGGTCCAGGCGGAGGTCTTCGACATTGACGCCGATCTCACCGATCTCCGTCAACAGCCTGGCGATCTGCCCGGGCCGGTCGTCTACCAGAACTGTAAGCCATGAATATGCCTGGGGGGGTCCGCCGTGCTTTCCAGGGATCCTGGCCTGCCCGGCGTTGCCCTCGCTGATGAGCTGGGCAAGGTCCAGGCGGGCGCCGGGCGCGGTGGGATCCTCCAGGGTACCGATCAACCGGTTGAGGTCTTCACGGACACCATGGAGGATATCCACCATCTTGGCCGCATTGTTGCCAAGGATCTGCACCCACAGGGTGGGATCGCTGGCGGCAATCCTCGTGGTGTCCCGCAACCCGTTGCCGGCCAGGGACAGCGCGTGAAGCGGTGTCCCCTGCAAGCGGCTGGCAAGAAGCGAAGACATCACCTGGGGCAAATGCGATACCAAGGCAACCGCTTCATCGTGTTCCTCCGCCGTGAACTGGGAGACTATGGCCCCCAGGTCGCCGGCAAGGGAGCGTGCGGTCTGGAGCGCGTCGGCGCTGGTCTCCTCGGACGGGCAAAGTACCCAAGGCATGGACGTGAAGAGCTCGCCGCGGGCAGCGACGGGTCCCGATTTCTCGCGCCCCGCCATCGGGTGCGTCCCGACGTAACGGGACATGTCCACTCCCCGGCCGCGGAGTTCGGCCTGGATTGCCAGCTTGACGCTGGCAATGTCCACCACAACGGCCTCCGGGTATTCACCCAGGGCACGCTCGACGACGTCGGCCGTCACATCCGGCGGCGCCGCGACAACAACCAGCTGGGGTGCATTCTGAAGCTCGGACAGTGGCCTGCCCGCACCGATATCCACGGCCACCGCCTGGTTGGTTGGCGACGGGTCCGAAAGGAACACGGAGACACCCCGGCCGCGCAGGCCGAGACCGATGCTGGTTCCGAGCAGGCCGGTGCCGAAAACGACCACCGGGCCGTCAAGGTGGCCCCGGCCGTGCGAGTGGAATGCCGACATGCCTTACAGTCCTACGGAGGCCAGGAGGTGTCCGACTTCCTGCTTGCCGAGGTTCCGGATGCTGCCCTGGCGCTGGTCGCCCAGGCCGATGGGACCGATCTTGACGCGCACGAGGCGCAGCACGGGGAACCCGACGGCTTCGAACAAGCGGCGGACAATACGGTTCTTCCCGGAGTGCAGCACGACCTCGATCAGCACGTGGCCCGGAGTGGAATCCACGAGTTTGAAGGAGTCGACGGAAGCGATGCCGTCTTCGAGTTCGATGCCGGCCTTCAGCTGCGCACCGACGCCCTGCGGGAACGGACCGCGGACCTGTACCAGGTACGTCTTGGGAACCTCATAGGAAGGGTGCGTCAAGCGGTTGGCGAGTTCGCCGTCGTTGGTCAGCAGCAGCAGGCCCTCGGTGGCGACGTCAAGACGGCCGACGTGGAAGAGACGCTCGCCCTTGTTCTTGGCGGACTTGAGGAAGTCGCTGATGCAGGGACGGCCCTCCGGGTCTTCCATGGTGGAAACGACGCCCTTGGGCTTGTTGAACACCATGTAGAGCATGGTGTCATCGAGCTGGATACGAATGCCGTCGACGTGGATCACGGCGGTCGCGGGATCGACGCGCATGCCGAGCTCGGTGGTGAGCTGGCCGTTGACCTCGACGCGGCCTTCCTCGATCATTTCCTCGCATACGCGGCGGGAAGCCACGCCGGCCTGGGCCATGACCTTTTGCAGGCGCACGCCATCGGCGTCGTGCTGCTCGGACTGGGCCACCTCGCCGCGGCGGCCGCGGGGCTTGCGGATCGGACCAAGGTTCTGGCCGAAGCGCTCACTGCCGAAGGCGCGCGAAGCGTACTGTTTCTTGTTGCTGGCCTTGGGCTTCAATGCGCCCGGCGTGCCCGGAGCCTTGCCGAAGCCGGGCTTGTTGGAGCCTGGCTTGCGGGGGGCCTTTGCCGGCTTCCCGGCGTCCCGACGCTCGTAGCCTCCGGCCGAGGTGGGGTTGTCCGGATCGAAGGGGCGTTCCTCACGCGGACGCGTGGGCTTGAAGGGGCGTTCTCCGCCCGGGGAGAAGCTGCGCTTGCTGCCTCCGGAGGCGCCGGCAGCACGGCTAGCGCCACCGGCACGGCTTGCGCCACCCCGGCCGGCACCAAAACTGCTGCCGCCTGCACGGCCGGCACTGCTGCGGCCTGCATTGCTGCGGCCTGAGTCCTGCGACTCGTTGCGTCCGGAATTGTTTCGTCCCGAACTATTACGTGGTGAACCCTGGCGTCCCGCCTGTGTCATGACCCGTCCTTTTGTTATGGTGGCCGGCTTGTTCTTTCTCAACATAAGCCAGCCGGACAGAGGATATCTGCCCTGTGTGTCTGCCCGCTACTAGCCGGGCGTTTGTAGATCCTTGCAATATTGAGTTGTTTCGATTTGCGTGCGGCCGCGGTGTTTCCCGCGACTACATGCGTTCGGCGTCGAAAAACTCTTCGATGCCCTCCAGCCCCGGAAGGTGGGGGGACAATTGAGGCAGTTCCGCCACCGAGCCAATGCCCATGCGCTCGAGGAAGTACGAGGTGGTCCGGTAAAGGATCGCCCCCGATTCAGGATCGGTACCCGAGTCCTCGATCAGCCCGCGTTGGACAAGGGTCCGGATGACTGAATCGACATTGACGCCGCGGATGGCCGACACCCTGGCCCTGGAAACCGGCTGCCGGTACGCGATGACCGCCATGGTTTCAAGGGCTGCCTGCGTCAGCCGCGCGGTCTGGCCTTCGAGAACAAACCTTCCCACGACGTCGGCAAAATCCGCGCGTGAATAGATCCGCCACCCTCCGGCAACGTTCCGCAACTCAAAACCCCGGGGTGCAGCGCCGGCACTTGCATCAGTGTGCAAGTCATCAGCGTCCCTGCCCGGGGCTTTAACAGTATAGCCGCTATACTCCTGCCGCAGTCCCTCCAGCAAATCCTCGACGACGGCGACCGTCACGTTGAGCCCGGCAGCGAGTTCTTCCGCGGTGGCTGGTTGGTCGATCACCATCAGGACGGCTTCGAGAGCCGCGCGTGCGCCACCCGGTAGGGCTTCAAGCTCGGCGAGCCCGTCTCCGCCTGTTTCCTGCTCGCTCACAGCGGTTCCTCTCCTTGGTCGATCTGCTCGGCGCCGGGCTCGGAATCGTACTCGTCGCTCAAGTTGTCACTGCTCCAGCCTTCAGGGCGCCCTGTCCAGCGGACGGTCAGTTCGGCGAGCGGACCCGGCTGCTCAAACGCCACCACGCGGTCGCGGAACAGCTCAAGGAGTGCCAGGAACCGGGCCACGACAACAAGCGTGGACTCGGCGTCGGCAATCAGTGCCCTGAAGGATTGCGGCTGCCCGCGCTGCAGGCGGTACCCGATGATCTCGGCCTGTTCCTTGACGCTGACGGGTGTTCCGTGAAGGTGGTCGAGGCCGACTTCCTCGGGCGTGTTGTCCTTCGGAGCCAGGGTCTTGGCCGCCAGCGCGGCGAACTGTTCGGGCGTATGGCGCCAGATAAGTTCGGGCAGCATTGCCGCGAAATGCCCTTCCAACGCAACTTGCCGCGGGAAACGCCGGGCTTCGGACTCCAAAGTGCCGGACATGATCGCGGCCACCTGTTTGAAAGCCTTGTACTGCAGGAGCCGGGCGAAGAGAAGATCCCGGGCTTCCAGCAAGGCAATGTCCTCGGCATCTTCGACTTCTCCGGCCGGCAGGAGCCTTGCGGCTTTGAGGTCCAGGAGCGTCGCGGCGATGACCAGGAATTCGCTCGCTTCGTCCAGGGCCCAGTCCTCGCCCAATTCCTGCAGGCGCCGGATGTACTTGATGAACTCATCCGTCACAGTGGCCAGCGCGACTTCCGTGATGTCCAGCTTGTGCTTGGAAATCAGGCCGAGCAGGAGATCGAACGGGCCGGTGAAGTTCGCCAGCCTGACCTCAAAGCCGGCCTTTCGTCCGGAAGGCGGCACTCCGGCGTCGTCCGCGTTGCTTGCGGAAGAGTACGACGGCGGCGCGTCGCCCGTCCGGGCGGGCGCGCCTTCAACGGTGAGTGGCTCTGCCACGCGGGCTAGGGTGCGCCGCCGCGCGAAATCAGTTCCTTGGCCAGGCGGCGGTAGGCGTCGGCACCGATGTGGTTTCCGGCGTAGCTGGTGATGGGCTCCGCGGCAACCGTGGCATCGGCGAACTTGATGGAACGCTTGATGACGGTCTCGAAGACCTTGTCCCCGAACGCCTCCACGAGCCTGGAAATGACTTCGCGGCTGTGCAGGGTGCGGGCGTCGTACATCGTGGCGAGCACGCCGTCCACCTGCAGGCGCGGGTTCAACCGGTCCTGCACCTTTTCGATGGTTTCGACGAGCAGTGCCACCGCGCGGAGGGCGAAGAATTCGCAAATCAGCGGGATGATGACGCCGTGCGCAGCCGTCAAGGCGTTGACCGTGAGGAGGCCGAGGGACGGCTGGCAGTCAATGAGCACAACGTCGTAGTCGTCCTCGACGCTCTTGAGCGCGCGGTCCAGCACCTGCTCGCGCGCTACTTCGTTGACCAGCTGGACCTCGGCGGCGGAGAGGTCGATGTTCGCTGGCAGGAGGTCGATGCCTTCGACGCCGGTCTTCTGGATGGCGTCGCGGATGTCCACTTTGCGGTCCATCAGGACGTTGTAGACGGTGAGGTCGAGCTCGTGCGGGTTCGCGCCCAGGCCCGCGGAAAGAGCTCCCTGCGGGTCGAAGTCAACGAGCAGGACGCGCCGGCCGAATTCTGCGAGCGCAGCGGCGAGGTTGATGGTTGACGTGGTCTTGCCCACGCCACCCTTCTGGTTGACCATGGCGATGACGCGGGCCGGGCCGTGGGAGGCCAGTGGCGCGGGCTCGGGGAAGTCGCGGTGCGGGCGGCCCGTGGGCCCCATGACGGCGTCTTCCAGATCGAAATCCGTGCCCTCCAGCGTAGTCGTTCCCCGTTCGCTGCTCACGTATCTATCCACTCTCTCCACGACGGTCATTTCCTGCGGCTGTCTCCAGCACCAACACTGCTCCCCACCTAGGCTACAGCGCCCGACACGGCATTCTACGGAACTTGACATTGCCCGCAGTTTGAGCCTTTACCTTCTAGCTGAGGTAGAAGGTTGGCCCTTGGCGCCAATAAAACGCAGGCAAGGCAGGCGCCCATGACGGGTTCCTGCCTTACCTGCGCGGATGCTTCCAAACAGCGTGCCGGGCTAAACCGCCACGGCCTCTTTCACCTCAGGTTCGGCGTGGTGGCTGATCATGGTCAGCTCGTCGAACGGCGTCGCACCGGACAGGACGCTAGTGACCTGGTTGCGGTCGATTTCCTTGACCCAGGTACCGATCAACACGGTGGCGACGGCGTTGCCCGTGAAGTTGGTCAGGGCGCGGGCTTCCGACATGAAGCGGTCGATGCCGACGATCATGCCGACGCCGCCCAGCAGCTCGGGCCGGTGCGCCTGCAGGCCCGCGGCGAGGGTGGCCAGGCCGGCACCGGAAACGCCGGCAGCTCCCTTGGACGCAATGATCATGAACACCAGCAGCGATACCTGGGCGCCCAGGTCCAACGGAATACCCATGGCGTTGGCGACGAACAGGGAGGCCATGGTCAGGTAGATGGCAGTTCCATCCAGGTTGAAGGAGTAGCCGGTAGGCACCGTGACACCGACAACCGGCTTGGAAACGCCGAGGTGCTCCATCTTGGCGATGAGCCTGGGCAGCGCCGCTTCGGAGGATGAAGTGGAGAAGATGAGCAGGTACTCGCGGGCCAGGTATTTCATCAGCTGGAAGATGCTGACGCCGGACACAACCCGAAGCAAGGTGCCGAGCACCACGACGATGAACAGGGCGCAGGTGATGTAGAAGGCGACCATCAGCGTGAGCATTCCGAAGATTGCCTTCATGCCGGTGGCACCGACCACTGCGGCGATCGCGCCGAAGGCACCGACGGGTGCCAGCCACATGATCATGATGAGGATGCGGAAGACCAGCGCCTGCCCGTGTTGGATGGCCTTGAGCACCGGCTGGCCCTGCGAGCCCATGCGCTGCAGCGCAAAGCCCACCAGAATGGCGGCCAGGAGCGTCGGCAGGACGGGAATGTCTCCGGGGATGATGCCCAGCAGGAAATCGGCGGTGCTGTTTGTGGCAGCCTTCGCATTGGGGTCGTACGGAATCAGCTTCAGGCCCTCGCCCGGGTGGATGATGTTGCCAACTACCAGACCGATGGCGAGCGCGAAGGTGGACATCACCAGGAAGTAGACCAGGGCGAGGCCGCCGACCTTGCCAACCGTGGCAGCCTTGGCGATCGACCCGATGCCCAGGACGATGGTGCAGAAGATGACGGGGGCGATCATCATCTTGATGAGCTTGATGAAGCCGTCACCCAAAGGCTTGAGGGATTTACCCACTTCGGGGAAAAGCAGGCCGACGACGGCGCCCAGCACGACTGCGGCGATCACGGCGATGTAGAGGTAATGCGACTTGTCCAGCCCCTTGCGCCCGGCCTTCGCGGGTGCAATCTCTCCTCTTTGAGAGGTCATGGCTTTGCTCCTTATAGATACTCTGGAAAGCGCCGTGGTTCCTGCAATGTCCCTGCGCCGCTCTGTTGTGATATCCATCATTGGGCGCCGCGTGACATGCATCACTGTTGCGTTCATATTGGTCACAGGATTGCCCGCAGAAAGGAGCACGTGATCCGACGCTGGAGCATTGCCCGGAGACTCTTTGTGGCAAATCTGCTGTTCATCCTGGCGCTCACCGCGATCGTGGGAACGGTGGCCTTTGTGGACGCCAGGGACCGGGCCTACAACGACGCCGGCCAGCGGATGCACGCAGTGGCCGCGGCGATTGCAGCCAATCCCCTCGTCCTCCAGGCAGCAGGTACGACCAATCCCTCCGCCGCCCTGCAGCCTTACGCCCAGGTGGTGATGGCAAACGCCAATACCGACTTCATCACCATCATGGCCCCGGACCGGACGCGCTGGACCCACGCCAACCCCGACGAAATCGGCAAGCCCTACATCGGCACCATCGACCCCGCCCTCCACGGGCAGGCGTTCACTGAGGTCACTGCCGGTACGCTCGGCCCGTCCGTCCGCACCATTGTTCCCGTGGAGGATTCATCCGGTAAAGTCCGCGCCCTGGTGGCGGCGGGCGTCACGGTGCGGACGGTGGACGTTGCGGTATCAGCCCGGCTTACGACGATCATTGCCTTCTCCCTGGCCATGCTCGCCGGAGGCTCCCTGGCGTCCTGGTTGCTGGGCCGATACCTCCGTTCGGTCACCCGGGGCTGGGGACCGGAGCAATTGGCGCAATTGTTCGCGTACTACGAGTCGGTCCTGCACTCGGTCCGCGAAGGCGTGGTCCTGATCGACACGGGCGGCCGCGTGGTCATGTACAACGACCAGGCCGCGGATCTGCTGGGACTGGAACGGTCCGACGTCGATCCCGCCGCAGGAGCCGCACCGCGCCTTTCGGACCTGCCCCTGGAGCCCAGCCTCCACGGGCTCTTCGAATCCGGCCGGACGGCGCATGACGAGATCCACCTCAGCGGGTCCCGGATCCTGGTGGTGAACCAGGCGCCCGCGGTCGGCCCGCCCGGGATGAGGGGCCGGCAGCGGCCTGCGGTGTTCGGGACGGTAGCCACGCTCCGCGACAGGACGGAAATCGAGTCCCTGGGCAGTGAACTCGAAACCATGAAGACACTCTCGGACGCCTTGCGGGCCCAGACCCACGAACACGCCAACCGGCTGCACACCATCGTGTCCCTCATGGAGCTCGGGCGAACCACCGACGCCCTGGACTTTGCCACCAAGGACCTTGAACTGAGCCAGCAGTTGACCGACCATCTTGTGGCATCGGTGGACGAGCCTGTCCTGAGTGCACTCATCATGGGGAAGTCCGCCGAAGCGCACGAACGCGGCGCGGAGCTGACTGTTACGGTGAGCGGCGGGGACGGCCTCCAGGGCCTGGCCGTCCAGGACCTCGTGACCATTTTGGGAAACCTGCTGGACAACGCACTCGACGCCGCCACGGCCGCTCCCCCGCCGCGCAAAGTGGAACTGGGCATCGAATCCGGACCTAAGGGAACCACGTTCACGGTGGCCGATTCCGGCCACGGAATCGACCCCGGCATCGTGGACGACGTCTGGCAATACGGATTCAGCACGAAGGCCGCCGGCATCGGACAGGCCGGCCAACCCGGGGCTCCCTCCCGCGGCGTGGGCCTGGCCCTGGTACGGCAAGCAGTGCAGCGGCTTGGCGGTACGCTGTCCATCAGCGAATCCACGAGCGCCTTGGGCGGCGCGTTCTTCCGCGTGGCGCTCCCCGCGCCGGACTCCAGGAAAGAAGCCGAATGACCGAAATCCGCGTCCTCGTTGTGGAGGATGAACCCATCGCCGCCGCTGCCCATGGCGTCTACGTCGGCCGGATCGACGGCTTCGCTGTTGCGGGAACCGCCCCGGACGGACAGTCGGCCCTGCGGCTGCTCAATGAATTCGCCGTTGCCGGGCAGCCAGTGGACCTCGTCCTGCTGGATATGAACCTGCCGGATCTTCACGGGCTGGATGTTGCCCGCCGGATGCGCGCGTCGGGACTGCTCGCCGACATCATCGCCATCACCGCCGTCAGGGAAGTGAACATTGTCCGGAGCGCGGTGTCGATCGGCGTCGTGCAGTACCTGATCAAGCCGTTCACGTTCGCAACGTTCGCGGACAAACTCGCCAGCTACCGCACCTTCCGCGAGCAACTCGCCGCCCCGGCGTCGGGCGCCCGGGCGAGCGGAGCCTCGCAAAGCGATGTGGACCAGGCGTTTGCCAGTCTCCGCGCACCCACCGAAGTCCCGCTGCCCAAGGGCCTCTCCGCCCATAGCCTGGAGTCCGTCAAAGACCTCCTGGCCGGCCTTGGCCGCGCCGTCTCCGCGAGCGAGGCAACTGTCGCCTTGGGGATGTCCCGGGTCACCGTGCGCCGCTATCTGGAGTACCTGGCCGACGCCGGGATGGTCACGAGGAATCCACGATACGGCACCCCCGGACGGCCGGAGAACGAGTACCGCTGGAATCGGAGTTAGCCCACGATTCACCGCGGATGTATACACAGCTCGGATTTAATCGCCACTAGCTAGGCTTTTTCGCAGTGTATGTATACACTGAGGACATCCGCCCAGCGAAGGAGGGTCCATGCGTGCCAGCGACAAAGCCTATGCGGCCCTGCGCGAAGACATCATTGAGTGGCGCCTGGCACCCGGCACTGTCCTGGCGGAAGTGGAACAATCCGAACGCCTGGGCGTGTCCCGCACACCCGTCCGGGAGGCACTGAGCCGGCTCAGCGCGGAAGGACTGACGACGGCGGCAGGCGGCCGCGGCGTCGTCGTCACCGATATCTCGCTGGAGGACATCGACGAACTGTTCGAGCTGCGCGAAACCCTGGAAGGCAAAGCCGCCGCCCTCGCCGCAGAACGCGGTGATCCTTCGGTTTTTGAAAAGCTCCATGCAGAGCTCCTCCGGGCCCCCGAGATGCTCAACGATTCCGATCCCGCCCGGCACGACTACTACGCCTTGGTGGGAAGGCTCGACGAAGCGATCGACCAAGCCATCTCCAATTCCTACCTCGCCCAGGCAATGCGCAGCCTGCGCGTCCACCTGGTGCGGGTCCGGCGCCTCGCAGCCGACGACGCCGAACGCCTCCACGCCGCCGCCGCCGAGCACGCCGCGATCGCCGAAGCCATCGCGGCAGGCAACCCCAGGCTCGCCGAAGCCGCCACCACCCTTCATCTGCACCGCAGTCTTTCCCACGTCAAAGCCACCCACACACCTCACAAATAGGAGCACCATGGTGAAGAACAACCACGTCCGCGTCTACAAGAGCGAAGAAAACCTTCCCCGTGAGGGGCAGTTGGCGCACAAGATCGCCACGGTCGCCGCCGACCCCGTCGAGGTGACTCCCGAGGTCACCGACATGATCATCAACCGGATCATCGACAATGCCTCCGTTGCCATTGCCTCCCTGAACCGTGCCCCGATCATCGCCGCCCGCGCGCAGGCCCTGACCCACGCGCCCACCACCAACGGCAAGGGCTCCTCCGTTTTCGGGATCAGCGACAAGGTCTCCCCCGAATGGGCCGCCTGGGCCAACGGCGTCGCTGTCCGTGAACTGGACTACCACGACACGTTCCTGGCCGCGGACTACTCCCACCCGGGCGACAACATCCCCCCGATCCTGGCCGTGGCCCAGCACGTCGGCTCCAGCGGCAAGGACCTTATCCGCGGCATCGCCACCGGATACGAGATCCAGGTGAACCTGGTCAAGGCCATCTGCCTGCACAAGCACAAGATCGACCACGTAGCCCACCTCGGCCCCTCCGCCGCCGCCGGCATCGGCACCCTCCTGGGCCTGGACGTCGAAACGATCTTCCAGTCCGTCGGGCAGGCCCTGCATACGACCACCGCCACGCGCCAGTCCCGCAAGGGCGAAATCTCCACCTGGAAGGCCCACGCCCCCGCGTTCGCCGGCAAAATGGCCGTCGAATCCGCGGACCGGGCCATGCGCGGGCAGACCTCCCCCGTGCCCATCTACGAAGGCGAAGACGGCGTCATCGCCTGGATGCTGGATGGCCCGGACGCCTCCTACGAGGTCCCGCTCCCTGAGGCCGGGGAGCCCAAGCGCGCCATCCTGGACACCTACACCAAGGAACACTCCGCCGAATACCAGGCCCAGGCCTGGATCGACCTTGCCCGCAAACTCCACAAAGAGCACCCCGAAACCACCGACCCGGCCAACGTGGAATCCGTCCTCATCAAAACCAGCCACCACACCCACTACGTCATCGGCTCCGGCGCCAACGACCCCCAGAAATACTCCCCCACCGCCTCCCGGGAAACCCTGGACCATTCCATCCCGTACATCTTCACCGTCGCCCTTCAGGACGGCACCTGGCACCATGTCCACTCCTACGCACCCGAACGGGCCTCCCGCCCGGACACCGTGGAGCTCTGGCACAAGGTCACCACCGTGGAAGACCCCGAATGGACCCGCCGCTACCACTCCCTGGACATTGCGGAGAAGGCCTTCGGCGGCACCGTGGAAATCACCCTCACGGACGGAACGGTCATCACCGACTCGATCGCCGTCGCCGACGCCCACCCGCTCGGCGCCCGACCGTTCGCCCGGGAACAGTACGTGAACAAGTTCCGCACCCTTGCTACCGGTGTGGTCGAGGAGGCCGAGATCGAAAGGTTCCTCGGCGCCGTCGAACGCCTCCCGGAACTGGGACCGGGTGAGTTGGACCAGCTGAACATCGCTGCCGCCCCCGGCGTCATCGACCTCGCCGCCGCACCGAAGGGACTGTTCTAGATGCTGTACTCCAAGACCACGCCCGAACAGAAGCGCCTCAAGCTCCGCGAACTGTTGAACTCCGGGACCATCGTCCAGTTCCCCGGCGCGTTCAACCCGCTCTCGGCACGGCTGATCGAGGAGAAAGGCTTCCCCGGCGTCTACATCTCCGGTGCCGTGCTCGCCAACGACCTCGGCCTGCCCGACATCGGGCTCACCACACTCACGGAGGTTGCGACCCGGGCCGGGCAGATCGCCCGCATGACCGAGCTCCCGGCCCTGGTGGACGCGGACACCGGATTCGGAGAGCCGATGAACGTGGCCCGCACCATCCAGGAACTCGAAAACGCCGGCCTCGCCGGTTGCCACATCGAGGACCAGTTCAATCCCAAGCGCTGCGGGCACCTGGACGGTAAGAACGTCGTCGACACCGACACCGCCGCCAAGCGCATCCGCGCCGCGGCCGACGCCCGCCGGGATCCGAACTTCCTCATCATGGGCCGCACCGACATCCGCGCCGTCGACGGCATCGAGGCAGCCCAGGAACGCGCCCGCGCGCTCGTCGACGCCGGCGCCGACGCGATCTTCCCCGAAGCCATGGCCACCCTGGAGGAGTTCCAAGCCATCCGTGATGCAGTGGATGTGCCGATCCTGGCCAACATGACCGAGTTCGGCAAGAGCGATCTCTTCACCACCGAACAGCTCCAGGGCGTCGGCGTGAACATGGTGATCTACCCGGTCACCCTGCTCCGCATTGCCATGGGGGCTGCAGAGCGTACGCTGGAAACGATCAAGGCCACAGGAACGCAGGAGGCGCAGGTGGAGAACATGCTCACCCGTGCGCGGCTCTATGACCTCGTTGACTACGAGGCTTACAACCACTTCGACACGAGCGTTTTCAACTTCCAGGTTCCTGGGCTCAGCCGGTAACTGGATCAACCAAGGGATGCAGGCGTTCGGGCTATTCCGGAGTGCTTGCCGATGAACGAAGGAGAACAGCATGGTAGCTGTTGAGATCAAGAAAGGCCTGGCCGGCGTCGTAGTTGACTACACCGCGATCTCCAAGGTCAACCCGGACACCAACTCGCTGCTGTACCGCGGCTACCCCGTGCAGGAACTCGCCGCCAAGTGCAGCTTCGAAGAAGTTGCCTTCCTGCTGTGGAACGGTGAGCTGCCCACGCCGGAGGAACTTGCAGAGTTCACAGCCCGCGAGCGCGCGGGCCGCGCCCTTGACCCCGTAGTAAAGCAGGTCATCGATACGCTGCCGACGACGGCCCACCCCATGGATGTCTGCCGGACGGCCGCTTCGGTGCTGGGAGCGAGGCACCCGCTGGCCGAGGATTCCACCCCGGAAGCAAACATGGCCAAGGCCATTGACTTGTTCGCGGCCATGCCCGCGGTGGTCGCCTACGACCAGCGCCGCCGTCGCGGCCAGGGCGTCGTGGAACCCCGCGAAGACCTCGGCTACTCCGCGAACTTCCTTTGGATGACCTTCGGCGAGGACCCGGTGGAAGAGGTCGTGAAGGCATTCAACGTCTCGATGATCCTCTACGCCGAGCACTCCTTCAACGCGTCCACCTTCACGGCCCGGGTGGTCACCTCCACCCTCTCGGACCTGCACTCCGCGGTCACCGCGGCGATCGGCGCCCTCAAGGGCCCCCTGCACGGCGGCGCCAACGAGGCCGTCATGCACACCTTCGAGGAAATCGGCATCCGCACCGAGGAGTCCCTCGAGGAAGCCGCTGGCCGGGCGAAGACCTGGATGGAACAGGCCCTGGCGCAGAAGAAGAAGGTCATGGGATTCGGACACCGCGTCTACAAGCACGGTGACTCCAGGGTGCCCACCATGAAGGCCGCACTGGACAAGATGATCGCCCACTACGGCCGGCCCGAAATACTGGGCCTGTACAACGGGCTCGAGCAGGCCATGGACGAGGCCAAGGCCATCAAGCCAAACCTCGACTACCCCGCCGGGCCAACGTACCACCTCATGGGCTTCGACACCCCGACATTCACCCCGCTGTTCGTCGCCAGCCGCATCACCGGCTGGACCGCACACATCATGGAGCAGCTCGGATCAAATTCGCTGATCCGCCCGCTCAGCGAATACAACGGCGTGGACGAACGGCACCTGCCGTAGTCTTTTGGAACGTTCGACGTCGGGCCGGTCACTCCCCACGAGCCCCCTGGCCTAGCAAGCTCGGCCAGGGAACCCTGCTCGCGTGGGCCAGGTGCCGGCCCGACGTCGTTCTTACCGCAGGCGGACAAAGTTACAGTTCACTGCAAGCTTTTTGGGAATCCAGCAGTCAGAGGGCAGCGCCCAAATCCAGCCAGTCCGCGGTGTGCACTTCTGCGACGCTTTCGTTGTCATCCGCGAGCACCACTTCGACCGCGATGCGCTGGCCGGAAATCATGGCAGGCAACCAGTGTTCGGCGTCGGCCCACATCCGCTCGACGGGGAGTCCTGCCACCCGGTACCACTGAGGTGCTATTTCGTCGCTTTCGGCGGGTTCGCCGGTCCATTGCTCGGTCAGATACACCGTGGTGAACATGTTCCACTCAGCCTTGGCCGGGAAGACGAAGTCCACTGTCCCGGCAGGAATGAGATGCCGCTGTTCCACGTGGACGAAGATTTCTTCTTCCACTTCCCGGCAGACAGCCTCGGCAGCAGTTTCTCCGAACTCCACATGTCCGCCAACTCCCACAATCTTTCCACTGCCGAAGCCGGTCTTCTTCCGGCCCAGAAGCACCTCCTGGCCGGCGTCGCCGTCGCGGAGCAGGAAGCACAGGGTGACGTGAGCTGCAGTCATTGACCAAGCCTAACTCTGTGCGGATCGTCGCGAGCGCGTCCTTGCTACAGTTGGCCCATGAGCGTGGACGAGGGTGAGGGGCCCACGCCGGCGGAGGCCCGGCTAGGAGAGGCAGCCGCCCCGCCAGGGCAAGCCCCCGAGGCCTGGCTGCCTGGCTGGCTGGTTCGGCATCCGCTCCACGCCGGGTGGGTATGGACCGGATTCTGGGCGTTGTTGATCGTGCTCGATGAATTCCTGAACCTGGCTGGCTGGAGCTGGTACCTGCTGGTCGGTATGGCCGCACTGCCGACCCTTCTGTCCACCCTCGCGGTGCTGCACGCAACTCCCCGCAGGCATTTGAAACCACAAAACGAATCAGTGCTGGGCCACTTCTTCGTGCGATTCCTGGCACTGGTGACTGCGTTCCTCGTGTGGGGCGTTTCAGTAGTCATGAGCGCCTCGATCTCCACGACTGTCCAGGCAGCCGTGGGAAATTCCGAGCGCGAAGTCACGGCCCTCGGCTTCAACTTGCTGGTGGCAGCAGTCCCGCTTGTGATTTCGGTGCTGTGGATGGCTTTCATCGTCCGCTGCGCGTGGTTCCTGCGCCGTTTGCGTGGCTGGAGTCAAAGTCCCGCCAGCTCGCAGGTGCCGAAGAAATTCCTGCGCTCCCGGCCGAATCTGAGGCGGGTGGTTGTCGGCTTGGCGCACCCGGGCCTTCTGCTCGTCGCCGGCCTCGGCATGTCCATTCTGGCGTTGTTCCTGAACGCGGTGGAGCTGACCTTCAGGGTCTTGGCGTGACCGGCACCCGACTGCGGTGAGTGGCCTGGATCAGCCAAGCGCCCGCGGATGCGCGGCCGCGTAGACCTCGCGCAAGGTGTCGGCAGTGACCAGGGTGTACACCTGCGTGGTGGTCACCGAGGCGTGGCCCAGGAGTTCCTGCACCACCCTGACGTCGGCGCCGCCCTCAAGCAGATGCGTGGCGAAAGAATGCCGGAGGGTGTGCGGGGAGACGTCCTTGGTGATGTTGGCCTTCTCCGCCGCAGTCTTGAGAATGGTCCAGGCACTCTGCCGGCTGATCCGGCCTCCGCGGGCATTCAGGAACAGCGCCGGGGTGCCTTTTCCTTTGGCGGCCAACGCAGGCCGTCCGCGAACCACATAGGAGCTGACGGCGCGGGCACCGTAGGACCCCAGTGGCACCAAGCGCTCCTTGGAGCCTTTTCCGAAGAGCCGTACGATCGCGGGGCCATCGGCTTCCGCTTCGAGGGAGACATCGTCGACGTCGAGGCCTACAGCTTCGCTGATGCGGGCCCCTGTGGAGTAGAGGAACTCCAAAAGGGCCCGGTCCCTCAACCCGGTGGCGGTATCGGCGCCGGCGGCTTCAAGGATCCGGGTCACTTCGCCGACGCTAATGGCCTTCGGCAGACGCTTGCCCGGCATTGGCGGGTGGACATCGCTCGCGGGGTCCGCCGTCGTCGTCCCCTCCAGCGCCCAAAACTTGTGGAGCCCCCGTACGGCAACCACAGTGCGTGCCGCAGAGCGGACGCCGAGTGCGGCGCCGCCGTCGGAGCCGTCGCCCAGCGCCTGCACAAAGGCAGTGACGTCGTGCCGGGAAATATTGCCCGGGTTGTCGACTCCGGACGCTGCCAGGAAGTTCGAATAGCGGGACAGATCCCGGCGGTATGCGGACAAAGTGTTGCTTGCGAGGCCTCGTTCCACGCCGAGGTGTTGCAGGTAGTCCGTGACGGCCCGGTCAATGGCGGTCTGGACCCGGGTCTCCTCGAGCTGGGGCACGGTCAGCGCTGGCTCGGGTGGGCGGGCCAGGGCGCGTTGGCCGGCCGCAGGTTCCTGAAGCCGTCGGCGCGCGCCGCGGCGGCTGCGAGGATCCCGACGACGGCGGACGGGTTGTGCAGGCGGCCTTCGAGCACCGCTGAAACAGCTTCGTCGAGCGTGACCCACACCAGCTCGATTTCGGCTTCTTCATCTGTGCGGACGTGCCGTTCGCCCTCGGGAACCTCTGCCAATCCGCGCGCCAGATAGATTCGAATCGCCTCGCTCGAGGAGCCGGGGGAATTGAAGAAGTCCGCAAGGACATTCCACGTGGCCGCCGTAAGATCGGCCTCTTCCGCGAGTTCCCTGGCCGCACCCGCCACGAAGTCTTCGCCTGCCACATCGAGAAGCCCGGCTGGAATTTCCCACAGGTCCATGCCGACAGGGTGGCGATATTGCTTGAGCAACAGGATTTCGCCGTCGACGTTCATCGGCAGCACCGCAACAGCGCCGGGATGATCGATGTAGTCGCGGACCAAAGTGCCCGTGTCTTTGCCCAGTTCGAAGGCGTCACTGACGACGTCCCAAATGCGGCCTTCATAGACCTTGCTGGACGACAAAAGACGGCGCGGGCTCGGCATGTCCGAAACCTTCCGAAAAGTGCTGGGGGTTTCAGAAATACCGGGCATCGCGCCGTCCTTCGTTTGTGTGAGCGATTACTTCGCAGCTACCTTGCGGGCTGACTTTGCTGCCGAATCCACGCCTGACTGACGTTCCAGCGCAGCCTTCACGAGGCCGGCAAACAGCGGGTGGGGGCGCGTGGGGCGGGAGCTGAGCTCGGGGTGGGCCTGCGTTGCCACGTAGTACGGGTGTACCTCGCGCGGCAGTTCCACGAACTCAACCAGCTTGCCGTCGGGAGAGGTTCCGGAGAACACGAGTCCCTCGGCCGCGATCTGCTCGCGGTACTTGTTGTTGACCTCGTAGCGGTGCCGGTGACGCTCGCTAACCGTTGTTGCGCCATAGGTCTCTGCAACCACGGAGCCTTCATCCAGTTTGGCTTCGTACAGGCCAAGGCGCATGGTGCCGCCAAGGTCGCCCTTGCCGTCCACGATGTCGAGCTGCTCTTCCATCGTGGCAATGACGGGGTACTTGGAGTCGGGCTCGAACTCGCTAGAGGACGCACCCTCGAGGCCGACCACATTGCGGGCGTACTCGATGACCATGCACTGGAGACCGAGGCAAAGGCCCAGCACCGGAAGCCTCGTCTCGCGGGCGAACTTGAGCGCGCCGAGCTTGCCCTCCAGGCCACGGATACCGAAGCCGCCGGGAACACAAATGGCGTCGACGCCGGCCAGGGACTTGGTGGCGCCCTCGAGGGTTTCGCATTCGTCGGACGGGACCCAGCGGATCTTGACCTTGGTTTCGTTCGCGAAACCGCCGGCACGCAAGGCCTCGGTCACGGACAGGTAGGCGTCCGGGAGGTCGATGTACTTGCCCACGAGGGCAACTTCAACCTGGTGCTTGGGATTGTGGACAGCTTCGAGGAGCTTGTCCCAGCTGGTCCAGTCGACGTCCTTGAACGGAAGGTCCAAGGCCCGGACGATATAGGAGTCAAGACCCTGGGAGTGCAGCGTCTTGGGGATGTCGTAGATGCTGGGGGCATCGGCGGCGTTGACCACGGCGTCAATATCGACGTCGCACATGCGGCCGATCTTTTCGCGCATGGCGTCCGGCACTTCGCGGTCCGAGCGGATCACGATCGCTTCCGGCTGGATGCCGATGGAGCGCAGGGCGGCAACGGAGTGCTGCGTTGGCTTGGTCTTCAGTTCCTGCGAGGGGCCGATGTACGGCACCAAGGAGACGTGGAGGAAAAAGACGTTGTTCCGGCCGATGTCCTGGCGGACCTGGCGTGCGGACTCGAGGAAAGGCTGCGACTCGATGTCGCCAACGGTGCCGCCGATTTCGGTGATGATGACATCAGGAGCGTTCTTGCCCTCAGCGGGGAGGCGCATGCGGCGCTTGATCTCATCCGTGATGTGCGGGATGACCTGGACGGTGTCGCCGAGGTACTCACCACGCCGTTCCTTGGCGATGACTGTCGAGTAGATCTGGCCGGTCGTGACGTTGGCCGAACCCTCAAGGTTTTCATCGAGGAAGCGCTCGTAGTGTCCGATGTCGAGGTCGGTTTCGGCGCCGTCGTCAGTGACGAAGACTTCGCCGTGCTGGAAGGGGTTCATCGTGCCCGGATCCACGTTGAGATAGGGATCGAGCTTCTGCATAGTTACAGACAAACCGCGTGCCCGCAGCAAGTGGCCGAGGCTCGAAGCCGTCAGTCCCTTACCGAGCGAGGACGCCACACCGCCAGTGACAAAGATGTGTTTGGTCGTCTTGGACGAGCCCGGGAACCGGGAATTTACACGGGAATTTGATCGCTGCACCACGGAATTCGAGCCTATCATCAATTGCGCCTCCAAAGGATCCGCTAGCCGTTTTCCCAAATGCTCAATAGTCCCCTGCCGTGGGGCAAGGATCAAGAGTAAAGTCCACCCGACCGGGGAAAACAGCCCGGCCGGGCGGCTACGCCTGCTGGGGCAGGAGCTTCGCGTCGTCCAGCAACTCCTGGGCATGCGCCCGCGCCGACTCCGAGTCTTCCTGTCCTGCCAGCATCCTGGCAAGCTCCTTCACGCGTTCCTCGTCATCGAGGAGCTGGACGTCGCTGGACGTGAAGCCCGTGGCGGTCTTGCCGTCGCTTCCCCTGACCGAGGTCTTGGTGACCCGGATGTGTTGGTCGGCGAAGGCGGCCACCTGCGGCAGATGGGTTACCACCAGCACCTGGACGTGGCGGGCCAGCATGGCAAGCCGGCGTCCGATCTCGACGGCGGCACGCCCGCCCACTCCGGCATCCACCTCGTCAAAGACGAAGGTGGGCACCGGATCAACGGCTGCGAGGACCACTTCGATGGCGAGCATCACGCGGGACAACTCACCACCGGACGCGCCCTTGCCGAGGGGGCGGGCGGGGGCACCTGAGTGCGGTTGGAGGAGGAAGGAAATGTCGTCGACGCCGTGCGGCCCCAACTGTCCCTGGCTGTCCACGTCAATCACCAGGGTCGCATCGGCCATGGCAAGGGCGGTGAGTTCCGCGCTCACGCGCGCGGAGAGTTCTTTGGCCGCCTTCGATCGCGACTTCGAGATGCGCGCGGCTTGCTTTCGCAATGTTGATTCCGCGGCAGTCACCTCGGCGTCAAGGGCTTCGATCCGGCTCGAGTCATCCTGCAGTTCGTCGAGCCGGGTCCTCGACGCTGCTGCCCATTCCAAGACCTCGTCGATGCTTGGAGCGTACTTCCGGATGAGTTTGGCCAGTGCTGCGCGCCGCTCCTCGATCTCCGAAAGCCGTTCGGGCCCTTCGGAGTCCAGGGAGGCTTGGTAGCTGGACAGCTCCCCCGCGATGTCGTTGATGAGGAAGCCGATTTCGGCGAGCCGTGCGGCGGCTCCCGCCAACGCTTCGTCGTGTCCGGACACCTGGTCCAGCGCCCGTTTGGCCGAGTCGATCAGCGTCGTGGCATCGGCCGTTTCGCCGAATTCCTCCGAAATCAGTGCTTCATGCGCTGCCGCTGCGGCGATGCGGAGCTCTTCCACGTTCGCCAGTTTCACTGCCTCGGCTTTGAGGGACTCGTCCTCGCCCGGCTGTGGAGCGACGTCGTCGATTTCCTGGAGTGCGGCCTCGAGCGATTCCGCCTCGCGCAGCCTTTCCCGGGCCTCGCCGCGGAGGGTGTCGAGCTCCGCCTGGCTGGACTTCCAATGAGTGTAGAGCTCCTGGTATTCCGTGAGGGTCGCGGCGATGTCGGCCCCGGCGAAGCGGTCCAGTGCGTGCCGCTGCGCCACGGCACCCTTGAGCCGTATCTGGTCCGACTGGCCATGCACCACCACCAGGCTCTCGCCAAGTTCCGCTAGCACGCCTACCGGCGCTGACCGGCCGCCCACGAAAGCACGGCTGCGGCCGTCCGCGCCAACGGTGCGGGCCAGCAGGAGCTGGGTGCCGCCGTCGTACTCTTCCGCGTCGCCGCCTGCCTCCAC
Source organism: Arthrobacter sp. NPDC080031 (assembly GCF_040702485.1). Taxonomy (NCBI): domain Bacteria; kingdom Bacillati; phylum Actinomycetota; class Actinomycetes; order Micrococcales; family Micrococcaceae; genus Arthrobacter; species Arthrobacter sp. NPDC080031. The sequence continues at coordinate 23,842 of NZ_JBFBLA010000041.1, forward strand.
AGCCCGTTCCACGGCGGCATGCCCCGGATCAAGCAAGAACCGGGCCTCTGCTGAGGCCGACTTGGCACCGGAGCGTACCGCACCGGCGTCGGACCGCGCTCCCAGAAGGAGGCCGACGGCGGTGACCACCATGGTCTTGCCGGCGCCGGTTTCACCCGTGACGACGCTCAGGCCGGGCCCCAACGGCAACGTGGCGTCGGTGATGACGCCGAGATCACGGATCCGGAGTTCCTCGATCATGGTTTACATCTCCTTTGTGGGGTCGGCCGCTCTGCCTGTCCGCACGTCCTGGGGTGTCGGCAAAGGGCTGGGCTTGAAGGTCCTGATAACGGGGGTCGGACCGGTGTGGATGTCGGCCGAACGAGGCGCCGGACCCCGCCAGCCGTGGATGGGGAGCTCAAACTTCCGCACGAGCCGCGCTGAGAACGGCGTCTGGTGGGTACGGGCAAGCCGCACAGGCCGGGTGGACCGGGTTACTTCGATCCGGGCTCCGGGCGGCAGGTCCACGGAACGGCGGCCATCGCACCAAAGCACGCCTTGGGCATCGGTCCGGCTGAGGATCTCCACGGCCAGCCTGGACCGCGGCGAAACCACAAGAGGTTTGGCGAAGAGGGCATGGGCGCTGATCGGGACAATCACGAGGGCCTCCACCTCGGGCCACACCACAGGCCCGCCGGATGAGAAGGCATAGGCCGTGGAGCCCGTAGGGGTAGCAAGCACCACCCCATCACAGCCGAACGACGTGAGCGGACGTTCATCCACTTCCGTCACCACTTCGATCATGCGCTCCCGGTCAGCCTTTTCAATCGCGGCTTCGTTGAGGGCCCAGGTATGCCAGATCTTCTGGCCACGGACCCACACCTGGACATCGATGGTCATGCGCTCCTCCACCGTATATTCACGGCTGGCGATCCACTCGACGGTCTGGGCAAGATCGGCCCGCTCGCTCTCGGCGAGGAATCCGACATGCCCGAGATTGACGCCCAGCAGGGGAACATCGACATTGCGGACGAGCTCGGCCGCGCGCAGGATAGTGCCGTCGCCGCCGAGAACCATGACGAGTTCGACGTCCTCCAGCCGGACATCATCATGCAATATCTCGATCGGCTTATCCACCACGCCAAAGAACCGTTCGATGTCGTCCAATTCGGACTTCTGCATCACGGGGATCAGGCCGGAGTAGTGGAGCTGCCCGCAGGCATCCCAGGCCGCGCGAAGGGAGTCCTCACGCCCTGTGTGGGCAAGGACCAAAACGCGCCTGCTCATGGTGTTCTGCTTTCTAGTGGGTGGTCCAGATTCGTTCCATCAGTGCAGCAACTTCCTCGTCCCGCTCTTCGATCTTAGGCAAGTCCGACTGCATCCTGCGTTTTATCCACAGGAAGTACTCCACATTTCCGTCCTGGCCCGGCAAGGGACTGGGTGCCAGGCCACAGAGTTCAAGCCCTGCATCCACGGCCGCTTTGGCGACTTGCGCCACCGCGCGCCGCCGTTCTTGATCGGAGGTGACCACGCCGGTGCGGCTCAGCCGTTCCTTGCCGACCTCGAACTGCGGCTTCACCATGAGCACCAGGTCTCCCCCGGGTTCGGTGCACGCCGCGAGCGGATGCAGAACGAGGGTGAGGGAAATGAAGGACAGGTCTGCCACAGTCAGCGCGGCCGGCCCGCCGATTTGCCCGGGCGTCATGTAGCGGACGTTGAGTCCTTCATGGACTGCGACGCGCGGATCGTTCCGCAGGGACGGCACCAACTGGTCATGCCCGACGTCGACCGCCACCACGTGCGCGGCACCGTGCCGGAGCAGCACGTCGGTAAAGCCGCCGGTGGAGGCACCGGCGTCGAGGCACCGCTTCCCTTCCACGACAACGGAAGGGAACGCCGCCAGCGCCCCGGCAAGTTTGTGTCCGGCGCGGCTGGCGTAAACGTCCTCGGCGTGGGCTTGAACATCAATTTCTGTCTCGTCGGAGACTTGTTGCGCTGCCTTGGCGAGAACGCTTCCCCCGGAACTGACTTTTCCGTCCGCAATGAGCTTCGCGGCATGGGTCCGCGATCTCGCCAGTCCGCGGCTGACGAGTTCCTGGTCGAGTCTGGCCATGCTCAGCGTTCTTCGTCGTCGAGGGACGCCATCAAGGAGTCGTGGATCTCGGCGTAGATACCGCTGTGCTCGGCCACCGGCAGGGAGGAGATGCCCGACAGTGGCTCCAAGGCGGAATCCACGGCGGCTTCGCCTGTAGGGGCCGTGTTGTCCGGCCATGGGGCATCGTGCGGTTCGACGTCGTGCAGGTCGACGGGACTCTCCGGGTGATCGTTCTCGCTCATTGGTCCAGTCTAGTTTTCCAGCCATTCGAGCCGCGGCGATGTGGCCTCTGCGGCGTCGGGATTGGCGGCCCACCAGGCTGCGCATGCAGCACGCCAGGCGTCCAGATCCTTCTCGGACCCGGAGACGGTGATGAGGCCGTCCTGGACTTCGGCGCTTGCCTTTCCGCAGCGGAACGCGCTGTCCTCCTCGATGATCTCGGGGTACGGCTCGTGCAGTTCCGTGAGATCAGCCAGCAAGTAGCCGGGGCGTTCCGGGCTTCGTGCCGCAAGGATGGACCCGGGCGTGTCGACGCCGGTGAGCACGGCCGCCGTCGCGAAGCCCGCACGGTTGCCGCCAAGGATATCGGTGTCCAGGCGGTCTCCGACAACGATCGGGCGCTCCGATTTCAGCCTGCGTGCCGCCGAGTGGAAGAGCGGGGCCTCCGGCTTGCCAGCGACCCGCGGCTGTTTGCCGGTGGCAGACGCGACGGCGGCCACAAGGGTGCCGTTTCCGGGAGCAATCCCGCGGGCCTGGGGAATGGACATGTCCGTATTGGTAGCCACCCAGAGCGCGCCTGCGGCAACAACGTAGGACGCCTCGGCCAGATCCTTCCACCCGATTTCCGGGTTGAAGCCCTGGACCACAGCCACAGGGTTCTCTTTGGCGCTGTGGACAGGCTTGAGGCCCACGAGTTCGATTTCGTGGGCCAGCGCCGGACTGCCGGTAATCATTACCCGCGAACCCGGAGCCAGGAGTCCTGCCAGAAGATCCCCGGCGGCCTGCGAAGAACTGATCACTTGGTTGTCCTCTGCGGGCGCGCCAAGTTCACGAAGATGCGCCGCCACCTGTGCCGGGGTACGTGAGGCGTTGTTGGTTATATAACCAAGCCGCACCCCGACCGATTCGAGCCGCTGCAGGGACTCCACGGCGCCGGGAATGGCGTGCGGGCCTGCGTAGACGACTCCGTCCAGATCGGACAGGACAGCGTCGAATTGCGAAACCAGCGAGGCCTCAGTCATTCTTGGTCTCTTCGCCGCCCTCGGAGGCCTCTCCTTCGCCTTCCCCGTCTTCTTCTGTGTCCTCGGTGTCCTCGGTGTCCTCGGTGTCTTCCACGGAATCGCGGTCCGACTCGGCGTCGTCGGACTCAAAGTAGTCAGACTCGACATCGTCGAGTTCCACATCGTCCTGTTCGCTGGCTTCAGGGGCGATGACCGTCTCCGCGCGTGCGGGCGCAGTTTGGGGCATGTCCGCCTCGGTCCGCTCCGCGTTCTCCTCGATGTTCCGGAAACGAGGCTTGCGAGCTTCGCTTTCATCGTCCTCGCCGAGGTCGATGATGTCCGGGTCCTCGAAGTCTCCAACACCGAGGGCATTTTCTGCCACGACTGCCTGGCGCTGCCACTTGCCGGCTTCTTCCGTGCGGCCCACTGCCGTCAGGGCGTCCGCATAGGCACGGAACAGGCGCGGGCTGTAGGAGAAGGCGCGGTTGATGTCGAGCTGGATGATCTCCAGCTCGGCCACTGCGGCGTCCAACTGGCCAAGGTCGGTCCTGGCTCCCGAGGCCACGATTGCCAGCTCAACCTTGCCGGGCGCGTCGAGGTCCTGTGCTTCGGGGGAACGGACGACATCCAGTGCACGGTCCGGCCGCCCCAGACCGCGTTCGCAGTCAGCCATGAGGGGCAAATGGACGTTGGAGCCGCTGATCCGGCGGTAGGTGCGGAATTCGCGAAGAGCCTCGCCATAGTGGCCTGCAGCGTAGGCGGTCAGTCCCACGGCTTCGCGGACAGCCGCCAAACGTCCACCACGGCGGCTGGCAGCCAAGGCGTGCTGGAAGGACAGCTCAGGGTCGATATCGATGAGGCGTCCCGCCATTACCAAGTGTTTGGCGACCCAATCGGCGTTGGTACCTTCAAGGGTCTTGATCTGGTGCTTCGTGACCCGGTCGAGCTCCTGGCCCGTAACGTCGTCGTCGATCTCCGGGGAACGCTCGCGGTCCGGGCGGTTGGCACTGCGCAGATCCGCGGCGTTCGGAACCCGTGCGGGACGGTCTTCCCAGGATCCGCCGCCGAAGCTGCGTCCCTCGCTACGTGGGCCATCGAACTTGCGGGGACCGCGCTCGGGACGGTCGCCGAAGCTACGGCGCTCTCCGTCGCCTTCGCGGCGCGGACGGTCGCCGAACGGCTTACGGTCACGGTCACCAAAGCTCGGGCGCGCATCCCCGTCACGACGCGGACGATCACCAAAAGGCTTACGGTCACGATCGCCAAAGGGCTTACGGTCACGGTCGCCCTCACGGCTCGGACGGTCGCCGAACGGCTTACGGTCACGATCACCAAAGCTCGGGCGCGCATCCCCGTCACGACGCGGACGATCACCAAAAGGCTTACGGTCACGATCGCCAAAGGGCTTACGGTCACGATCACCCTCACGGCTCGGACGGTCGCCGAACGGCTTACGGTCACGATCACCAAAGGGCTTACGGTCACGATCGCCCTCACGGCTCGGACGATCACCAAAAGGCTTACGGTCACGGTCGCCCTCACGGCTCGGACGATCACCAAAAGGTTTGCGATCACGATCGCCAAAGGGCTTGCGGTCACGATCACCAAAGGGCTTGCGGTCACGATCACCAAAGCTCGGGCGCGCATCCCCGTCACGACGCGGACGATCACCAAAAGGCTTACGATCACGATCACCGCCGGGAGCGCCGTCGCGGTCGTCCCTCGAACGGAATCCTCGCGGGTCGCCCCCGGAATTGTTGTTGGCGCGGAACGGACCGCGGTCGCCACGGCCACCGCCGTAGTTGCCGCGGTTGCCGCCGTTATGCTCAGCCATGATGGATTCCTCCTGTTGTGAGCTGACCACTGGCGCATGCGCAGCCGCTCTTATCCGTAATTTGTTCTCACGCCGCCGGGATCCGGCTCGTATCTCTTATGTAATTCTAGGTGAACAGCCATCCGCGAACGCACCCGAAGGCCGCCTATTCAGCTTCCCGTGGGAATCATCACAACCCCAGGTATGAGTGGGCCCGCTTCGGCTGGCTTGCAGATCCAAGTCCGCAGGCGGAGTGTCGGCCCTTTGGGCTGCCAAATCTTCTGAAGCCTCAACAACGCCGGCTCACATATACCGGGCTTTCCCCGGACGCCGGCTCACATATACCGGGCTTTCCCCGGACGCCGGCTCACATATACCGGGTCCTGGCCGGACGCCGGCTCACATATACCGGGTCCTGGCCGGACGCCGGCTCACATATAGCCGGTTTCGGCGGGACGCCCGCTCACATATGCGGGCTTCCCTCGGACGCCCGCGACCGTTCATAGGTGAGCCGGCGTGTGAGATTTCCGGCTCATAGGTGAGCCGGGGTGTGGGATTTCCGGCATATACGTGAGCGGGCGTTGGCCCGTGACCGTTGATAGGTGAGCCCGGGTTTCGGGGTGTGTGTCCGGGGGCGGGTGCGGTTCGTGTGTTGTTAAATGGGTCAGGCCCCGACGTGTGTGTCGGGGCCTGGCCGTGAATGGTTGTCCGGCGGTGTCCTACTCT
>NZ_JBFBLA010000042.1:0-25742 GCF_040702485.1 Arthrobacter sp. NPDC080031
CCATCTCAGCGATGATCGCCCCCACGAGATCAGCGACGGTGACAGTCTGGTCCTCCATTGCATCCCTCCAGACTTGAGTCGTGGCGCTTATGCGTCACCCTTCAAGGCTGGAACGTTATGCAAAGACTTTGCCACCGGAGAGCCGGCAAGGGACCCGGATCCGGAAGTTGCATCATCAAGCAGGATTTGCTGGCTCCCGCTGTGTATCGTTCACTTCGACCCGTCACCGGACAGTCGTGCGGGCTGGTCATATACGAATCTGGCGGAGCCTGATGTCCAAGCCATCCTGGGACATCGTCCGACAACCTGAAGGCGTCCCATGACCGGGCGGCTTATGGGACGACTTCAACGCCTCTGCAGGCAGAAACCTGTAACGCAGGTAATCAGGGTCAATCCCGAACGGACCCGCGATGGGAGTACGGGTGCCGTCCTCAAGGCTTTCAAGCATGAGCTTGAAAAAGAAAGCCGAACCCTCCCACTACAAAAAATACGCCCATGAGCATGTACATAAACCCCATGCCTTTAATCGTCGGCACGTCGGCGAACGCAAAATCTTCAGGTCTGATTCCGCGGCTCTCCTTGTAGATCTTGGACCACATGCTTGCTGTGCCGTTGATGTCCCGGAAGACGTGCAATCCAAACAGGAACAAGAACACGCCCGCTCCGCTGATTCCCAGGACAACCCAGTTCAGCCGGGTCACCGCGCCGAGAGGAAAGGTCACCAAGAAAAGAGCGATAAAGCACCAGAAGAAAGTCCTAGCTGGTTTCGGCAGTTCGGTAAAGATCCTCTTGATCGCCCGGACAGTTTTCACGACGCTCCTTCCAATGACTGGTCTAACCAAAGAGGCTTGGGGCCCATCGACCAAAGCGACCGGTCAATAGCCAAAGCCTAGTCACAAGGAACTCCTCAGGTGTAGGTTCTCCAGAAATAGCGCTCAGGACGATGAACAAAATATGGAACAAGCAGGACTGAGGCATTTGAGAGTGAGCAAGCCCTGCCTTCCCGTTCAAGATTCCCAGATCGAACACATTGGATACGTATGGCCATCGCCCTAGCGATCTCGGCTACCTGAAGCAGAAGCCCGGGCCTTTCATCCAAAGGCTTTCTAATAGGCCATCATCGCCCGGTCCGGTAAGGGATCCCCTTTCGCGACAATCACTTTGAGGCTTGCCGGGATCCGCAGCTCAGGAGCTTATACGGAACCGACGACCATGTTGAGACCTGACAGATCACGCTGCAGTAGGCATAACGTCCTCCTGCGCATAACCAACATTATGAGCCGCTACGCATAACCTTGGCCAAATCAATATGTACATGTCTGCCGTGGACGATCTTCTGGCCCACGCAGAGCACAAGCCGACCACCGGCTTGCTGCTCTGCAAAACCAAGAACAACGTAGTAGCCGAGTACTCTCTCCGTGGCTTCGCCAAACCGATCGGCATTACCGAATGGGAGGCCGAGATTGTTAAATCGCTACAGGAAGAGTTTGCCTCCACGCTACCCAGCATCAGCGAACTGCAACGGCATGCCCGTCAGCATCATCGAGCTCAAGAAGGCGTGCAGCGCCCACGCCGACGTGCCTGCCGCGCATGCCCCCAGCTGCAGACCTACCTGCGCGAATTCCCTGCGGCCTTCCGCTTCGGCGTCGACGACGACGGCGTCCCGGTGCCGCTCGGGACCGTGGTCGAAACGGAAGGACAAGTACAGGGTGTAGGCAAGGACGCCGTCGAGCCACCCACTAAACCGGAAGGCCCCGCACGCATAAGCGTGCGGGGCGGATCGGCTTACATTCCTTGCCTAGCAAAGAGCAGGTGTAGATTGCCACGCGACTTGGTGCTTGAGACCAGGAAGATGACCAGTCATTCCGCGGCGTCCGTCGCCGTCCAGGGGCTCGGTTCTGTCATCGAAGATGGTCCTTTTCTAGGCCGAACCGACCGCAAGACCATCGGGCACGAATGCCCCTTTGAGGATCCTCCACCGGACGGGGCTCTATCGGTCAGTGCTCGTCTGAAGTCTTGGCAGCTCTGAAGGTGATCGCGCTGCGCGACACCTGGATTTTTGTAGACCTGCATCGATCATCGACGGCTATTGAACCCGGCGTGGGGCGGAGTCGAGAGGGGTCTCGAAGGTCTCCACGTAGTCGATGGCGGCCTGAAGGGCGTCTCTCAGCGGGGTCGTGTTTCGCTGGACCTGGGAGAGCAGCATGCCGCCCTGGAACGCCGAGAGCAGCAGGTTGGCCAGGCGCACAGGATCGGCACCTGCGCTGATGCGGCCGAGTTTCTGCATGCGCTGGAGCCCGTCGCGGAAGATGTCCCGCCACTGGTCGAACACATTCGCGAGCTGATCGTGGACGTCGAGGTCAGTCTTGATGATCTCGCTCGCGAGGGACCCGAGGGTGCAGCCTTCCTGATGGGCACGCTCGAAGCCGACATAGAAGTCCGCCCACTCCCGAAGCGCGTCCAGGCTGTCGAAGCTGGCGAACCGCTCACTGCGATGGAAGGAGAGGACTCGCTCGGCACGCCATTCGATGACGGCCAAAACGAGGCTCTCCTTGGTCGGGAAGTAGTGGTTGAGCTGGGATCCGCTGACGCCGGCTGCCCGTCGTAGTTGCTCGTTGTTCGTCGCGTGGACGCCTTTGGTGTAGATGAGCTCCGCAGCGTGCTCCAGGATCCGCTCGCGCGTCGCCTGCCCCTTGTCGGTGAGCTTCCGAGGCTCCCGGACCCCTGCAATGGCTTTCATGCTTCCAAGTGTAAACCAAGAGTGGGCTTGACAGCCCACTCTTACGGGTGTTCACTGGAGCAACTGGGCTAGCAAGCCCAAAAAATGTCCAGAGCACGGTTCGACAACCGCCGCTCATTGCTGGCCCCGGGAGGTTGATCTGCTGTGCCACGACCGAACGTGCCTTTCGGGCAACAACTAGGACTATGGAGAGACGGGATCGGCTGCGAGGAACGTCTCTGGCTGGCCTTCGCTTCAGCGGTCGTCGCGTTGCTCGCGTCGTTCGCCACGGTGGGATCGACGATCCCGCTGTTCAACATCTATCGGGCACAGGACGGTTTCAACAGCGCCGACATCTCCCTGGCCGTGGTCGCCTACTCGGTCGGCACGCTCGGGACACTGTTGGTCATGGGCCGCCTCTCCAACTATGCGGGCAGGCGCCCCCTCTCCATCGCGAGCCTCGCCTTCCTGATTGCGGGAACCCTGACGCTGTTGAACGTGCACCACATCGGCATCCTGATCGCCGGTCGGCTGCTGATGGGACTCGGTGCCGGGCTGGCCAGCAGTAGCCTTACCTCCTACATAGTCGACTCGGCCCCGGCCAAGCCGGACTGGCTGGCCTCCGTGGCCTCCAGCCAGACAGTCATGCTCGGGCTGGCCCTGGGCGCCGTCGCATCAGGTGCCCTGGTCCAGTTCGGACCCTGGCCCCGCGACCTCGTGTACATCGTCGACATCAGCTTTCTCCTGCTCGCAGCAGTGATGATCGCCGTCAGCCCCGAAACCGTGACCCGAACAGCAGGCGGTTGGCGATCACTGCGGCCCAGCGTCCGCCTGCCGGTCGGAGTCAGGAATCTGCTTCCCGTCGCGGCCGCGGTCTTCCTCGCTACCTGGGCAACCGGAGCCTTCTACCAGGCCTTCCTGCCCGCACTGGTCCAAGACCAGCTCCGAACCAGCAGCCCGCTCGTGCTTGGACTAGTGTTCGCAGCCTACATGGGCTCGAGCGCCCTAGGGGCTCCCATGGGCGGCCGGTTCACAGCGGCTGGAGCTCAGCGCATCGGTATGGTCGGATTCCTGGCAGGGTGGATAGGCCTCATCACCGCGATCGCCACAGGGGCACTGCCGCTGTTCTTCGCCGCCACCGTCCTCGCCGGCGCCGGCCAGGGCATCGCTATCAGCGCCGCCACCCGGGCCCTCCTGCACGGTGGAACCTCAGCCGACCGGGCACCGATCCTCGCTGTGGTCTACCTCATCTCCTACAGCGGGGCGACCGTCCCCAGCTTCATCTCGGCTCAGCTCTCCGGAGCCTTCCCGCTGCCGCAGATCGCACTCGGATACGGCGGCCTCGCGCTCCTCGCCACGCTGTTCACGGCCCTCTCCGCGCACAACCACCGCACAACCGAGGTCAGGGAGAGCCGCGTGGGCGAAGCGGGGCGGAGCATCCGAGGTGAACAGCCGGTGACGATCGGAACGACGGAACCCCGACCAGCCCCAGCCAACGAATGACACCGCAGAGGCTCGTCCCCGACAACCCGGCATATTCGCTTCAACCTTCCGCCCATAAATACACGACAGAGGAGAAATCAATGAAAGCCATCGTGGTAACCGATCAGGCAGCAGGACTGGCCGGAATGACGCTGACCGAGCGCCCCGAGCCGAGGGCGGCCATCAACGACGTGATCGTCCAGATTCACGCCTCGGGATTCGTCCCGACCGAGATGGACTGGCCATCGACCTGGACCGACCGCGCGGGCCACGAAAAGACACCGTCGATCCCCGGACATGAGGTAGCCGGAGTGGTCAGCGCCCTCGGCTACGGCGCAACCGGACTCTCGATCGGACAGCGAGTCTTCGGGCTCGCGGATTGGCATCGCGACGGAACCCTGGCGGAGTACGTGGCCATCGAGGCACGCAACCTCGCCCCCCTGCCTGGCGACGTCGACTTCACCGTTGCCGCATCCCTGCCGATCTCAGGGCTGACCGCGTGGCAGGGCCTGTTCCAGCACGGCCGCCTACAGGCCGGCCAGACAGTCCTTGCCCACGGCGCGGCCGGGGCCGTCGGGACGATGGTGACACAGCTCGCCCGCGAGGCTGGCGCCTATGTCATCGGCACAGGCCGACCCGGGGACCGAGAGAAGGCGCTCGACTTCGGAGCGCACGAGTTCGTCGACCTTGAGAACGACGCGCTCGACTCTGTCGGCGGCGTCGACCTGGTCTTCGATGTCATCGGAGGAGACATCCAGAAGCGGTCCGCGGCCCTGATCAAGCCCGGGGGAACGCTGGTGTCCATCGTCGGGCAGGTCGAGGCCCGGCCGGCCGATGGCCTGGCGGTGGACTTCGTCGTGGAGGCCGATCGCGCCGAGCTGGTCGAGATCGTGCAGCGGGTCCGGGACGGCCGACTGCGAACGAACATCGACACCATCGCCCCCCTCGACCAAGCGGTCTCAACCCTCAACCCCACCGACCGCCGCAAGGGAAAGACGATCATCAGCATCCGCCCGTAGCTGGCGAAGTCCGCGTGGACCGGCAGTGAGGTAGGCGGCAGCCCTGTGGCAGCCGCCTACCACCGCGGTCGGCAGGATTCCGGGTCAAGCTCGGCCGCCACGTGTCAGGATCCACGCTGGGACAGCTCGGACGTACGCCACTGGTTTGTCAGAAGGACGAGGTTGCCTGTCAGTCAACAGCCGGGCAGAGGCTAAAACTCCCAGTCCTCGTCCTCGGTATTAACAGCCTTCCCGATCACATAGGAAGACCCGGACCCCGAGAAGAAGTCGTGGTTCTCGTCGGCATTGGGTGACAGCGCCGAGAGGATGGCCGGGTTCACGTCGGTGACGGAGGCCGGGAACATGGCCTCGTAGCCGAGGTTCATGAGGGCCTTGTTGGCGTTGTAGTGCAGGAACTTCTTGACGTCCTCGGCCAGGCCGACGCCGTCGTAGAGGTCGTGCGTGTACTGGACTTCATTTTCGTACAGCTCGAAGAGCAGTTCGAACGTGTAGTCCTTGATTTCCTGGCGCTTCTCCTCGGAGACCTTTTCGAGGCCCTTCTGGAACTTGTAGCCGATGTAGTAGCCGTGTACGGCTTCGTCGCGGATGATCAAGCGGATGAGGTCTGCCGTGTTCGTGAGCTTGGCACGGGAGGACCAGTACATCGGAAGGTAGAACCCGGAGTAGAACAGGAACGATTCCAGCAGCGTCGAAGCCACCTTGCGCTTGAGGGGATCGTCGCCCTGGTAGTAGTCCATGACGATCTGCGCCTTCTTCTGCAGGTTCTCGTTCTCGAGGGACCAGCGGAAAGCGTCGTCGATCTCCTTGGTGGAGCACAGGGTCGAGAAAATCGACGAGTACGACTTCGCGTGCACCGACTCCATGAAGGCGATGTTGGTGTACACAGCCTCTTCGTGCGGGGTGATCGCGTCCGGGATCAAGGAAACAGCACCCACGGTGCCCTGGATCGTGTCCAGAAGGGTCAGGCCCGTGAATACGCGCATGGTGAGCTGCTGCTCGTCCGGCGTCAGGGTGTGCCAGGACTGGACGTCGTTGGACAGCGGCACCTTCTCCGGGAGCCAGAAGTTGTTGACCAGGCGGTTCCAGACCTCCACGTCCTTGTCATCCTGGATACGGTTCCAGTTGATCGCTTCGACGTGGCTAAGCAGCTTGACCTTCTCGGTCATTTCGTCCCCTTAACGTATGTGTTCTTTAAGGTAAGCGTACGACGCCGGGCGCTCACCCGGCGTCGTACTCTTCAGTTTTGTGGCGCGGCGGCTGCCGCAAATAAACAACCGTTATCGGTTACAGCATGCAGGAAACGCAGCCCTCAACCTCGGTCCCTTCCAGCGCGAGCTGGCGGAGGCGGATGTAGTAGAGCGTCTTGATACCCTTGCGCCATGCGTAGATCTGCGCCTTGTTGATGTCACGCGTGGTGGCGGTGTCCTTGAAGAACAGCGTCAGGGACAGGCCCTGGTCCACGTGCTGCGTGGCGGCGGCGTAGGTGTCGATGATCTTCTCGTAGCCGATCTCGTACGCGTCCTGGTAGTACTCCAGGTTGTCGTTGTCGAGGTACGGAGCCGGGTAGTAGACGCGGCCGATCTTGCCTTCCTTGCGGATTTCGATCTTGGCGGCCACCGGGTGGATCGACGACGTCGAGTTGTTGATGTAGCTGATGGAACCGGTGGGCGGCACGGCCTGCAGGTTCTGGTTGTAGATGCCGTGCTCCATGACGGAAGCCTTCAGCTCGCGCCAGTCATCCTGCGTCGGAATGTGGATACCGGCGAAGAGCTCGCGGACGCGCTCGGTTTCCGGGGTCCATTCCTGCTCGGTGTACTTGTCGAAGAACGTGCCACTGGCGTACGTGGAGTTCTCGAAGCCACCGAAGGGCTGACCGGTCTCGATGGCCAGCTTGTTCGAGGCACGGAGGGCGTGGAACAGCACCGTGTAGAAGTAGATGTTGGTGAAGTCCAGGCCCTCTTCGGAACCGTAGTGGACGTGCTCACGGGCAAGGTAGCCGTGCAGGTTCATCTGGCCGAGGCCGATGGCATGGCTCTGGGCATTGCCCTGCGCGATGGACGGCACCGAGTTGATGTAGGACATATCCGACACCGCGCTGAGGGCACGGATGGACGTCTCGATCGACAGGCCGAAGTCCGGGGAATCCATGGTCTTGGCGATGTTCATCGAACCAAGGTTGCAGGAGATGTCCTTGCCAACGGTCTCGTAGCTGAGGTCCTCGTTGTAGATGGACGGCGTGGAAACCTGCAGGATCTCCGAGCACAAGTTGCTCATGGTGATCTTGCCGGCAATCGGGTTGGCCCGGTTCACGGTGTCCTCGAACATGATGTACGGGTAGCCGGATTCGAACTGGATCTCCGCGAGGGTCTGGAAGAACTCGCGGGCGCTGATCTTGGTCTTCTTGATCCGGGAGTCGTCCACCATCTCGTAGTACTTCTCGGTGACCGAGATATCGGAGAACGGGACGCCGTAGACGCGTTCGACGTCGTACGGGGAGAAGAGGTACATGTCCTCGTTCTTCTTGGCCAGCTCGAACGTGATGTCCGGAACCACGACGCCGAGGGAGAGCGTCTTGATGCGGATCTTCTCGTCGGCGTTTTCCCGCTTGGTGTCCAGGAAGCGGTAGATGTCCGGGTGGTGGGCGTGCAGGTACACGGCACCTGCACCCTGGCGGGCACCGAGCTGGTTGGCGTAGGAGAAGCTGTCCTCGAGGAGCTTCATGACCGGGATGACGCCCGAGGACTGGTTCTCGATCTGCTTGATCGGGGCGCCGTGCTCGCGGATGTTGGTCAGCGAGAGGGCCACGCCACCGCCGCGCTTGGACAACTGCAGCGCCGAGTTGATACCGCGGGCGATCGACTCCATGTTGTCTTCGATGCGCAACAGGAAGCAGGAGACCAGCTCGCCGCGCTGGGCCTTGCCTGCGTTGAGGAACGTGGGCGTTGCGGGCTGGAAGCGGCCGTCGATGATTTCATCGACGAGGCGGCTGGCCAGTTCTTCGTTGCCGCGGGCAAGGTGCAGGGCAACCATGCAGACGCGGTCTTCGTACCGCTCCAGGAAACGCTTGCCGTCGAAGGTCTTGAGCGTGTAGGAGGTGTAGAACTTGAAGGCGCCGAGGAAAGTCTCGAAGCGGAACTTCTTCTTGTAGGCGCGGTTGAAGAGGTCACGGATGAAGTTCATCGTGTACTGATCGAGGGTTTCGCGCTCGTAGTACTGGTTCTTGACCAGGTAGTCCAGCTTCTCTTCCAGATCATGGAAGAAAACGGTGTTGTTGTTCACGTGCTGCAGGAAGTACTGGTGCGCGGCCTCGCGGTCGGCTTCGAACTGGATTTCCCCGTTCGGACCGTAGAGGTTCAACATGGCGTTGAGCTCATGGTAGCCAAGGCCCTTATAGGCCTCCGGCAATGGCTTCTTGACCTTGGCGGTGTCCATAGCGCCCTTGGTTACTTCTGTATCTGCGACAGTCGTGTCCAAAACTTTTCCAATCCTTGATTGACCCGGTCAACATCTTCCGGAGTCCCCATGAGTTCGAATCGATAAAGAAGCGGAACCCGGCATTTGGTGGCGATGATGTCTCCCGCCATGCAGTAGTTTTCCGCGAAGTTGGTGTTTCCTGCTCCGATGACCCCGCGGATCAGTTCCCTGTTCTGCGGGTTGTTCAGAAACCTGATGACTTGCTTGGGCACCGATCCTTCGCCATTCGTGCCGCCATACGTGGGCAACACAAGGACGAAGGGTTCCAGTGCGAGCAGCGGCGCGTCCTTGGCATGGAGCGGAATGCGTGCCGCGTCGACGCCGAGCTTCTGGACGAAGCGCTTGGTGTTCTCAGATGTGGAGGAAAAGTAGATGAGGTGACTCCGCGTACTGACAGCTTCAGCCATTGCTTGAGCAGGTGCTGTTGCCAGCGCTGCCATGGGAGTCACCTCGACTACATTGGAATACTTTGTTGTTGTGGCGCAGTCCAGGAAGACTAGGCCACCGAAGCGGCAGCCAGTGCCAGCTCTTCGATCTTGTCCGGACGGAATCCCGACCAGTGGTCCTGCTCGGTCACCACGACAGGGGCCTGCATGTATCCAAGGGCCTTCAGGCGCTCAAGAGCCTCGGCATCCTGGGAAATGTCGACGCTCTGGTAGGCGATGCCCTTCTTGTCGAGTGCACGGTAGGTTGCGTTGCACTGAACACAGGCCGGCTTCGTGTAAACCGTAACAGTCATGGTTCCTGTCCCCTTTGTTGAAGTCTTTGCTCTTCGTTCGGCAGGCCCCGCCGGTTCTGGTTCCGTCTCCGATGCTGGCCCGCTGGGCCGCCGAGGCGGCCAAACTATCTATTCACATCTTGCATTCATGTCTTGTGCTGGTTTCCCGCTCAATCCGTAAATTGATACTACATGTAGTGCAAGCGCCTCAGCGGGACCCCAAGATGATGTATTACAAGTATGTCATTTTACGCACCGGTAGTCCACAGGCCATGGGGGTAAAAATGTCCGGGAATCCGCCAAATCCGGAGACGTAATCCACACCCTGTGGACTACTTAGCCACAATTAATCGTCAGCGTGTCGCTTGGATCCCGGCGTGTCGCGGCATCCTGCAAACACGGTTTCATGGAGCCGCCCGGGCAGCAGCGGAGACCGAATTCACACCGCTATGCTGGCTGGGCACGGATTTCGGCCGGCACCGAGCCTAAGGATCACTGATGGTCAACCTTCTCCACCTGCGGACGCTGCTTGAAGTCACGCGGCTCGGTTCCTTCTCGGCAGCCGCCGGGCGGCTCGGCTACACCGCCTCAGCCGTATCCCAACAGATGGCGGCGCTGGAACGGGACACCGGCGTCGAACTTTTCCACCGTTCCGCACGCAGCGTGGTTCCCACCGAGGCCGCCCTCACCATGGTGCGCCATGCCTCCAAAGTGCTCACCGACGTCGAGACCCTGCTGGCGGCCGCCTCAAGGAGCACGGACTCCCCCGTCCAGGAACTGCGGCTTGGCATCTTCCCAAGCCTGGCAACCTACATCCTCCCGGACATCCTCCGGAAGCCGCGCTGGAAGAAGCTGGGCATAGAACTGCGCGTGTGGGTTGCCGAGCCTTCC
Organism: Arthrobacter sp. NPDC080031; assembly: GCF_040702485.1. Taxonomy (NCBI): domain Bacteria; kingdom Bacillati; phylum Actinomycetota; class Actinomycetes; order Micrococcales; family Micrococcaceae; genus Arthrobacter; species Arthrobacter sp. NPDC080031. The sequence goes on from NZ_JBFBLA010000042.1 coordinate 10,304, forward strand.
CAGACCATCCAGGGGCTGCGCACCGGCGGCGAGCTGGACCTCGCGCTGGTGTACCAAGTGGGCCAGTCCGGACTCGCGTGGCCCCACACCCTGGACCGGCAATGGATCGGCGACGACGACTTCCGGGTGGTGCTCCCCGCATCGTGGGGCATCGGGGAGGACGCCGAAATGCAGGCCTCCCAACTTTCGGACATGCCCTGGATCATGCACCATCCGGGCACCAGCGACGCCGTGGTGATTGAACGCCTGTTTGCCAGTTGCAATCTGCACCCGCGCGTCGTGGCCTATAGCGATGACTTCCACGCCAGCCTTGAGATGGCGGCAGCGGGACTCGGCGCCGCCCTCGTGCCGGAACTGGCGCTGCGGCACCGGCCGCCCGGCGTCGTGGTTCTCGACGTTCCGGACATCCGGCTCGCCCGCAACGTGTTCGCCCTGCTCCTCAACGAGAAGCGCACAGCGCAAGTGCAGCTCTTCACCGAATTGCTGGCCGACACCCTTCGCGGGAGCGCCGCAACCGTCCGGGCCGGCAGCCCCGCGACGATGCCCAAAACGACTCAAAAGTCAACGCCCAAACCGCCCGCCTGAATTCTTCCAGGATGCTGGAGCACGCCGCTTGTTTGGGACTATCTTGAAGACATGAGCAAGGTAGCGAGCAAACATTTCGGGGAGATCGAGCTCAACCACGGGCGGGAGCACTGTTACGTGGCTTCGCACGAGCTCGCCGGAAATCCCCTCGAACTGGACCTGAACGTCACGGCGCATGACCACTTCGACGAGAGGGCACTTCACAAGGTGGACTACCGCCTGGGCTACCTCCCCGAGTTGGTTGACCAGGTCCGGGACATGATTGCCGAGGAGCTGGACCAGGACGGCACCAACTCCCAGCAGTTCCTCCACTTCCACTCCAACCAGCTCAAGGAAGAGCAGCTGGAGGCGGTGTTCGGCGTCCGCGACAAGACACAGCTCACCAAGGACGTTTTCCTCAAGGCCCTCAAACTAGGTCATGTAGCGATCTACCCCGGCCAGCCGGAACGCTATTTCGTTCTGGATTTCACCTTGGGCTCGCACTTCACCGACGAGCTCCTGGTAGTTGCGGCAGACGAGGACGGCGTGGTGGACGACGAGATCCTCTGGGAGTCCTGAATAACGTTCGACGGTTAAAAAACGACGGCGGCCGGTCACCTTTCGAGGTGACCGGCCGCCGCGCGTTTGTGCTACCGGGGCTTTACTTGGCTGCTTCCAGCAGTCCGGCGCGGACCGTCTTGGTGGCCTTGACCAGGTTGCGCAGGGACTCTTCGGTCTCGGCGTAGCCACGGGTCTTCAGGCCGCAGTCGGGGTTGACCCAGAGCTGGCGGGACGGAACGTGCTTGACGGCGGTGGACAGCAGCTCGGTGACTTCGGCCTCGCCCGGAACACGCGGCGAGTGGATGTCGTAGACGCCCGGACCAACGCCGCGGCCGAAGTGGTGCGCCTCGAGGTCGTGGACAACCTCCATGCGTGAACGCGCTGCTTCGATGGACGTGACGTCGGCGTCGAGGCCGTCGATCGCGTCAATGATCACGCCGAACTCCGAGTAGCAGAGGTGCGTGTGGATCTGGGTGGCGTCGGCGGCACCGGCGGTAGCCAGGCGGAACGAGTCAACCGACCACTTCAGGTAAGCGGCGTGGTCAGCCTTGCGCAGCGGCAGGAGTTCGCGCAGTGCGGGCTCGTCCACCTGGATGACCTTGATGCCGGCAGCTTCGAGATCGGCGATCTCGTCACGCAGCGCCAGGCCGACCTGGTTGGCGGTCTCGCCCAGCGGCTGGTCGTCGCGGACGAAGGACCAGGCCAGGATGGTGACCGGACCGGTGAGCATGCCCTTCATGGGCTTGCTGGTCAGGGACTGAGCGTATTTGGCCCAGGCAACCGTGATGGGAGCCGAGCGGGTGACATCGCCCCAGAGGATGGACGGGCGGGTGCAGCGGGAGCCGTAGGACTGGACCCAGCCGTGGACCGTTACGTCGAAGCCTTCGAGGTTCTCGGCGAAGTACTGGACCATGTCGTTGCGCTCGGGCTCGCCGTGCACCAGGACGTCGTAGCCGAGTTCTTCCTGCAACTCGACGACGCGCTTGATCTCGTCCTTCATGAGCTGCTCGTACTGCTCGTTGGTGAGATCACCCTTGTTGTTGCGGGCACGGGCAGAGCGGATTTCCGAAGTCTGGGGGAAGGAACCGATGGTCGTGGTGGGCAGCGGCGGCAGGTGCAGAGCTGCTTCCTGGGCGGCTTCGCGGACCGCGTACTCGGAGCGGTTGAAGTCGGCCTCGGTGAGGGCAGCGGTGCGGGCACGGACGTCGGCGCGCTGGACGCCTTCTGCGGTGGCGCGGGAGGCGATCACTGCGGAGGCTTCGTCGATGGCGGCCTTCGCGGATGCCGGGTTGGCCAGGTAGTCCGCAAGGGTCTTGACCTCGACGGCTTTCTGGTCAGCGAATGCGAGCCAGCTGCGCAGCTGTTCCGAGAGCTGGGTTTCCTCAGCGGTGTCGTGGGGAACGTGCTGGGTGGAGGTGGAGGTGCTGACGGCAAGCTTGCCGGCTGCGGCCTTCAATTCGTCCAGCTTGGCGGCCGAGACGGCGAGGTCGTTGCGCCAGATGTTGTGGCCGTCGACGACGCCGGCAACCAGGGTCTTGTTGCCGAGGCCCGCCAGGGCTGCTGCGGACGGTACCGCACCCTTGAAGACGTCGATGTGCAGGGCGTCGATGTTGGTCGCGGCAAGGGTGCCGAGCTGGCCGTCGAGGGAACCGTACGGGGTGGAAACGAAGAGCTGCGGGCGCGCTGCGGCACCCGAGAGGACCTCGTACGCACGGGCAGTAGCGGCCTGGATTTCCGGGGCCGGGGTGTCCTGATCAACAACAAGGGCGGGCTCGTCCAGCTGGATCCAGCTGGCGCCGGCAGCGGCGAGCTTGCCGAGCAGTTCGACGTAGACCGGGAGGATGTCCTCGAGGCGGGACAGCGGAGCGAACCCGGCCGGAGCGTCATCGGAAGCCTTGGAGAGCAGCAGGTAGGTCACCGGGCCGACGATGTACGGGCGGGTCTCGATCCCGTTGGCCAGGGCGAACTCGAATTCCTCGACAATGCGGTTGGAGGCGAGCTTGAAGTCGGTCTCCGGGCCGATTTCCGGAACGAGGTAGTGGTAGTTCGTGTCGAACCACTTGGTCATTTCCAGCGGCTGCTGTTCCTTGTTGCCGCGGGCCAGGGTGAAGTAGCCATCGATGTCGAGCTGGCCTTCGGCGTTGAGCAGCTGGCCGAAGCGGGCCGGGACGGCGCCCAGGTGTGCGGTGGCGTCAAGCACCTGGTCGTAGAAGGAGAAGGTGCCGGGAACGGCGGCGGCTTCGTTGAGGCCAAGTTCCTGGAGTCGCTTCGCGGTGGTCAGCTGGATGTCCTTGGCAGCGGCGTCAAGGGCAGCCGCATCGATCTTGCCGGCCCAGTAGGCTTCGACGGCCTTCTTGAGTTCGCGACGGCGGCCGATGCGCGGGTAGCCAAGCAGGGAAGCTGCGGGGAATTGGGTGAGGTTCTGTTCAGTCATGGGATTTCCTTGGGGCAGTAGGTGCAAATCGAGGTGTCTTGGGGTTTGCGGACCAGCGTTGGCTGATCAGCTGACGAGTTCTTGCCGGCGGACGATGGCGCTGAGCCGGCTGGCGGGCCGGGCCGGCCGGGGCAAGGCAAGCTTGTCCAGCACGTCCAGGGCGCAAGCGTGCTCGTTGAAGGTGTACAGGTGGATGCCCGGAGCACCGGCCTGGAGGGCGGCGTTGGCCAGGTCCACCGTGGCGCGGACTCCGATCTTGCGGCGTTCGGAATCGTTGTCAGCCGCGGCAAGGCGTTCGATCAGCTCCGGTGCCGGTTCGACGCCGGTGAGCTCGCCGAGGCGCTTGAGCCGGCGAAGGCTCGTCAGCGGCATGACGCCCGGAATGATCGGGATCGTGACGCCCGCACGTCGGGCCCGGGAGATCAGGTCCGCATATTGCTCGGTGTGGAAGAAGACCTGGGTGATGGCGAAGTCGGCGCCCGAGCGCTGCTTCGCGAGCAACACCTCGACGTCGTGCGCGACGCTCGGGGACTCGGGGTGGCGGGTGGGATAGGCGGCCACGCCAACCGCGATCTTGCCCGCGCACAGGAGGGCCGAGCGTCGCTGTTCCACGCGGCGGATCAGTTCGATCAGGTCCTGGGCGTACCGCAGCGAACCGTTGACCGGCTGTCCGCTGTCCTTGGGGAGGTCGCCGCGCAGCGCAAGGATGCCGCGCACGCCATTGTCCAGGAGCTCGCCGATGATCTCGGCCAATTCCTGCGGGGTGTTTCCGACGCAGGTCAGGTGGGCCAGCGGCCGCAGGGTCGTTTCGAGCAGCAGCCGGTTGATGAGCTCGACGGCGGTGTCCCGGTTGGATCCGCTGGCGCCGTAGGTGACGGAGACGAAGTCGGGGTCCGTGGCCTCAAGCTCCCCGATGGTCGTCCAGAGGGACTCGGCGGCGGCTGGAGAGCGGGGCGGGAACAGCTCGTAGGACAGGGCAACAGGAGCGGCGCCGGTCAAGTTTGGATGGGTGTCGATGAGGCTTGGTGGTGACATTTGCGTCCTTGGCTGTGTGTCAGCGGGCCTGCGTTCGCGGACTTGAAAGCCAGGTCCTTGGACTGCAGAATCGGTGAATTGAGTTTGGGGATACACGCAACGAACTCCAGCAGGGCGCAGCCGCGACTGTTACGCCTGGAATGAAGTTGTCCGTGTGCAAATGTCAGGCCCACATGGGGGCACCCACACCCTCCTGCCTGCCTTCAAGAGGTAGATCCGGCGGAGGATCGCTGACACGTTACCGCGGTAACTTGAATACGACTCTAGATCGGGCCCCCGGACGCCACAATCCCCCGCCGAATTAAGACGCATTCTTACGCTAGGTTTCGCCTGATTTCTGAAGATTGTTCGTTTGGATTGTCGGCAGGATCCAAGCCGCAACCAGTACCCACGGGGCTCGCCGCAGCGAGCCCTCCCCATGGAGGTCCTGCAGGACTATTCTTTTGCCATGATCCAGCTTCCCGCCAGTTACCAGGAGTACCTCGCAGGCAAAGAGGAAAGATTCGTCCAGACCGTCCGCCCCATCCTGATGCAATCGGCTGCTGACCAGCTTCACGGAGTCCGCGTGGTCTACAACCGCAGCGGCCACCAAGCGCACTTGGATGACTCCATCCCGTACGGCACCATCGTTGAGGACATCGACTAGGCTCGGCACGCCGGATCCTGCCGCTCAGCCCTTCGTCGCGCCGGAAAGCGCAAACGCGCTGCCGGACCCTCTGGCTACCACCGTGTAGAGGATAAGCACCGGAACCGAATACAAGATGGAGAACGCGGCCAGTTCCCCATAGGCAACGGCTCCATGCTGGCCGAAGAAGCTGAAAACAGACACCGCGGCAGGCTGCTTGGACGTGGACAGCAACAGGATGAACGGGACAAAGAAGTTCCCCCAGGTCTGGATGAAGACGAAGATGAACACTACGCCCAGCCCTTGCCTCATCAGGGGCACGACGATTCTGCGGAGCGTGGCCAGTCCCGAGGCACCGTCCATCCAGGCAGCTTCCTCCAGTTCGAGCGGCACGGAGTCCATGAAGTTCTTCGTCATCCAGATGGCCATGGGCAAGGTGGTGGTTGCCATGAAGAAGATGGTTGCCGGCATCGAGTCCAGCAATTGCAACTGCACGAACAGGCCATAGACCGGCACCATGATCGCGGTGACCGGGAGTGAGGTGCCGAAGAGGATCGCGTACAGGAACGGTTTGTTGAATCGTGATTGGTAGCGGGACAGTGGATAGGCCGCGAGCACGGCTGCCACCAGGTTCACGACTGCGGTTCCGGCCGAGAGCAGGAAGCTGTTCACGAGTGGCAGGAAGAGCAGCCCGGGCGTCAGTACGGCGGCAAAATTAGCGAACGACGGCGATTGCGGCCACCGCGTCTCGTAGCCGGCGTGCGGATCGACGGAAGCAAGAATCAACCATGCAAGGGGCAGCACGAAGCACAGCCCGATCACGGCCAAGGCCGCGTTGGCCGCCAGGCGGACGCGGAGCCGTCCCGCGGCAACCGCCGTCGGGCGCTTCGCGGCGGGCAGTGCTACACGGCGGAGGGGGGTCACGGTTTCGCCCCGCGGATCAACCTGACGTACACGGCACCGAAGACCATGCCGATCAGGATCAATACCGAAGCGATCGCAGTGCCGTAGCCGATGTCTCCGAGCTTGAATGCTTCCTGGTACGCCAGCACGGGCAAGGTGGTGCTCGCGTTGGAGGGACCACCGGCCGTCATCACCCAGATGAGGGTGAATACCGCGAGCGTTTGGAGGGTGGTCAGCATGAGGTTGGTGGCGATGCTACCGCGGATGATCGGAAGGGTGATGAAGGCCAGGCGTTGCCAACCCCTGGCGCCGTCCATGAGGGCGGCTTCGGAGACGTCGCGGGGGACCTGGGAGAGCGCGGCCCTGTAGACGAGCATCGAGAACGCAGTGCCGCGCCAGATATTGGCCAGGATGATGGCGGCCATCGGAAAGGCATAGAGCCAGTTGGCGCCTTGGACACCGATCATTCCCAAGAGCTGGTTGAGCGTGCCGTCCTGGCTGAAGTACGCGTAGGCCGCGAAGGCCGCCACGATCTCCGGCAGTATCCACGAAGCGACCACCACCGTGCCCACGAGCGACGCCGTCGTTCCCCCGGATCGTGTCATCAGCAGGGCGATGAGCAGGCCCAGGACGTTCTGTCCGAGGATCGCAGACACGGCCACGAAGACTACCGTCAGCCATGCCGAGAGCGGGAAGACGGAATCCGTCAGCATCCGGGCGTAGTTGTCCAGGCCGACCCATTGGGGGTTCAGGGCTGCCTTGCCTGACAATGCGGCGTTGGTGAAGGAGGCGTAGAAGGACCACGCCACAGGCGCCGCCATGAAGAGGGCCAGCAGCAGGATTGACGGCACTACCGGCAACAAGCGGAGCCTGCGACGCAGCGGCCCTTGGATCGGGGATCTGCGTCGCAGCGGACCGCGACCGAAGGATTCAGGGACTGCCATGCGTCATTTCTGCATGACCTTGGTGTCACCGACGAGTTTCTTGACCGAAGCGTCGTATTCGGCTGCCGCCTCCGCCGGGCTTTGTTTGCCGGTGATGACGGCCTCCGTGGCTTGTTGGACGGCGAGGGAGATCTTCGGGTAGTCCGCGGTTGCAGGGCGATAGTGCGTGACGCCCACCAGGTCGGAAACTTCCTTCACGAACGGGTTGGCCGCTTGGTAACCGGGATCGGATGCGACATCGGTGCGGACCGCGATCTGCGAATTGTTGACGTCGAAGGCCAAGGCATTCTTCTTGTTCACGGCAGTAGTCAGGAACTTGAAGGCCAGGTCCGGGCTCTTGGTCTTTGCCCCGACGGCCAGCGTCCAGCCACCGGACATGCTCACGGCCCCGGGATCCTGTCCGAACTGGGTGGGGAACTTGGCTACTCCCATATCCTGTGCGTAACCGGCCCATTCGTAGGAACCGCCCTTTTGCCAGAACGACGGCGCGTAGGAGCCTTCCACGGTGGCGCCCATTTTGCCTTGCGGCAGCCACTGTCCAAAGACCTTCTTCCACACATTCGAATCGAGGGCGTCCGCCGGTGTCACGGAAAGCTTTTCATCGTAGAGGGTCTTCAGGAACTGGAGTGAATCGGTGAATCCCTTGGATCCCACCACCCACTTCTTGTCGCTTTCCGAATACAGGGAGCTTCCCGTTCCATACAGCAGTTCGTAGAAGCTCTGCATGACCGTTCCCTCACCGGTGCCTTTTCCGGCGTACATGCTGAAGGGAATCACGCCCGGATCCGCGGCCTTCATTTTGCGGGCCGCAGCCAGGATGTCATCCCAGGTTTTCGGTTGCCAGGGCAACGGTATGCCGGCCTTCTGGAGGACTGTCTTGTTGTACCAGATCGCCCTGGTGTCGGTGCCGAGCGGGACGGCATAGATGCTGCCGTCGTCGCCGCGTCCCGCGGCCTTGGCACCCTCGTTGAACTTGGACCACTCGTCCCAGGAGCCCAGTTGCGAGTCGAGTTTGAGCAAGTATCCGGCGTCGACGTCCGAGCGGACCTTGAAGGTGTCCTCGTAGAAGACGTCCGGAGCGGTGTCCGGGGAACGCTGGGCCAGCGCGAGCTTGGTGCCATAGTCGTCGTCGTTGGCTTGGATGGGCTCCAGGTCCACAGTGACGCCCGCGTTTGCGGCTTCGAACTCCTGCTTGGCGTCCTGGAAGACCTTGTCCAGGGCGGTGAAGGAGTCCGTCTTTTGGTAGACGATCTTGATAGCTTGTTTGCTAACAGCTTGCGGTTGGGCGGAACAAGCGGCCGAGGCCAAAAGACCTACGACGGCGAGCAGTGCTGCTCCGATCCGGACTGGGCGACGCATGACGCTCCGATCTTCAAGCGGCTGCAGCCCCCACACTTCAGCTGGCCCAGCCTGTTGCCAATATTGATTAATGCAGCCCTGCGACGCAGGACGTGGTGAAGGCCTCAGCCTTCCAGACTCAGCCTTCCAACAGGAGCCGCTGGGCGCGCGGAGCCAGCGTGTGTTCAAGTACGAGGCAGGCCGCCCCGATGGCGCCGACGTCTTCGCCCACGCCGGTCCCGACCACCTCGATGCCGTGGATGCTGTTGGCGGCACTGTTGGCCGCGAGCAGCGGTGGAATGCGATCCAAGTAGCGTTCGGACATGCGGCCCCAGAACGGGCCGCCAAAGACGACGCGTTCGACGTCGAGGGTGTTGGTCACCACCGCAACCGCGCGGGCAACCAGCACCGCAGACTTATCGATGATCGCGATGGCGCGTTCGTCACCGGCATCCGCGGCGTCGCAAAGCCTGGCGAAGCCCTCCTGGACTTCCGGGCCCTCGGTGCCTTTGCGGCCACCGTTCAGGACGCCTTGCTCTTCGGCTTCGGCCACAAGGACCTGCGGGATGCAGGAAGACTTGACACAACCGCGCAGGCCGCAATCGCATTCGGGCCCGTCCGGATCGACAATGATGTGTCCGATTTCGCCGGCGTTGCCGGATGTTCCGCGGACAACCTCGTCGTTCAGGACGATGCCGCAACCGATGCCGGTACCCATATACATGAAGATGAAACTTCCGGTGCCGCTGGGGCCGCCGGCCCAGGTTTCGGCGACGGCCGCGCTGGTGACGTCCTTGTCCACGAGGGTCTCGAGCCCGGTGGCTTCGGCGAGGGCGTCCCTCAAGTGCACCCGGTCCCAACCCGTCATGAGGGGCGGATCCACGACGGTACCCTCATCGAGGTCTATGGGCCCCGGGGCCGCGACGCCAAGTCCGGCGATCTTTCCCGTGTCCACACCGGAATCTTCGATCAGCGTCTTGATTTCCTCCGCTATGGCGGAGATGACGCGCTGCGGATTGCTTCCGGTCGGTGTGGGAATCCTGGAGTGCTTCACCACATCGCCCACCAGGTCCAGGACCACGGAGGTGATGACCGCGGGATCAAGATGGACGCCAAGCGCGTACATTCCTGAAGGATTCAGGCGCAGGATGGTGCGGGGCTTACCCGGGCCGCTGCCTTCCTTGCCTGCCTCGACAATGAGCCGTTGATCCAGGAGACGGCGGGATATGTTCGAAATAGTCTGTGGTGAAAGGCCGACGATTTGGGCGAGTTCCACCCGGCTCAGTCCGCCCGACGAGCGCCGGATCGCGTCGAGAATGACGGTCAGGTTGAAGTCCCCCATGCGGGGCAGATTGGTTCCGCGCCTCGGAGTCGGCTGGCGGATCTCAGTCACGGATTCCCCTAAAATCATTCGAATAATGCTGGTTGCATTTGCATCGTACGGCACGTGTGCTTGTCCGGGTATGCCCACACGCTGTCCGCGCGTAACGGACCCCGATATTGCTGATTGGAGGCCCGGGAACATGGCACTCATGCCTGAGGCTGAGCTGGATATCACGGCGGGGTTGGTGAGGAGTTTGCTCGAAGAGCAGCTGCCCGGGCTCTCCCGCCTTCCATTGGAGCTGGTGGCAAACGGCTGGGACAACGTCATGTACCGGCTTGGCAAGCGGTGGGCCGTCCGGTTGCCCCGCCGGGAGGCAGCAGCGCAGTTGATACTGCACGAACAGAAATATCTCCCCGGGTATGCCAGGCGATCCCCCGTGCCCCTCCCCTGCCCCATCCACTCGGGACGGCCATCCGCGGACTACCCATGGCCTTGGAGCGTGACTCCTTGGTTGGAGGGACTCTCCGCGGTGCCGGCGTCCCAACAGTCTCGGAACGCAGCAGCCGAGGACCTTGCCGCGTTCCTCGCCGCCATCCACGTACCGGCCCCACCGGACGCGCCCGTCAACCCCGTCCGCGGGGTGCCTTTGGAATGGAGGTCTGACGCGGTCATGGACCGGCTCGGCGATTCCAGCCGCTATCCGCAATCGGTGCGGTTGCGGACGATCTGGTCCGAGGCTTGCCGAGCCCCGCTGTGGGACCGACCCGCTCTGTGGCTGCATGGTGATCTCCATCCGGCGAACGTCCTCCTGCGGCCCGACGGCCGTCTCGCAGCCGTCGTCGACTTCGGAGACCTCGGGGCAGGGGATCCCGCCGTCGATCTGGCCGTTGCGTGGTTGATGTTCGACGGCGGTGCGCGGCACCGTTTCACGGCGGCGTTCGGACCCGCAGCGGATGCCGCTACCTGGGCCCGGGCCCGCGGCTGGGCTGTGGTCCTTGCGACAGCGATGGTCAGTTTCTCGGATGACAATCCCGGGATGGCCGGAATCGGGCACTTCGGGGTGGAGCAGCTGCTGTCTGAGCGCTGACGCCTAACGCTTGACGCTGCGCGTCACGGTGAATTTCGGGTTCCGGCCGATTTCGGTGGTGGGACCGATCAACCTTTCCAACGCTGCGCGATACTGCAGGTGGCTGTTGTAGACAGTCCAGAGCTCGCCTCCGGAAGCCAGGACCCGTGCCGCGGCATCGAACATCTTCGTGGCCGCCCCGGCATGGACGCTGGCGCCGAGGTGGAACGGCGGGTTCAGCAGGATGAGGTCAGCGCTGCCGGCTTCGAAGGTGTACATGGCATCGTCCTGGACTACCGTGATTCGTTCTGCCAGGCCGTTGGCCGCCGCGGTTGCCGTGGCGGACGCGACTGCTGCCGCCGATTGGTCCGTAGCGGTGACCCGGGCATTGGGACGGCTCCGGGCATACATCGCGGCGAGGATCCCGGTCCCGCAGCCAAGGTCTACCGCGTGGCGCGCTTCCGGGATCCTGTCCAGGAAGCCCAAGAGGAAGCGCGTCCCAATATCCAGCTTCGTGCCTGAAAACGCACCCCCGTGGGCACAGACGGTCATCCCGAGCTCGGTGTTCTGCTCCGAGACAGGGAAGGGCTCCGGAGTGTCCGGCCGCTTGGGACCGGAGGCAAGCAGGACCCGTGATTTCCGCTGCGCAAGCTGCGGCTGCACCGACTCAAAGCTGCGTTCAAGGACATCGTTCATGCCCAGGGACATGTGCTTGACGCGACCTCCGGCCAGCAGGACGGCTCCCGGCGCTGCAAAGCGCGCAACGGCGTCGACGATTTCTTCGAGTTCCGCGAGGGCCTTGGGGAGCTGCATGATCACCAGTTCGGCGCCGTCGAGCAACCCCGCGCCCAGCTCGAACTGGTCAAAGCGGCCGGACAGGCCGGACGCGACGGCGTTCCGTTGCAGCGCGAGCCTCCCGACGTACAGGTCTTGGGTCACCCGGACGTGCCCGACGCCGAGGGCCGCCAAAGCGCCCAGCGTCAGGGCTCCGTAGCGGTCACCGATCACGGCAACGCGGGTTTCCGGGTCAACGATGTAGCCCGCCGCGGTTTCAAGGAGGAGCCGATCGGTGGCGTCGTGCGCCTGCAGGTTCTCCGCCTCGACGTCGGGGAAGCGGCGGAGGGTGCCGAATAGCGTCTCAAGGTTGGCATCCAGCTCGGTCAAGGTCACGGTGCACCAATCTATCCCCCTCAGGAACCCTCGACAACACAGGGGGTGGCGGAGGAAGGTAGAGAGTGCAAGTAATCGACCGTCTGACCGCTGCTGAAGGCACGGCACGCGCCGCAAGCAGCCCGGACATCAGGGTCCGCTGCGAAGGGCGAGCCACGTTGCGGACCTGGAAGACCAGGCTCCCACTCCCCTTGTGAGCAGACCATGACTGTCAACCTCGTCACTCAACTTGAAGTAAAGTCGCACAATTCCCCGGACGAAATCCGGCGCCCGGAGAAGACCGTGGTGGAAAACGTCACGGTCGGTGATTACACCATCGGCCGCCTGAGCTTCGAGCCGGGCTGGAGTTGGGCGGATTGCATTAAACCTGTGGTCCAAACGGATTCCTGCCAGCTCAACCACGTGGGTTACTGTATCGCCGGTGCACTGGAAGTCGAGACCACCGACGGCAAGAAGATCAGCATCTCCAAAGGAGATTCCTACACCATCCCGCCGGGACACAACGCCTGGGTCGTAGGCGACGAGACCTACTCGGCCATCGAGTTTGTCAGCGCAGCAGAATATGGAGTCAAGCCCGAGTAGGAGCCTGTGCGTGCCGTCAGCGCGTCCCTGTCACGCACTGACGGCACGCCGCACCGGCAATCCTTGGCCCGGACGAAGCTAGCGAATACGAAACGCATCTACAATCGTCGCAGGCGACCGTCCGCACGGACAGTTTCACACCGGACGGGATACGCGGCCGCCTATTCACCGATAAGTAGAGGACGTGTTTCCATGGCTTTCGTTGAACCAAGCGCCGATGTCTCCGAGCATGCGCTCATTGGGCAGGGTACAAGGATCTGGCATCTCGCCCAGATCAGGGAAGATGCCCGCCTCGGCGAAAACTGCAACATTGGTCGGGGCGCCTATGTCGGTCCAGGCGTCGAAATAGGACCCAACTCCAAGCTGCAAAACTATGCGCTGGTCTATGAGCCCGCCCGGCTGGGCGCGGGAGTCTTCATCGGCCCGGCAGCCGTACTCACCAACGACACATACCCCAGGGCCGTGAGCCCCGACGGCACGCTAAAGTCGGCCGACGACTGGACGCCCGTGGGTGTGATCGTGGAAGACGGCGCGGCAATCGGCGCCCGCGCGGTGTGCATCGCGCCCATCACCATCGGCAAGTGGGCAACGGTTGCCGCAGGCGCCGTGGTGGTCCGGGACGTCCCCGCCTACGCCTTGGTTGCCGGGGTCCCGGCCAAACAAATCGGCTGGGTGGGCAAGTCCGGACATCGGCTTCAGCCGGATGGAGACGAGCTGGTCTGTCCTGAGACCGGAGAGCGCTACATCAAAGACGGGGACTCCCTCAAAGAAGCGCCCACCGTATGAGCAGGGTCCGTGCCGCCGTCGTCGGGGGCGGCATCATTGGCGTCGCCGTGGCACGCCAGCTTACACGAAGCCTCGGCAACGCTGAAGTGACGGTATTCGAAAAGGAAAACCAACTGGCCGGACACCAGACCGGCCACAACAGCGGGGTCGTGCATGCCGGGCTCTACTACAAACCCCGGAGCCTGAAGGCAAGGCTCTGCCGCCGCGGCGTGGACCTGCTGCGGCAGTTCGCGGCGGAGAAGAATCTCGGCTACGAGGAATGCGGCAAGGTGGTGGTCGCCCACCATGCCCGCGAACTTGACCGGCTCAAGGCGATACACGCACGGGCCATCGCCAATGGCGTGCCGGACGTCCGCATGGTGAGCGCCGATGAACTCACCATGATCGAGCCGCATGCCCGCGGCCTGGCCGCCCTGCATTCGCCGCGGACAGCGATCGTCGATTACCGCGCGATCACGATTGCCTTGGCCCAGGACGTACGTGCCGCAAGCGGAAACATCCTGCTGGGACTGGGCGTGACCGGTGTGGAAGACCATGGCCGCGAGGTGCGGCTAAGGTCCTCCCGCGGAACTGAAGCCTTCGACGTCGTCATCACCTGTGCCGGCTTGCAGTCGGATCGGCTGGCCCATGGCGCCGGAGACCCCGCGGACCCCCGTATCGTGCCCTTTTTCGGCGACTATTTCCTGCTCCGGCCCGAGAAGCGTTCTTTGGTCAAGGGCCTGATCTATCCCGTGCCGGACCCGCGATATCCCTTCCTTGGCGTCCACCTCACCAAACGCATCGACGGCGCCATCCTGGTGGGACCCAATGCTTTCCTGGCGGGCGGACGGGAAGCCTACCGCCGCGCGCAGTTGTCCCCCGCCGACCTCCGCGCCGTGCTGGGGTTCCCGGGGTTCTGGCGGTTCGCTGCAGGCAACCTGCCCGCGGCCGCCCGGGAGGCGCGCACAGTGATTAACACCCGTGCCTTCGTCAAGGAAGCACAAAAGTACGTCCCGGATATCCTGCCGGGCGACGTCACGCGCGGCCCCCGCGGAATCCGGGCGCAGGCAATGACCTCCGACGGCAGCCTCGTCGATGACTTCGTGATTACCGGCACGAGCCGCGTCCTCCACGTACGGAACGCCCCCTCGCCGGGGGCGACCTCGTCGATGGCCATCGCCGAGCACATCGTGGCCGAGGCAATGGGACGAGCCCGGCTCTCGTGAAGCGGCGGGCCTGACGGGTCCACCCGCGCCCCCATTTCCTCCGTGCCCCGGGGGTTTCGCTCCGGCGCTTCAGCTGGCATTTGCGCGTATCCGAAGCCAAAAAACAGGTAAACGACCGCCGTCCCCGACGTGCGGCGGCCAAAAAAACGGGTACCGGCACTCGTGCCACGCTCCCGGCCGGCTCCATATGCTTCCGTCATTGAGTGCCTGACGACCTCGGATAGAAGCCGGTCTCGAAATGAACAACCATGCTTTCTGTTGGGCAGTAAGGCGCCGCATGGCTATTCGTCATACGCGCGCAATATGCCTCCCATCGAACTTGAATGCTTGTCGCTTGTTTTCGCTCAGCGGAGGCGCGGCGCTGCGATGGCGACCACCGACAGATCGTCTCGCTAATCATGCCAAGTCAACCCTGGGGGAATCTTGCCGCCGGCGGCCGCTTTGAAACCCCGGCAAACCGTGCGCCGATTGGTACCACCAGTCGTGCTCGCCATGATCGCGGTGCTACTTCCGTTGCAGATCGCCGCCGCGTCGGTCGCCGCCGACGCGTGCAATCCGCCGGTTAGCAGCCCGGTTGCCTGCGAGAACTCGCTTCCGGGAACGCCTGCCAGTGATTGGCAGGTGTCCGGTGCGGGGGATGCGACGATCCAGGGCTTCGGCACGTCCATGAGCGTCAATCTTGGCCAAACCTTAGATTTCAAGATCAAGACAGATGCCCCTTTGTACCACATCGATATTTTGCGTCTTGGGTACTACCAGGGGCTCGGCGCCAGGAAGGTTGCAGCAAACATTGCTCCGGCGGCGGCGCTTCCGCAGGCCCAGCCGGCGTGCCTGACGGATTCCACGACGGGGCTCGTGGACTGCGGGAACTGGGGTGTCTCGGCGTCCTGGGCGGTGCCGGC
>NZ_JBFBLA010000043.1:0-25167 GCF_040702485.1 Arthrobacter sp. NPDC080031
CAACCCTGCCCCAAACACCACCGCCTCAAACACCGCACCGGATGGACCCCCACCCCGGCCGGCAAAAACCACCCGCCCGGGTGGACCTCCCCCTCGCAACGGCACTACCCCGGCGAACACCAGGACTGGGAACCACCCCGCTGGCCCCACCACCTCCCGATCACCGACACCGGCACGGACCCGGACCCCTTCCCCGACTGGTCCTCCTTCACGGCCGCACACCCCTGGCCCGACCCCGACCCCGACGACATGGACGACCCAGGCGAGCCGGACTGGCCAGCGACCCTGAACGACCCCTTCCCCGAATGCGACGCGTTCCAAAGCGCCCGGTCCCGCTAGCAGCCCGACAACGCCGGCCGGGGCCGTGCCTGCCGGTACAGGTACCTGCCGTGCTCTGCGAAACCGGCGCCCTCGTACAGGGCCTGGGCGCCGGTATTCGAGGCCATCACCAGGAGCCAGAACCCGGCCACGCCTTGGCGGCTTCCCGCTTCCAGAAGCGTGTCGAGCACCCGTCGCCCGAAGCCTTGCCGACGGTGTCCGGCCGCGGTTGCCATGCAGTAGATGCCTCCCTTGCCGTCCACAAGGGCGAGGCGCCCGACGGCGGCCGGGGCGCCGTCGTGGCCCCTGACGAGGGCATAGACCGCGGGGCACGACACGAGGATCTTGCGCGCAATCTCCAGCTCGGCGTCTCCCCCGCGACCGTCCACCGACCACCAGAGCCGGAGCCACTCTTCGGAAGGCTCTTCGGAGATCTCGATGTCGTTCGGCCACCCGTCGCGCGGGGCACCGGAAAGAGTGCCGGCCGGGCGGACCATGATGAGGGTCTCCGACTGCCGGGTGAATCGCTGCGCATCAAGCACCGCGTTGAGCCCTGCGCTCCGTTCGTCGTCGAAAACCTGGACGATCAGCGGCAGGCGTCGGGACCGGTACCACTGCGTGGCGGCTCGTAGTGCCGACTCGTCGTCACGCGCCTGTTCCCGCGGCCACACCGAGTTTGCCCGCTGGGTGACACCATCGGCGGCCCGCATGACCCATCCCCCGGTGTCCTCACGGTCCGGGGCGGGCCACGCCCGGTCCATCAGCTCCTCAATCAATGAAAGGCTCATTTCCTGCGCCACGCGTCCTCCTCAAAATCAGTCGCCCATGCGACGCCGAAGGCCCCCGCAATTGCGGAGGCCTTCGGCTACTACTAAGGTTTCAAGCTACTCTGACTTGGCTGCCTGCGCTTTGGCCTCAGGCTTGAAGTCGACGCCGGCTTCCTTGCGCTGCTGCGCCGTGATGGGCGCAGGAGCAGCGGTCAGGGGGTCATAGCCGCCGCCCGACTTCGGGAAAGCGATGACGTCGCGGATCGAGTCCACGCCGGCCAGCAAGGCCACCACGCGGTCCCAACCGAAGGCCATGCCGCCGTGGGGAGGTGCGCCGTACTTGAATCCCTCAAGGAGGAAGCCGAATTTGGTCTGCGCGTCTTCCTTGTCCAGGCCCATGAGTTCGAAAACGCGCTCCTGGACATCGGCCTCGTGGATACGGATGGATCCGCCGCCGATTTCGTTGCCGTTGCACACGATGTCGTAGGCGTAGGACAGGGCCGATTCCGGGTCCTTGTCAAAGGAGTCCAGGAACTCCGGCTTCGGGGAGGTGAAGGCGTGGTGCAGGGCCGTCCACTGTCCGCCACCCACCGCGACGTCACCTGAGGCGACCGCTGCGGCTGCGGGTTCGAACATCGGCGCGTCCACGATCCAGACGAAAGCCCAGTCCTTGGGATCGATCAGGCCGGTGCGGTGGCCGATCTCGACGCGGGCGGCGCCCAGCAGTGCGCGGGACGGAGATTTCTCGCCGGCGGCGAAGAAGATGCAGTCGCCGGGTTTGGCGCCCACCGCGTCGGCCAGGCCGGCACGCTCGGTGTCCGTGAGGTTCTTGGCAACGGGACCCGTGAGCTCGCCGTCTTCCTTGAACAGCACGTAGGCGAGGCCCTTGGCGCCACGCTGCTTGGCCCACTCCTGCCAGGCGTCCAGGGCGCGGCGGGCCTGCGAGGCTCCGCCGGGCATGACGACGGCGCCTACGTAGGGCGCCTTGAAGACGCCGAAGTTCGTGTCCTTGAAGAACTCCGTCAATTCAGTGAGCTCCAGGCCGAAGCGCAGGTCCGGCTTGTCGGAACCGTACTTGGCCATGGCCTCGTGGTACGTCATGCGGCGGATCGGCGTCGGGATTTCGACGTCGATCAGCTGCCACAGCGCCTTGACGATGCCTTCGCCGAGCGCAATGACGTCGTCCTGGTCAACGAAGCTGGCTTCGATGTCGAGCTGGGTGAATTCCGGCTGGCGGTCCGCACGGAAGTCTTCGTCGCGGTAGCAACGGGCGATCTGGTAGTACTTTTCGAAACCGCCGACCTGGAGCAGCTGCTTGAAAAGCTGCGGCGACTGCGGAAGCGCGTACCAGGAACCCGGGGCCAAACGCGCCGGAACAACAAAGTCCCGGGCGCCTTCCGGCGTCGAGCGCGTCAGCGTGGGAGTCTCGATCTCGACGTAACCCTGCTGGTGAAGCAATTCGCGGGCCACGCGGTTCGCCTCGGAACGCAGGCGCAGGTTCCGGGCGGGGCCGGGACGGCGCAAATCAAGGTAGCGGTGCTTGAGGCGCGCTTCCTCGCCGACCTCCACGTGCTCGTCGATCTGGAACGGCAAGGGATCCGAGGTGTTGAGGATCACGACTTTCTCGGCAATGACCTCGATCTCACCGGTGGCGAGGTGCGGGTTTTCGTTGCCTTCGGGACGCTTGCTTACGGTGCCTACGATCTGCAGCACGTATTCATTGCGCAGGCCGTGGAAGACCTCTTCCTCGCGGACAACCACCTGGGCGACACCGGACGCGTCACGCAGATCGACGAAGGCTACGCCACCGTGATCTCGCCGGCGGGCTACCCAGCCTGCCAGGGTGACGGTCTGTCCAATGTGCTCGGAACGCAAGGATCCGAGGTCATGTGTGCGCAGCACAGCATTCCTTTCAACATGATTTTCAGCGGATCATGGCTATAAACGATCCCGTTCGAGTTTACCCGCAAGCTTGAAGCGTGGCCGCCACGAGGCGGCGGTCCGTGCCTAGCGCGTGGTGATGCGGACGTGGAGATCCTCCGGTGACGGCTCCCAGCTCGCCGGATCCGCGTCGACTTGTTCCCCTGTGCGGATGTCCTTCACCTGGTGCTTGCCGTCGTCGTCCGTGAACCAGACGAACGGGATGCCTCGGCGGTCAGCGAACTTGATCTGCTTGCCGAACTTCTCGGCCTTCGCCGCAACCTCGGTTGCGATCCCCCGTCCGCGCAGCTGGGCCGCTACGTCCTGGGCGGCGGACCAACTCTCGTCGTTGTTCAGGGCCACTAGCACTGCCGTGGGCACCGAGCGGGACGCCGTCGCGAATTCCTGGCTCAGGATGCGGGAGACGAGGCGGGTCACGCCGATCGACAGCCCGACGCCGGGGAACTTGCGGTTGCCCTTGCTGGCGAGGGCGTCGTACCGGCCTCCGGAACAGATGGAGCCGAGTTGCTCGTGCCCTACCAGGACAGTTTCGACGACGGTGCCAGTGTAGTAGTCGAGGCCGCGGGCGATGCTGAGGTCGGCAACAACCTTGCCAGGGGCACGCTGCACGGCAGCCTCGATGACTTGTTCGAGCTCACTGAGGCCTTCTTCAAGAAGCTCGTCCGAGACACCGAGGGCGCGCACCTGCGCCACGAAGGACGTGTCCTCGGCGCGGATGGCTGCGAGCTTCAAGGCAAGTGCCGCCTGCTCATCCGTGGCGCCAAGCTCGGTCCTGAGCAATTCGGCAACTTTCGCTTCGCCGACCTTCTCAAGCTTGTCGATGCTGCGAAGCACGCCTGCAGTGTCCGTGAGGCCGATGCCGCGGTAGAAGCCCTCGGCCAGCTTGCGGTTGTTGATCCGCAGGCGGAAGTCCGGGATGGGAAGGGCGCTGAGCGCTTCCGCAATGACGAGGGCAATCTCGACGTCGTACCGGAAAGGCAGCTCGCCGTCGCCCACGACGTCGATGTCAGCCTGGGTGAATTCGCGGGCGCGGCCTTCCTGGGGACGCTCCCCCCGCCACACCTTCTGGATCTGGTAGCGACGGAACGGGAAGGCCAAGTAGCCGGCGTTCTCGACGACGTAGCGGGCAAACGGCACTGTGAGGTCGAAGTGGAGGGCCAAGGCGTTGGGATCAGCCTTGTCCGACTTTCCGTTTTCGCTGCCGGAGGCGTCCTCGTCTTCCTGCAGGCGGCTCAGACCGTACACTTCTTTGTCGATCTCGCCCTTGCGCAGGAGTTGGCCGACAGTTTCCACAGCGCGGGTCTCGATCGAAGAGAAGCCATGGAGTTCGAACGTCTTGCGCAAAGTGTCCAGCACATGCAGTTCCACCAACCGCTCCTGGGGAAGCCACTCGGGGAATCCGGACAGGGAGGCGGTACGGGCCATGGTGGAAATTTCTCCTCAATGATTGCGCGGGCCGGACCCGGGGCCACGAACCACGGGCCGATTGGGCTCAGGTTAGGCGGGTGTCCAGCCAGTCATGCATAAACTATGTGCGGCAGCCAGTTTATGCTTTCGGATGCCTGCACATCTAATGCAGGCATCCGGGTTTGGCTTGCTTGCGATGGAAGCTTGTCCAGACAACCAGGAGGACCCTTGTCTACAAGGCCGCGGGACAACCGTGAAGCCAAACGGCGCATCAGGCAGATGGAAGCCAAGCGCGAGCTTCGGCGTGCACAGGGCAAGCGCCGCCGCCGGGACAATGTGATCGCCGTCAGTGTGGGCGCCGCCGCCCTGGTTGCCGCCGTCGTGCTCCAACTTACGGTGTTCAACTCGAACCCGAGCGAATCGGAGTTCGCAGCGGCGCAGGCCGGGCTGAGTTCGCCGTCGGCCTCTGCGAAACCATCCGCTTCCCCCGCGGCGACAGGCTCGAACAGTGCCGGCATTCCCAGCGCCTCCACAGCCGCAGGTAAGACGTTCACCGGCCAGCTCAGCCTCAACGGAGGGGCAATCGGCGTCGAACTCGATGGCACAACAGCTCCCCAGGCCGCGGCCGTGTTCAAATCCCTCACTGACGCGAGCTATTACAGCGGGCTCAAATGCCCCCGACTGACCACCGCCGACAACTTCTCGGTGCTGCAGTGCGGAGCCAAGGGGACGGACACCACCGATGACCCCAACTTCCATTGGGGACCGCTGGAGAACACCCCGGCCAACAACACGTACCAGGCCGGAACCATCGCCGTCGCGAGGACCGGCAACAACGCCTACGGCAACGGCCACCAATTCTTCATCGTGTACAAGGACACGGTCATCCCCCCGGATTCTGCGGGCGGGTACACGATCGTCGGCAAGGTGACGAGCGGCATGGATGTCGTGACGAAGATTGCCCAGGCAGGTATTAATCCGGGTAGCAGCGCCACCGACGGCTCCCCTGTGGCAGCTGTCACGATAGACTCGTTTTCTCTGAAGTAAGTAGCCCGGGCCACGGTCCACGGCGCATTACCTTAGTAATCCCTCCAAGCGAAAGACTTTTAGCGGTGACAGACAGTCAGAAATCCGACGAAACTGCAGTAGTGGCCAACGACGAAGAAATCCAGGCTTCCGCAGCTGGGCAAAGCGGCGTCGAGGCAGCTGCCCCGGCAGAGCCGGCTGTCCCGGTTGCCGGCGAGGCTGGGCCCGCCGCTGCCACTGAAGAGCCGGCTGCCCCGGTAGCCGACGCGGAAGAGCCCGCACCGGTAGCCGACGCGGCCGAGCCCGCACCCAAGCCTGCTTCTCCGGCGCCACGCCCGGCCTCCCCGCATGCACCTTCTCCCGCTGCATTCGCTGCCCGCCCGAAGGCCGCGGCCAGCGTGATTCCAGCCGCGCCGGCAGCCCAGCCTACGGCTGTGTCCCTGGCTGAAGCTGCCAAGTGGGGGCGAGCCGAGGGTGACGGCCACGTCTTCCTGACCATCGACGGCGAAGAGCAGCCGGTGGGACAGTACCCCGGCGTGAGCACCGACGAGGCGCTGGCATACTTCGCCCGGAAGTACGACGACGTGGTCGCGCAGATCGTTCTGATGGAACACCGCGTGGAGTCAAAGGCCCCGGCCACGGACATGCAGAAGACGGTCGAGCACTTGCGCGAGCAGCTGGCCGAGCGAAACATGGTCGGCGATATCCGCGCTGCGGAAGCCCGTCTCGACGCCTTGGCCGGGCAGATTTCCGAATTGGAGAAGTCCGAGAAGGCCGCGCACGACGCTGCCCGCTCCGCGGAGCTCGCGGCTCGCGAGGCGATCGTTGCCGAAGCCGAATCCATCGCTTCCCAGGATCCGTCCCAGGTCCAGTGGAAGACGTCCAGCGCCCGCATGAACGAACTCTTCGAGAGCTGGAAGACAGCCCAGAAGAACGGCATCCGGCTTGGACGGAGCAACGAGGACGCACTGTGGAAGCGGTTCCGCTCGGCCCGTACGATCTTCGACCGCCACCGCCGTGCCTACTTCTCCCAGTTGGACAGCACCAACTCGGCCGCGAAGGTCGCCAAGGAACAGCTGATAGTCGAGGCCGAAGCCCTGTCCAGTTCCACGGACTGGGGTTTCGCGGCGGGCGAATACCGCCGGCTCATGGATCAGTGGAAGGCTACGCCCCGCGCCAGCCGCAAGGACGATGACGCCCTCTGGCTCCGGTTCCGGGCTGCGCAGGACGTCTTCTTCAGCAACCGCCAGGCTGCCAACGATGAGATCGACCAGCAGTACACACAGAACCTTGCCGTCAAGGAAGCTCTCATTGCCGAGGCCCAGGCCCTGCTGCCGATCACGGACCTCAACGCTGCCAAGAAGGCCCTGCAGTCGATCCGTGACCGCTGGGAAGAAGCCGGAAAGGTCCCCCGCGCCGACATGGGCAGGATCGAAGCCGGCCTGCGCAAGGTTGAGGACACGGTCCGCGAAGCCGAAGAGGACAAGTGGCGCCGGAGCAACCCGGAGACCAAGGCCCGCACCAACAGCGCCCTGTCGCAGCTGGAGGCGGCAATCGCCGGCTTGAGGGAAGACCTGGAAAAGGCCGAAAAGGCCGGAGACCAGCGCCGCATCAAGAATGCCCGCGAGGCCCTGGAAGCCCGCGAGGCGTGGCTTGACCAGATCCAGCGCTCGGCGAGTGATCTCGCCTAGCAGCAGGGGCTGACAGTACTACCCGAGCTGACAGGCTGCGTCCCGGTTATCCACATAACCGGGACGGGGCCTGTTCCCGTTGCGACGGCCACGCAATGATTGCTGAATGGCCCCAGGATTCCCGCCCCCGCAACAACAGGACTTCCCTTCCCAGGAGCTGTACGCGCCTAGCCCGATGTTCACATGGGCCGAGCTTCAATCGATGGCGGCGGACGGGGTGCTCACGCCGCTCTACGAGCGGAGCTTCACTCCTCCCGGGCTGGACGTCACGCCTCGGCTCCGCGCCCGCGCGGCCGCCCTGGTGGTTCCGGATCGCATTCGCAGGAAGGTCATTGCGGGCCGCATGACGGCGGCCTGGATCTACGGTTGCGCAGATCCCCCCGAGAGGCTTTCGCTCCTGGTGGACGCCAAACACCGTATATCGAGCCTGCGTTCGGCCCGAGGCTGCATTCTGCACGAAGTCCGGCTGGGCCAATTGGACGTGGTCAGCATCGGCGGGCTGCTCGTGACCAGTCCGCTCCGGACCGCCGTGGATGTGGCGCTTCACGTCGAAGCCGACAGGGCCGTGCCCGCGCTGCGAATGATGCTGTCCCACGCTGAGTTGGGTGTCCGGCTACGGCTCTTGACACTCGCGGTGGAGGCGTCCGCGAGGGTGCCCCACAAGAAGGCAGCTTTGCGCAAGCTCGCCGCGCTGGCTCTGACCGCCGACCCGCCGCAGGCCGATGCAGTCCCGCCTGGGGCGGCCGCCTGAGGTGCCGCAGCTCAGCTTCTCCTGCGGTTCCCCGTGGTCCGGTAGACATCGAAAACGCCGTCGATCCTGCGAACGGCACTGAGCACGTGGTGCAGGTACTTCGGATCGCCCATTTCGAAAGCGAAGCGGGAGATGGCAACCCGGTCGCTGGAGGTGTGGACGGAAGCAGCCAGGATGTTGACGTGGTTTTCCGACAGCACCCGGGTGACGTCCGAGAGCAAGGACTTCCGGTCCAGGGCTTCCACCTGGATCTCCACCAGGAAGACGCTGGATTGGGTCGGAGCCCATTCGACTTCGACGATCCGATCTGGCTGGTCACGGAGATCCGAGACGTTCGTACAGTCCGTGCGGTGTACCGACACGCCCGAACCCCGTGTCACGAACCCGAGGATCGGATCAGGCGGAACAGGCGTGCAGCAGCGGGCCAGCTTCACCCAGACGTCCCCTACACCGCGCACGATGACGCCGGAGTCCGAGTACCGGGTCTTCTGGAGTTGCGAGGGAATACTGACTTCGTCCAGGTCCTCATCGGGAGTCTCATGGCCGCCAAGGTGCTCCATGAGCTTTTCCATGACGGATTGGGCCGAAGTATGCCCATCGCCCACCCCGGCATACAGGCCGGAGATGTCGACGTAGTGGAATTCCTCCGCCACCGTGGACAGGGCGTCGTGTGTCATGAGGCGTTGCAGGGGCAGGTTCTGCTTGCGCATGGCCCGGGTCAGTTGGTCCTTGCCGCGCTCGATGGCCTCCTCGCGGCGTTCCTTGCTGAACCACTGCCGGATCTTGTTGCGGGCCCTGGCGCTCTTGACGAAATGCTGCCAGTCCTGGCTCGGTCCTGCACCTTCGGCCTTGGAGGTGAAGATCTCCACCCAGTCGCCGTGGTTGAGCTCGCTGT
Source organism: Arthrobacter sp. NPDC080031 (assembly GCF_040702485.1). NCBI lineage: Bacteria > Bacillati > Actinomycetota > Actinomycetes > Micrococcales > Micrococcaceae > Arthrobacter > Arthrobacter sp. NPDC080031. Next base: position 8,797 of record NZ_JBFBLA010000043.1, read on the forward strand.
TAAGCGGGACCAGCTTGCCGTTGACGCGGGCTCCGATGGTCCGGTGACCGACTTCGGTGTGGACCGCGTAGGCGAAGTCCACGGGCGTCGATCCTGCGGGAAGGGCCATGACCTCGCCCTTGGGGGTGAAGACGAACACCTCCCGGGCATTGATCTCAAAACGCAGCGAGTCCAGGAATTCGCCCGGATCCGACGTTTCCTGCTGCCAGTCCACCAGCGAACGCAGCCAGCCCATGTCGCCGTCCTTGGGGCTCCCCGGGCCAACGGCGGTCCGGTTGGGCTGGTCCTTGTACTTCCAGTGCGCCGCCACGCCATACTCGGCCCGGCGGTGCATTTCGTGCGTACGGATCTGGATCTCGACGGGCTTGCCCCCGGGCCCGATGACCGTGGTGTGCAAGGACTGGTACATGTTGAATTTCGGCATGGCGATGTAGTCCTTGAACCGCCCCGGCAAGGGGTTCCAGCGCGAATGCAAGGTGCCAAGAGCCGCGTAACAGTCCCGGACGGAGTCCACGAGGACCCGCACGCCCATGAGGTCGTTGATGTCGTCGAAGTCCTTGTCCCGGACGATCATCTTCTGGTAGATCGAGTAGTAATGCTTGGGCCGGCCCGTGATGGTGGCCTTGATGCGGGCGACCCGGAGGTCCTCGGCAATCTGGTTGCGGATGACGCTCAGGCTCTTCTCGCGCTCCGGAGTGCGGTCCCCCACCATCCGGACGATTTCTTCATACACCTTCGGGTACAGGGCGGCGAAGGAGAGATCCTCAAGTTCCCATTTGATGGTGTTCATGCCGAGGCGGTGGGCCAGCGGCGCAAAGATCTCGAGCGTTTCGCGCGCTTTGCGTGCGGATGATTCAGCGGAAACAAAGCGCCACGTCCGGGCATTGTGCAGCCGGTCCGCGAGCTTGATCATCAGCACCCGGATGTCCTTGGCCATGGCGACGACCATCTTGCGGACAGTCTCGGACTGTGCCGCTTCACCGAACTGGACCTTGTCCAGCTTGGTGACACCGTCCACGAGCATGGCGACTTCCGGGCCGAAATCGCGCGTCAGGTCAGCGAGGGTGTAGGGAGTGTCCTCCACAGTGTCGTGCAGGAGCGCAGCAGCCAGGGTTGTGCCGGTGAGCCCCAATTCAGCCAGGATCGTGGCCACAGCCACGGGGTGCGTGATGTACGGATCGCCGCTCTTCCGCTTCTGTCCCTGGTGGCTGCGCTCGGCGACGGAGAAGGCCCGCTGGATGAGCTCGAGGTCTTCCTTGGGGTTGTTTGCCCTGACAGTACGCAGGAGCGGTTCGAGGATGGGCGAATAGGTGCTCGTGCCCCGTCCAGTCAATTTCGCCAGCCTGGAGCGTGTGCGCTCGCGCCGTCCGGGGAACGTCGGGCGCACGCCCGGGCTGTCCACGGGCACACCATCCACGGTGCTTCCCGTAGCTGCAGTTGCGGTGCCGGGCACGCGGCTCAGACCGTCCTCTCCGCCCGCCGGCGGCGCCGACGTCGTACGTTCCTCCACAAAAGCACCTCTCACGACTGACTTAATTCTCCCAGTCTATTCCCGCCGGTGACCTGTCCAAGAACCGGTAACCAGATGACGGAGCAAGGAACGGAAAGGGCCGGCCAGCGCTCTTCAGCGCTGACCGGCCCTGCACTGGGAAACCAGGCTAAACGGCGGCGGCTTCCGAGCTCGCGCTGGCCGCTGCCGCGCGTCGGGTAGCTACCTTCTTGGCCTGCTTCTGCAAATCGGGTTCGCTCTGGCGCAGCCAGGCGTAAAGCGGAGCCGCGATGAAAATCGTGGCCGCGGTACCGATCAGGATGCCGACAAACAATGCCAGTGACAGGTCCCGGAGCGTGCCGGCGCCCAGCAGTCCGGCACCAATGAAGAGAATCGCGGCGACCGGCAATACTGCCACCATCATGGTGTTGATGGAACGCACCAGGGTTTGGTTGACGGCAAGGTTGACCTCTTCGGCGAAAGTGCGCCGGCTGGAAGTGGTGATGTCCGAGGTGTTTTCACGGATCTTGTCGAAAACCACCACGGTGTCGTACAGGGAATAGCTGAGAACCGTCAGGAAGCCGATGATGGCCGAGGGTGTCACCTCGAAGTCGCTCAAGGAGTAGATACCGGCCGTGCAGAACATCGTGACGAGCATGCCGGCAAGCGCGGAAACCGACATCTTCCAGGTGCGGAAGTACAAAGCCATCAAAAGAGCAGCCAGCCCCACGAACACCGCGAGCCCGATCAGGGCCTGCTTGGTGACATCCTGCCCCCAGGTGGGGCCGATGAAGGTCGAGGTGACTTGGTTTTCGGTGACTCCGTAGGCCTTCGCGAGATCCGTTTTGATCTTGATGGTCTGGTCATCGCTGAGTTTGTCGGTCTGGATACGCATGGTGCTGCCGGCGACGTTCGCAACGCGCGGAACTGCACCGGGAACGACGTCGTGGACTGCCTTTTCGCCCGGGGCCGACTCGGTGGTCTTCACGTTGGACACCGTGAACTCGGAACCGCCACGGAAGTCGATTCCGAGGTTGTAGCCGCCCTTCACCACCGGCAGGAGGATGGAGATCGCCACCGCGACTGCGGCGATGATGAACCAGATCTTCTTGCTGGATACGAAGTTGTAAGAGCGCTTGCCCGTATAGAGCTCGTTGCCGAACCTTGCGAAGCTCGTGGTCATTACTTCTCCTCCTTGGTGCCGTTGGAAGAACCAGCCAGCTGGGCTTGCTTCTCGGCAAGCCGGCGCTCGGCGATGGTCATACGGCGCTCGGCCTCCGCGGCAGCACCGGTGTTGCGGGCGCGCACGACGGCGGGCTTCTCGGTCGGCGTGCGGAGCCTGCCGGCACCGCGGTACAGCGGCACGGCGCCCAGGCGCTCAGGGTCCAGGCCGGAGAAGCGGTGGCCTTCCCCGAAGAACTTGGTCCGGGCCAGCATCTGCAGCGTGGGGTGCGTGAACATGAATACGACCATGAGGTCTGCCAGTGCAGTGAGGCCAAGAGTGAAGGCGAAGCCGCGGACGTTGCCAACAGCGACGAAGTACAACACCACGGCAGCGAGCAGGTTGACGGCCTTGGATGCAAGGACCGTGCGCTTGGCGCGCTTCCACCCGTTCGCGACGGCGGACACGAGGCCCTTGCCCTCACGAAGTTCGTCACGGATACGCTCGAAGTACACGATGAAGGAGTCGGCGGTTTGGCCAATGGCCACGATGAGGCCAGCCACGCCGGCCAGGGACAGCCGGTAGTTCTCAGTCCAGCCAAGGATCGCGATGGCCAAGTAGGTGAGTCCGCCGGCCACCACGAGGGAGAGGATCGTGACGAAGCCCAAGGCCCGGTACTGGAAGAGCGAATAGACCACCACGAGCAGGAGCCCGATTACACCGGCCAGCAGGCCGAGGCGCAGCTGCTCGCCACCGAGGGTGGCGGAAATCTGTTCTTCGGACTGGATATCGAAGCTGATGGGCAAAGCGCCGTAACGAAGCTGGTCCGACAAGGCCTGCGCGGACGCCTGCGTGAAGTTGCCGGTGATCTGCGGCTTGCCATCGGTGATGACGGCAAGGGCGCGAGGTGCGGAAATGACCTGGTCATCCAGGACGATAGCGAACTGGGCTTTGGGGTCGTTGCCGCCCTGCGCCTGCGATGCCACGTAGAACTGGTTGAGCCTCTGGGTAACGTCCTTGAAGGTCTTGGTGGCGTTGGCATCGAAGGTGATCGTCACGCCCCACGCATTGGTGACCGAGCCCTGTGCGCCCTGGACGGGATCAAAGGAGGAGGACACGATGTCCTGGCCCTTCACCTCGACCGGGCCAAGGATGTACTTTACTGCAGGAGTTTTGGCCGTTGCCGGCTCGCAGGTCACCAGCGGCTTGGCGGGATCTGACCGCGGCTGCTTGTCCTGGGAGGGATGGACGCAGTCCAGGGCTTCGAAGGCCTTGTAGACATCCGCTGTCACCCAGTTGCTGTCGCTGGCGTTGGTCGGCGCGGCCGTGGGCTTGGGCAGGCTTGCGTCCGGGGTCCGCGAGGCTACCGGAACGGGCGCAGGGTCTCCGGTGGTGATCACCGGGCGGAAGTTCATGTCGGCAGATGCCTGGATGAGGGCACGGGTTTCCGAACTTGGCGTCCCGGGGAGGCTTACCACGACGTTACGGCCGGACTGTGTGGTGATTTCCGCTTCGGCGACGCCGGAGCTGTCAACACGTTGGCGGATAATCGCGACGGCCTGGTTCAACTGTTCTTCGTTGATGCCGGTGGATCCTTCGACCTTGGGCGCGAGAATCATTTGCGTGCCGCCCTCGAGGTCAAGCGCGAGCTTCGGGGCCCAGCTGGCGTGACCAGTGATGACGCCGCCACCGAGGACTGCTGTTAGTACAGCGAATATTGCGACAAGCCAGATCAGCACCCTGCGGGCTGCATTTTTGTGGCCGGTTCGTGCCATGTTCGATCTTCCTGTTGATGACGGAACAGCCGCCGACGTGCACTGGTAAGCGCAGGCCGGCGGCGATTCATTGCCGTAGAACTATTCCCGCTTGTAGAGCGGGTACGGGCTAGTTGTCCTTCTTGCCTTCATCGTTGAGGCGCTTGAGGGTTTCCTCCGGGGTCTCCAGGGACGCCGGTGCATCGGCATCTGCGGCCGTCAGCGACGACGCGTCGTCCGGAACGTCAACCGCGGCCTCCTCGACGGGCTCGACAATCTTGGTGACGGCCTGGCGGTGCACCGTGGCGAGGTTGCCCGGAGACAGTTCAAGGACAACTTTGTTCTCCGCGTCGTCCATCGAGACGATTCGGCCGAACAGTCCGAAACTGGTCATGACGTCAACGCCGGGGGCGAACTGGGACTGCAGCTTGGCCTGCTGTTGTTGCGTCTTCTTGTTGCGGCGGAACATCATGAAGATGAAGACGCCGAGCATGGCGAACAGCAGGATTGTCATTGGATCCACAGGGAAGTTCCGTTCTTTACTTACGTTTTTGGTTTCACGGCCATGTCTGCCCGGTGGATCCGGCGGCCGTGGAGCTTTCGCCCACCTGGCCGCACAATGCTCCGACGGGCGGGCACAGAACCAAGGACTCGAACGTGCCGAGTGTCATACCAGTCTAGAGGGTTAAGCTGAATGGATTGTGCTAACGGCCGGTGTCGATGCTTTCTGCCCCGTTTTGGCTGTCCTCGAACAACGCCAGCGGGTCCTGCCCGAACACTCCTGCCGGCACCGCGTAACCAAGGTGGGTCCACGCGGACGCCATGGCAATCCTGCCGCGCGGCGTGCGCCCCAAGAGGCCCTCGCGCACGAGATATGGCTCAGCCACCGTCTCAACGGTCTCCGGCTCCTCGCCGACGGCGATCGCGAGGGTGGAGAGCCCCACAGGGCCCCCGTTGAACTTGAGGATCAAAGCCTCCAAGACGGCACGGTCTAGGCGGTCCAAGCCACGTTCGTCCACCTCATACATGTCCAACGCCGCGGAGGCGGCACGGGCATCGATCTGCTCGATGCCGTGGACCAATGCCCAGTCCCGGACACGGCGCAGCAGCCGGTTGGCAATACGCGGAGTTCCTCGGGAACGGCCTGCGATCTCGCTGAAGCCGGCCGAGTTCACCTTCAAATCAAGCAGTCCGGCCGAGCGACGCAGAACCAGCTCAAGCTCGGCCACGGAATAGAACTCCAAGTGCCCGGTGAAACCGAAGCGGTCACGCAGCGGTCCAGGCAGGAGTCCGGCCCGCGTGGTGGCACCCACGAGGGTGAAAGGCGGCAGCTCAAGCGGAATGGCAGTTGCCCCGGCACCCTTGCCCACCACGATGTCCACCCGGAAATCTTCCATGGCCATGTACAGCATTTCCTCTGCGGGCCGGGACATCCGGTGGATTTCGTCGAGGAAGAGCACTTCGCCCTCGGAGAGCGAGGAGAGGATGGCAGCGAGGTCTCCGGCGTGCTGGATCGCCGGCCCGCTGCTGATGCGCAAGGGAGCGTTCATCTCAGCGGCGATGATCATGGAGAGCGTGGTCTTCCCCAACCCTGGAGGGCCGGAAAGCAGGACGTGGTCCGCGCTGCGGCCGCGCATCCTCGAGGCTTCCAGTACGAGCGAGAGCTGCTTGCGGACACGGTGCTGGCCAACGAAGTCGTGCAGGTTCTTCGGGCGCAGTGCGGCCTCGATGATGCGCTCTTCGGGTTCCTCTCCCCCGGTTACGAGGGACTGGTCAGCCACGGCTGCCTACCCGGTTTCCCGCGCGGGCGCCGTCCTGCCCAAGCCAGCGAAGGGTTGCACGCAGGATCTGTGCGACGTTGCCGGCGTCGGCAAGTTCCGGGGAATCGGCCATCGCCTTGTCGATGCTGCCGGCGGCGTCCTTCTCCGACCATCCGAGGCTTGTCATTGCGGCGACCACTTGCGGCTTCCAGACGGACTCGGCGGCCACGGCTGGGGCGGTCCCCGGCGCGGTGCCATGGGGAATGAGTTTGCCCGCAAGCTCCAGGACGATCCTGCCGGCCACCTTCGGACCGATGCCGGGGACCTTGGTGAAGGACTTGGCGTCACCGGAATGGGCGGCCACCCGGATCGCTTCAGGCTCATGGACGGCCAGGACTGCGAGGGCCAGCCGCGGCCCCACCCCGCTCACGCTGAGCAGGACATCGAAAACTTCCCGTTCGTCGTCGTTCGAGAAACCGAAAAGCGTCAGGGAGTCCTCCCTGACGATCAACGAGGTGAACAGCTTCGCTTCCTCGCCGACGTGCAGGTGGCTGAGGGTTTGGGGCGTGGCGTAGACGCTCATTCCGGCACCGTTGAGATCGATGACGGCCGTGGAGAGACTGACGTGTGCCACGGTTCCGCGGAGAAAACTGATCAAGACCCGGCTCCTGAAGTACTGCCCCGTGCATGCTGCGATTGCATCCAACACGCGGGGGATATCCGAACATATCTACGAATACCCTAGCAAGGGTCATGGACAATTACCGGGCGCGGCGCGCTTTCGCTTCGGCTTCAGCCCACGCTCGCTGGGCGGGGGTCAATGCGCTGCTCCCTGGTCCGGTAGTAGCAACTGCGGCACCGCTGCCGGCCCGCCACGCGTGGGTGACTGCGAGGGCCAAAGCGTCCGCGGCGTCGGCCGGGCGCGGCGGGGCGTCCAGACGCAGGATCTTGGTGATGAGTTTTGTCACCGCTTCCTTGTTGGAGGTGCCGCTTCCCGTGACGGCAGCTTTGACTTCCGACGGCGTGTGGAGCGCCACCGGGATGCCGCGCCGCGCAGCAGCCGCGATGACTACGCCGGACGCCTGGGCGACGCCCATGACGGTACTGACGTTCAGCTGGGAGAACACCCGTTCGACCGCGAGAACGTCGGGTTTGTACAGGTCCAGCCATTCATCGATGGCTTTGGCGATGACCAGCAAGCGCTGGTCCAATGATTGTTCCGGCGAGGTTCCCACGACGCAGACCGCAACCATCGTGGCGCGGCGGTTCCGTTCGACGTCGACCACTCCGATGCCGCAACGGGTGAGGCCCGGATCGACTCCCAATACGCGAAGAGTCAAGTCCGGGCCTCCCTGGTTGTTATGAAGCTGTGTTGCAAGAGGGCGCTACTCGGCTTCGAGCGCAGCCTGGACTTCCTCGCTCATGTCCGCGTTAGTGTACACGTTCTGGACGTCGTCGAGATCCTCGAGGGCATCGACGAGCTTCATGAACTTCTTCGCACCGTCGAGGTCCAGCGGCACCTGCATTGAAGGGACGAATTCGGCTTCGTCCGTCTCGTACTCGATGCCGGCTTCCTTGAGGGCTTCGCGGATGGCCGGGAGGTCGGTGGGCTCCGAGTGGATTTCCCAGTTCTCGCCGCTGTCCTTGACTTCCTCGGCTCCGGCGTCGAGCACGGCCATCAGGATGTCGTCTTCGCTGAGCCCGTTCTTGGGGAGGTTGACGACTCCCTTGCGGGTGAACAGGTAGCTCACGGAGCCCGGATCGGCAATGGTGCCGCCGTTGCGGGAGATAGCCAGCCGGACCTCGGAGGCTGCCCGGTTCTTGTTATCCGTGAGGCATTCGATCAGGAGGGCGGAACCCTGCGGGCCCCGGGCTTCGTACATGATCTCCGTGTAGTCGACCACTTCGCCGGTAAGGCCGGCTCCGCGCTTGATGGCGCGGTCGATGTTGTCAGCGGGGACCGATGTCTTCTTGGCTTTCGTGACAGCCAGTTCCAGGCTGGGGTTGCCGGCAAGGTCCGGTCCGCCCATGCGGGCCGCGACTTCGATGTTCTTGATCAGTTTGGCGAACGACTTGGCGCGGCGGCTATCGAGGATGGCCTTCTTGTGCTTGGTCGTCGCCCATTTGGAGTGGCCTGACATGCTTTAAACTTCCCCTCTGATCATTCGAATAAACAATTCATGCACGCGCTTCTCCCCAGTCACTTCCGGGTGGAAGGAGGTGGCCAGCAACCGACCTGAGCGCACTGCAACAATTCTAGCCAACCCGTGCAAAGTGTCCGTGTGGGTGGCTTTTCCCGGTTCCACCTGGGCAAGGATCTCGACGCCGGGACCAACGCGTTCCACCCACGGTCCGCGGATGAAGACGGCGTGGACGGGGTCGACGCCGGACTCACCTGCGCTGAACTCGAGGCCTTTGAAGTCAAGGTCGGTTTCGAAAGACTCGCGCTGCCGGCCGAAGGCGTTGCGGCGGACCGTGATGTCCAATCCACCGAAGGTCTGCTGGGGATTTCCGGCGAGGTCCGTGGCGGGATCGGCGATGTCGTCCGCCAGCAGGATCATGCCGGCGCAGGATCCATAGACCGGCAGGCCTGACGCGATCTGCTTGCGGATGGGATCGGCGAGTTCAAAGATGCGCGCCAGCTTGTCGATGGTGGTCGACTCACCGCCGGGGATGATGAGGCCGTCTATGTCGTCGAGTTCCGCCGGACGCCGGATGCCGACGCCGGTGGCACCGGCCGCTTCGACGGCGTGGATGTGCTCACGAAAATCGCCTTGTAGTGCGAGGACGCCGATGCGCAGGCCCGAGCCCACGCTTGATGACGCCTCGGAAGGGGGATTGGTCATTCGACCATCATAATGCGCTGCCACTGCCGGGATCTCCCCCGCCAACCCGAGGCAGGCCTACGGCACGTGGTTTATGCACCAACTGGGATATATTACAGAGCATGTTTTCGTTCACCGTTCCACTCGGCAAGCTGGTCCGTGCTGTGTCCCGGCTGCGCGGCGGGGGTTCGGCGTTGCCTGGCCTCGTGGTCGAGAAGATCGACCCCGGCTTCATGCAGAGGACGCTGTCCTCGCTCCCCCACGGCGTGGCAGTGGTGAGCGGAACCAATGGCAAGACGACCACCACGAAAATGGTGGTGGAGCTCCTGGAAAGCCAGGGCCTGAAGGTCTTCACCAACCGGACGGGCAGCAACTTCACCCGTGGAGTCGCAGCTGCTCTCCTGGGTGAGGTGGACTGGCGCGGAAAGTTGGACGCCGACGTCGCGGTATTGGAGCTCGACGAAGCACATGCCGTGCATTTCGTGAACAAGGTGCCGCCGCGCTACTGCCTCCTCCTCAATGTCCTGCGGGACCAACTGGACCGCTTCGGCGAAATCGACGCCACCGCGATGCTTCTCCAGCGCATCGCCGAGCGCACCACCGGCACCGTGGTCCTGAACCGCGAAGACCCTCGGGTAGCCCGTATTGCCGAAGCCGTCAGCGGCCCCGAGGTGCTGTACTTCGGATTGGACGAATCGCTCCGGAGCACCTTCCCGAACGACGACGACATGCGGTCCGCGGCTCAGGGAACCACACCCCGCGGCGACGTTCCCGACTCCCCGGCGGCCGACGTCGTACTCCGCCGGGTCGGTGCCGACGACGCCGACTTCGAGTTCAACGGAACCAGCGTGTCGACGCACATGAAACTCCGCGGCGTCTACAACATCTTCAATGCCGCCGCCGCGTTGGTGCTCGCCAGGAGCATCACCGGTGCAAGCGGAAGGCCCGGCGACGCTGCCAAGCTGGTCAAGGCGCTCTCCGAGGTCGCTCCGGCATTTGGCCGCGGCGAGAGCCTGACGGTGGATGGCCAGCCCCTTGAGTTGGTGCTGGTGAAGAACCCGAGCGGTTTCCGCCTTGGCCTGAAGTCCTTCCCGGCCAAGGGCTACGCGTCCATGATCGCCATCAACGACAACTATGCCGACGGCCGTGACATGTCGTGGCTCTGGGACGTTGACTTCGAATCCTTGCGCGAGGACGGCGTCGAGGTCCTTAGCGGCGTCCGCGCCTACGACATGGCCCTGCGCCTCCAGTACGACGAGGTCCGCTTCGGCTCAGTGGACACGGACATCCCCGCCGCGCTGGCTGAATTCATCCGCGGGTCGGCGGGCAAGCCGAAACGCGTGTTCTGCACGTACACAGCGATGTTGGCCATCCGGCGCGAACTCTCCAAAATCACCACAGTAGAGGTGGTCTCATGACCCCGGCCGAAGACGCCGCCGTTCACGCGAGCAAGGGAACGGTCCGGGTCCTCCAGCTGTATCCGCGTGACATGAACATCTACGGCGACTGGGGCAACGCGCTCGTCCTCCGGCAGCGCTTGCGCTGGCACGGTTACACGCCTGAGCTCCTTGAGTACAACGTGGGCGACGACTTCCCCGAAGATGTGGATCTCATTGTGGGCGGCGGTGGCCAGGACAGCGGGCAGCTAGTCATCCAGGACGATCTCCAGGCACGCGCCGGGCAACTGCGTGAGATGGCCGAGGACGGAACCCCCATGCTGGTTATCTGCGGGCTCTACCAGCTCTTCGGGAAGTTCTTCAAGACCAAGGGCGGCCCCATCATCCCCGGCATCGGCATCCTGGATGTGGAGACGGTCGGCACCGATGAACGCCTCATCGGAAACGTCACGCTCACCTCACCGGAGTTCGGCGAAATCATGGGCTACGAAAACCACAGCGGGCAGACCTCCCTCGGTCCCGGCGTCGAGCCCCTCGGCACCGTCTCCAAGGGTGCCGGGAACAACAGCAAAGACAACCATGAAGGCGCCAGGCACCGGAATGTGGTTGCCAGCTACCTGCACGGTTCCTTGCTTCCCAAGAACCCTGCCATCGCCGATTTCCTGATCCGGACCGCCGTCGAACGCAAGTACGGCACTTTCGTGCCCGGAACGCCCGACGACGGCTTCGCCCGCCTCGCGCGCGAACACGCGGCGCGGCGGCCGCGCTAACACCGCACTGACACCGAGCTGACATAAGGAAAAGCGTTGTGGGCGGGCGCCCTGCATGAAAGGGTTGCTTCATGACGAACCCTCTGTTGGAGCCGAGCACCCTTCCCTTCGGATTGCCTCCCTTCGCAACGATCCAGGACAGCCACTACGCCGAAGCAGTCGATGCCGGCCTCGCTGGGCACCTGGCCGAGATCCAATCCATCGTGGACAATCCGGAGCCTGCATCCTTCGAAAACACGGCGGATGCCATGGAACGCTCCGGCCGCCTGCTGGAGCGGGCGGCGGCAGCTTTCTTCACACTGGTTTCCGCCGATGCCTCCGAGGCCATCCGCGAACTCGAAACCGAGCTGTCTCCCCGTTTCGCGAGCCACCAGGACGCGGTGTACCTCAACCGCGGACTGTACGAGCGATTCGCAGCCATAGACACCTCGGGGCTTGACGAAGAATCCATCCGGCTGGTGCAGGAGTATCTCCGCGAATTCCGGCAGTCCGGGATCCAGCTTGATCAAGATGACCAGGAAAAGCTCAAGAGCCTCAATGCAGAGCTCTCCCGATTGGGAACTGAGTACGGGCAACGCGTCAAGGAAGCCATGAAGGCCGCTGCACTTCTGGTCGATGACGCCACGGAACTTGCCGGCCTGCCAGCGGACGACATCGCCAGCGCTGCCGAGGCAGCACGCACTGCCGGACACGAGGGGAAATACCTCCTGACCCTCATCCAGCCGAGCAACCAGCCCGCATTGGCTTCTTTGCAGAACCGCGAGCTCCGGCGCCGCCTCTATGAGGCGTCCATCGCTCGGGGCAGCGACGGCGGCAGCCTGGACGTGCTCGAACTGGCGAAGGCGATGGCGCGTTTGAGGGCCGAGAAGGCGGCCCTTCTAGGGTTCGGTAACTACGCCGAACTGGTCATCGACCGCCAGACCGCACTCGATTTCGCGGCCGTTCAGGCGATGCTCAACCGGCTCGCTCCCGCCGCCATCCGCAACGCGGACGCCGAAGCGGCTGCCCTGGCGCAGAGCGCAGGGCACCCGCTGGAAGCGTGGGACTGGGCGTACTACTCCTCGAAAGTCCGGCGGGAACGGTACGAGGTGGACGAGCAGCTGCTACGGCCCTATTTCGAATTGGACCGGGTGCTGGTGGACGGCGTGTTCTTCGCAGCCACGAGCCTCTTCGGCATTACTTTCCACGAGCGGCTAGACCTCAAGGGGTACCACCGCGACGTCCGCGTCTGGGAAGTGCGAAACGAGGACGGCTCCGAGCTGGGCCTTTTCCTGGGCGACTACTACGCGCGTGACTCCAAGCGCGGCGGCGCCTGGATGAACTCGCTCGTCGAACAATCAGCCCTGCTGGGTACCAAGCCAGTGGTGATCAACAACCTGAACATCTCCAAGCCGCCAGCCGGAGAACCGACCCTTCTCACCCTGGACGAGGTCCGGACCGCATTCCACGAGTTCGGCCATGCATTGCACGGGCTCTTCTCCAACGTCACGTATCCACGGTTTTCCGGAACTTCGGTCCCCCGGGACTTCGTGGAGTATCCGTCACAGGTCAACGAGATGTGGATCATGTGGCCCGGGATAATCGGCAACTACGCGCGGCACCACGCCACTGGCGAACCGCTCCCCCACGACATCGTTGAACGCCTCAACGAGTCCAAGCTCTGGGGCGAAGGTTTCGCGACCACGGAGTACCTCGGCGCCGCCCTTTTGGACCTGGCCTGGCACGTGCTGGAGGCAGACGGCGTTCCCCAGGATGCCCAGGACTTCGAAGCCAAGGCATTGGCTGCGGCCGGCGTGGCGCATTCCCTCATACCGCCCCGGTATCGCACGGGGTACTTCCAGCACATCTTCGCCGGGGACTTCTACGCAGCCGGGTATTACTCGTACATCTGGAGTGAAGTGCTGGACGCGGAAACGGTGGACTGGTTCACGGAAAGTGGCGGGCTTCTGCGCGGCAACGGCGAACGATTCCGCTCGGAACTGCTCTCCCGTGGCAACAGCCGGGATCCGTTGGAATCCTTCCGCGCACTCCGGGGACGCGATGCCTCCCTGGATCCGCTCCTCAAACGCCGCGGACTCGAGTAGCAGAGCTGGCCCCACCCAACTGACTGGCAGTAGGTGTCGTTATGGAGTCTCATAACGACAGCAACTGCGAGTTACTTGGGTTAACGCACGACGCCGGCCGGTCACCGTGGAAGGTGACCGGCCGGCGTCGTGATTAGCGCCAGCGTGCGGCGATGGACGGTGTGATCCGGCAGCGCGAGCCGATGGACGGTGTGATCCGGCAGCGTGCGTAAAAGGGCCCCCGCCCCGAGTCGCGGCAAAGCCGCGGCAGCGGATCGCGGGGAATAGCACGCCGAGGATCAGCGCCGTACGGCGCGCCAATCAAGCGCGCCGAGGATCAGCGCCGTACGGCGCGCTCTCCCGTACGGCGAGACTTACCAGCCGCGTTCGGCGAGGCGGTGGGGTTCGGGGATTTCCTCGACGTTGATGCCCACCATGGCTTCGCCCAGGCCGCGGGAGACCTTGGCGATGACGTCGGGGTCATCGAAGAACGTGGTGGCCTTGACCACGGCGGCGGCACGCTGGGCCGGGTTGCCGGACTTGAAGATGCCCGAACCGACGAACACGCCGTCCGCACCGAGCTGCATCATCATGGCAGCGTCGGCCGGGGTGGCGATGCCGCCGGCGGTGAACAGCACGACGGGGAGCTTGCCGGTTGCGGCGATTTCCTTGACGAGCTCGTACGGGGCCTGCAGTTCCTTGGCCGCGACGTACAGTTCGTCCTCGGGCAGGGTGGAGAGCCGCAGGATCTCGGCACGGATCTGGCGCATGTGGGTGGTCGCGTTGGAAACGTCGCCGGTGCCGGCCTCGCCCTTGGAGCGGATCATCGCTGCGCCCTCGTTGATGCGACGCAGCGCCTCGCCGAGGTTGGTGGCACCGCAGACGAAGGGAACCGTGAAGTTCCACTTGTCGATGTGGTGGGTGTAGTCGGCCGGGGTCAGGACCTCGGACTCGTCGATGTAGTCCACGCCCAGGGACTGCAGGACCTGCGCCTCGACGAAGTGGCCGATGCGGGCCTTGGCCATCACGGGGATGGACACGGCGGCGATGATCTGGTCGATCATGTCCGGGTCCGACATGCGGGACACGCCGCCCTGGGCGCGGATGTCGGCGGGAACCCGCTCGAGCGCCATGACGGCCACGGCACCGGCATCTTCGGCGATGCGGGCCTGCTCGACGTTGACGACGTCCATGATGACGCCGCCCTTGAGCATCTCGGCCATGCCGCGCTTGACGCGGCTGCTGCCCGTAACGCTGGCTGCGGACGAACCGGCTTCGTTGCTTACATCAGGTGTAGACACAAAAACCCCTATGGGTAGATAGAAGACCTTGGCCGGGGCGCAGGCGGACAGGGGCCACACACAGCGCACACCGGATTTCCAGGTCACATTGACCAAGTACCTTCAATACTAGTCCCCTGCGCTGGACCCGTCGTACTTGATTACCAGCTTCGGCCACGCAGTTCCGCCGGCACCGGTGGACGCCGCAGACCGCCTGATATGGGCCCGGCGTGTCGTGATACTTCAGGTACCAATTACCGGCATCACATTCGTCGCCGGGGTGAAGGCACGGGAATTCGTCGGCGATTCTGAGTGCGTCAGCGGGTACCATCGCCGAGGCGATCCGGGTTCATTGGGACCTCAACACCTGATTTTTGAGACCTGTTTTCCTTGTTTCGCTTTTCACGGCGTCGATTGGCAGCGCAGGGGCCCTTAAATGTCAGACCCCCGTGACAGGGTTTATTCATGGAAGGCATCGGTCAACTCGTGGCACGTCGGGCAGTAGTCGCGCCCGAGCTCGGGAATCCGGCGTTGGGACGTCTGTCCCGCCGCCTGAAGCCCGTTCCTGCCTGGCATGCCGGGCAGGAAAGCCCGGCATCCGTGCCGCCGCGGGCCGCGACGTCCCCGGCAACAGCCCTTGATCAGACGCTGGCGGCGATGGATGCGCTGCGCACTGCGGCCGTCTCCGAGGCCCGCGCGTTCGGTTTCCGTGATGCCGCCGATTTCGCCGGCACGGTCGAGGAGATCTCCCGCACGGTCGAGTTTTTGCAGCTCGTCGCGGCCGGGGCTGTGGAGCGGACCCGGAGCGAAGCCCAGGCGGCACGGCAGTCATCCCCGGCGCCGGGGTGGCGGACCGGCTGGACGGAGTCCACGGCCGCGGGAACTGAAGCCGATGCGGCGGCCGCGGGAACTGAAGCCGATACGGCAGCCGCGGCCGGCCCGGAAGGCTCTGCCGGCCTCACGGCAGCAGCCTGCGTTGCGGAGGGGGCTGACGCGGTCGATGACGGGTACCGGAACGCGGCCGAATTCCTGCGCGCCAGGCTGCGGATCGGCATCGGCGAAGCCAGGCGCCGGCTCGCACTGGCCGCCGTCGTGCTCCCGCAGACCGGGATCGCCGGGCAGGACCTCCCCGCCCGCCACGGGGTGCTCGCCGCGGCCCTGTCCTCGGCAGCCGTCCCGTCCCGCTCGGCCACCGTGATCAGTACGGCCCTGGACCAGGTACGGCACCTCGCCGACGCCGAAACCACCCGGCAGATGGAACACTCCCTGACCAGCACCGCGGCCCAAAGGGACCCCGATTTCGTCTCCCGGATGGCCGGACGCTGGGTCGATGCCATCGACCAGGACGGAACCGAACCCGGCGAGGACGAACTACGCCACCGCCAGGGAGCGTTCATCCGCAAACCCCGCCGCGGCCTGCACCACCTGGAAATCTTCGCCACGGCCGAACAATTCGAAACCCTCGCCACCGCCATGAACACCGCCGCCAACCCGCGCCTCCAGCCCGGCACCGCCGGCACCGAGGGCACCGGCACCGGCACCGAGCTGGACCGCCGCTCCCGGGCCCAGAAACTCCTGGACGGACTCACCGGCGCCTGTGCCGTGGCCCTGGCCACCGGCGAGCTGCCCGCGAACGGCGGCCTCCGGCCCCAGGTGATGGTGACCATCGACTACCAAGACCTCCTCGGGCGCCTCGGGCGCGTCGACCGCGGGCGCGTCGACCGCGGGCGCGTCGACGGCGAAACGCCCGCCGGCCCGCGCCTCAGCAGCGGCGCGTCCACGTTCCAGGGCCCGATCCACCCCTCGGTCATCCGCAAGATCGCCTGCGACGCGGACATCATCCCCGTCCTGCTCGGCAGCGAGGGCCGCGT
>NZ_JBFBLA010000044.1:0-23914 GCF_040702485.1 Arthrobacter sp. NPDC080031
CGGAACTCCGCCCCATAAGCTGTGGGCATGGTCAACATCCTTCCACGAGCACAAGCTCGCTAGGTCAAGGAGTCAACAAAACCGGGGGCAGTCCCAAAGGCACTCATTTTGAGGTAATTGAGCACTCAATTTGCAGCATGGGACAACCTGGCAGGGAATTCCGCGGGTAGCTTGGCGCTAGGGACGCTTTCTGGTGGCACTCTCAGCATGGGGACGCCACGACGTGATCTTCAACGCCGGACAGTTCCTGACTTCCGGATTGGCGCGGTCTGGCCACCAAGTGCTACCGGCAACTGGTAATTCGAAGGGCTGAATATGAGGATGCGAGCGGCGGTCATGACGATAGCCTTTGCTGCTGCCATTCCGTGGATACTCGGCGCCTATGCCGTGTTCTTCGTTTCAGCGCAGTACACCGGATTGGGCCTCTTCGAGTCTTACGTGACGTTTCAGGGCGGGTCTAACCTTGGCAACGTCATTTGGTTCGTAGTTTGGAGCGGAACGACCGGCATGGTTTGTTGGGCGCTTGTGCGGAGGATTGCTAGATCGTTCGATGCCAGGAAGGTGGCTCCTTTCGTGTTGTTCGCCTACGCTGTTCCGTCGATGCTGCTGATTTTTCCCGGACACGGCCATGGGATTCGCCGTGTCGCATGTCCGTGCTTTTGCGGATGGTGCAGCACAGTGGGACTCATTGTTGCCGTGGTTCTATCTGTGATCCATCGGGTGTCCGCTCGCAGGAAGCGAGTGCCCGCGAGATCAATAGGAGGACTTTGATGAGCAGCAGAAGAGTTTCAAAAGCCTCAATGCAACTGCATCAGGCAAGTGACCCTCGGGGCTCACGGATTCGCAAGCACCCATGAACAGTGCGGACGCTTGGGCCCGAGCATTCGAGGAAGGCTTCAAGCTTGTGGACGAAAGCATTATGGGCCGTGTGAGATACAGGCACGCTGCGTCTATTGATGCCACCCGGATCGCGGTCGTCTACGACGATTGGCGAGGTGCGCTGGCCGGTCGGGTTTATGGCCTGCGACTCCTCGAGGAGCTGGACTTCGACCGTCGCCAGCCAATCCAAACGGCAATGGGCATCGTGCTTGGAGAGCTCGTTGAACCCACAGATGAAGGAAGAGAACGAGACAGCACGGTTCTGAAGCCGATTAACTCAAAGTACCCGGGAATCCACTGGTTCGGGAGCGTTCCATAGAGAGGCATCAGCTTGGTCCTTGACACGTGCGGATTCAACCACAGAGTGGGGCCGGCAGCCTCACCCTGGTCCAGTCATTCGCCGGATGCCTACGAAAAGGATCAGCGTCAGGTAGATCCAGACGGACGAGAAGACGTTCAACCCGTCCTGTTGGTTTGCCGTCAAATGCAAGGGTTCTGCGAGGATTGTCGACATTGCACGCGCCACCAGCCCTGGTAGGGCGCAGATTGTCATCAGGGCGAAGAGCTTGAGCGAGCGAAGATATATGCTGACGACCAGCCATGCCAGGACGAGGCCCCATGTAGGCAACTGCACGGTTCATGCACCAACTTTCGAAGTCTTGGGCACTGGCAATCTATGGCCGACATTTGCCGTCTCAGTGGTCAAATCCAAGAATTAAGTGGTCGACAGTACCGATCTACGTGTTCGATTCCGCGAGATTTCGGGGTTCCTGCCGGGCGTCTCCGTGTGCCCGGGTCGCCGTCTCCGTGTTGGACCGCGCCGTGACGGTGATCAAGGACCTCAAGGTCAAGGGCAGCGCCACCGCCATCAAGGTCGGAACCAAGGTCCGCAACATCCGCCTCGTGAACGGCGCGGGGGATCACGCCATCGACTGCTAGGTGGACGGCTTCGGACCCATGCAGCTCAAGTCAAGCGTGGTCAAGAAGGCCTGGCGCCCTCAAGCCCCCTGCAGCGCCCCCAATGCCTTCACCAGGGGCTCAAGCTCCGGCACGGATTCCGCGGCCGTCAGGGACTCTGCGAGGGTTTCGTCGTGCACTGGCCGGGTCGCCAGCAACAGCTTCTGGCCGGCCTCGGTGAGTTCCGTATAGATCCCGCGCCGGTCGTCGGCGCACAGGATCCTGGTCAGCAGCCCACGGTCCTCGAGCCGGTTCACCAAGCGTGTCGTGGCGCTGCTGGAAAGTGCCGTGGCCCTGGCGAGCTGCTGCATCCGCATGTGCCAGCCGTCCTGGCGGCTCAGCGCGTCCAGCACCGTGTATTCGACGACGGAAAGATCCGCGGCGGACTGCAACGCCTTTTCCAGAGCTGCGTCGATGTTGCCGTGCAGCGCCGCGAGAGTCCGCCACCCCTGCGCCCGGACCTCAACGGCGTCGTCCTTGATGCCCATGTCTCCCGTAACTCCCTGCCGATCGATGAGAAAACCAGACGCACGCCAAAGTAGTTGCTTGCGCAATTACAAGGCGTGTGCAACTATATATGCAGCGTCTGCAACTAATATTCTACGGTTCTCGGCGACGCACTTCCAGTCTTACGGGAATCCATCCCCACGAAGGAGCACACCATGCCCGCAGGGTTGATCGCCCTTGCCCTCGGAGGATTCGGCATTGGCTTGACCGAGTTCGTCATCATGGGCCTCTTGCCCGAGATTGCCACCGACTTCGGAGTCAGCGAAGCAGCCGCCGGATGGTTCATCACCGGCTATGCGCTGAGCGTCGTTGTCGGCGCCCTCTTGGTAACAGCGGCCGTCACCCGCCTGCCCCGGAAGCCCGTGCTGATCGGGCTCCTCGTCCTGTTCATCGCGGGCAACTTCCTCTCCGCCGTCGCGGACAGCTACCCGGTCATGCTGATCGGGCGCATTATTGCCGCGCTCTGTCACGGAGCCTTCTTCGGCATCGGCTCAGTCGTCGCGGCCAGCCTGGTTCCGGCCCACAAAAAGGCCGGAGCCATCGCCATCATGTTCACTGGCCTCACCGCCGCCAACGTGCTGGGCGTCCCCTTCGGAACCTTCCTTGGCCAGAACCTCGGCTGGCGGTCCACCTTCTGGGCCATCACCGTCATTGGCGTTGCCGCCCTCATCGGCATCGCCCTCATGGTCCCGCGCACCAAGGAAGGGGTCGTTGCCAGCAGCCTCCGCAGCGAGCTTGGTGCGTTCACGTCGGGTCAGGTGTGGCTGTCGATCGTTGTCACAATTCTCGGTTTTGGCGGCATGTTCGGAGCCTTCACTTACATTGCCTTCACCCTGACCGACGTCTCCGGATTCGATCCCCACGCAGTCCCTTGGCTCCTCGTCCTGTTTGGTGCAGGACTGTTCGTCGGCAATATCGCCGGCGGCAAAGCGGCCGACAAATCCATCGACAAAACCCTCGTGGTCATCCTCGCGGGCCTGGTGCTGGTGCTCGTGTTCTTCGCTCTCACGGCCGCGAGCCCCGTGGCTACCCTGTTCTCGCTCGTCCTCATGGGCGGCTTCGGCTTCGCTACCGTGCCGGGCCTGCAGATGCGCGTCATGCACTTTGCCGCCACCGCTCCCACCCTCGCCTCCGGCGCGAATATCGGCGCCTTCAACCTGGGCAACGCCTTGGGCGCATGGCTGGGCGGCCTCACCATCACCCTGGGCCTGGGCTACACCTCGCCGATCTGGGCCGGGGCCGCCATCACTGTAGCGGCCTTGCTCGTCATGATTGCCGCCGCGGCAGCAGCGCGGCGTGGGGGAGCCGGGGAGTCAGCTTCCGCTCCGGAAGCAGCCCCCGACGTCGTACGCGAACCTGAGGGGTCACCGGTCGCATAAGCGACACGCCGGTTTCCTGGAATCAGTCCTCGCCCGCACCGCGTTTGGCCAGGATCTCGCCGTTGGTCTGGCAGGTGGGGCAGTACTGCAGCGAAGTGCCGACGAAGGCAATCTCCCGCACGGTGTCGCCGCAAACCGGGCAAGGCTCGCCGGTCCTGCCGTGCACGCGCATCGAGGCTTTCTTGGCCTCCTTCAGCTCGCTCGGTTTCTTGCCCGAGAACTCCTGGATAGCGCCGCTGAGAACGTCCTTCATAGTAGTGAAGATGCGCTCCACTGCGTCCGGGCCCAACGATGAAGCGGCGGCCACGGGAGACAGCTTGGCTGCGTGGAGGATTTCGTCGCTATAGGCGTTCCCGATACCCGACAAGAGCTTCTGGTTCTTCAGGACCCCCTTGATCTGCTGCCTATGCGTGAAAAGCCGGCCGAACTCGTCCAGGCCGAAGCCGGGGTCAAGGGGATCGGGCCCGAGCTCCGCGATGCCATGGACTTCCGCGGGCTGGCGAACGATGAAGAGGGCCAATCCTTTCCAGGTTCCAGTGTCGCTAAGGGTAATGCCGAAATCGTAGCCGTTGTTCGAAAAGCCCAGTTGCGCGGCGAAATATCCGCCCGCCGCAGTTTCTTCGTCGCCGGACTGTTCATCCGTGAACGTGAGCCAGCCGGACTTCGCGAAATTGACGACCAAGTACAGGGGCCCTGCTGAGTCTCCGTCCAGGGATGCTTCAGGCGCGATCTCGAAAACGAGGAACTTTCCCCGCCGGCCGACGGATTCGACTGTCCGCCCGATGAGCGATTCAGGGGGAACATCCGCTGCTTTCAGGGCGAACGCCGATGGCAGCAGGAACCGGGTAAGCTGCGCCCCGGATAGCCGCTGGTCCAGAAAGTCGGTCAAGGCGGTGATTTCGGGCAGTTCCGGCATGATCGCGCTCCTTCGGCGGCGTTGCGGGACTATGCGGCTCAAGTCTGCTTCCAATCATTCCAGACACCTGTGGGGAGGAGGCATGGATGTGCTTATACTTTCAGCGGTGGCCGGATGACCGGGCCGCCGTCGTGGTCCGAAATGTCCCGATGAAAGGCGACTCATGAGCAACATTCCTGCCGATCTTTCCTACACCGCCGAACATGAATGGGTCAGCGCCCCGAATGCAGACGGCGTTGTACGCGTCGGCATCACGGACTTCGCCCAGGATGCACTCGGCGATGTCGTCTACGCCCAGCTACCCGAGCCCGGCACCACGGTGAAGGGCAACGACGTCGTGGGTGAAGTCGAGTCAACGAAGAGCGTGAGCGACATATATGCCCCGGTCAGCGGCGAAATTGTCGCCCGCAACGATGCTCTCGACACCGACTCCGCCCTGATCAACTCGGATCCCTACGGTGACGGCTGGCTGTTCGAAGTAAAGCTTTCGGAAGCTGACGCCATCGAAACCCTTCTCAGTGCATCAGAGTACGAACAACAGGTAGGCTAAATGGTATCTGGCCCGCCAAGTTGGTTCTCCCCGGAAAAGGGGGAGCGGCGGCGGCGGGCCAGCGACCTGTTTGGCCCGGGGGAACCGGGCAGATGCGTAACCGGCAGTTGATGATAACTGCCGGCGGATGAGGAGGATTTCCATGGTTGGCGGCAAGCGGAACCACGCCCGGGACGAGCACGGTGCTGTAGAACAGCCAACCTCGGAGACTACCTCGATCCAGCTCACGCCTGTGCGCCACCACGAGCCGGATGCCCGTCCGCCGCTGGCAGCCGAGGAGCGCGCTGCGGTCCAGGCGCTGCCTCCTGGATCGGCCTTGCTGATTGCCCACAGCGGTCCCAATGCGGGTGCACGGTTCCTCCTGGACTCGGACATTACTACCGCAGGCCGCCACCCGGATGCGGATATCTTCCTGGATGATGTGACGGTTTCGCGCAAGCACGTGGAATTCGTGCGCACCCCCGAGGGCTTCGAAGTGGTGGACACCGGAAGCCTCAATGGCACCTACGTCAACCAAGACCGGGTGGATAACGTCCTTCTCAAGAACGGCAGCGAGGTCCAGATTGGGAAGTTCCGCCTCACCTACTACCTGAGCCCTGCCCGCGCAGCAGGCCAAGACTGATTCCGGGTACGCCTGTGGCAATGCCCCAGCCGGAACGGCGAGGACCGCAGGTCCTCAACATCGGGGAGGTCCTCGCCCAACTCAGCGACGACTTTCCCACCATGACGGCGTCCAAGATCCGTTTTCTCGAGGAAAAGGGACTGATCAATCCCAAGCGCACGCCTGCCGGGTACCGGCAATACGCCGAAAGCGACGTCGAGCGCCTGCGCTTCGTGCTGGCACTCCAGCGTGACCAGTACCTGCCACTCAAAGTCATCAAGGACTACCTGGACGCGATCGATCGTGGCGAGCGTCCCGAGAACCTTCCTCCCGGGGTGTCCGTTTCCCCTCGGATCGTCTCGGACGAACTTGCGGCTGAGCTGCAGGGCCGCGCACGCGCCCTGAGCGAGGAGCAGTTGCGTACGGAATCCGGGGCGAGCGTCCCGCTCTTGCAGTCCCTTCTCAGTTTTGGACTCATCAGCCACGTCAACGGCAAATTCGACGAACACGCCCTGCAAGTTGCGCGTGCCTGTGTCCAACTTGAAAGCCACGGACTTGAGCCGCGGCATCTCCGTCCGTTCCAAGCGGCTGCCGAACGCGAATTCGGCTTGGTGGAGCGCGTGGTCGCTCCCTTGACGTCCCGCAAGGATGCGGCATCGCAATCCCGGGCTGCGGAAGCCGCCCGGGAAATCAGCGAACTCTGCCTCAGCCTGCATCGAGCCTTGGTGCAGGACCGAATCTCCCGTATGGACGCATGATGATTGAGGTCGAGATCGTTGGAGTGCGCATTGAACTGCCTTCAAACCAGCCTCTGGTCCTCCTGCGGGAGATGCACGGGGAGCGCCATGTCCCCATCTGGATCGGGACGCCCGAAGCCAGTGCCATCGCCCTGGCACAGCAAGGAGTGGTGCCGCCCCGTCCCATGACCCACGATCTGATGATCGACGTCGTTGAGGCACTCGGCCACACGATCATCAGCGTGAACATCGTGGCGGTCGAGGACAACATCTTCTACGGTCAGCTCCAGTTCGACGACGGCACTGTAGTGAGTTCCCGCGCTTCCGACGCGCTTGCGCTGGCGTTGCGGGCGAAATGCCGCATCTGGTGTGCCGACGCAGTGATGGAGGAGGCCGGCGTCCGGATCACCGAACACGACGAGGGCGAAGACACCGAGCCGGGTCCCGAAGTTGACGAAGAACGGGAATTGCGCCGATTCCGGGAGTTTCTGGACGACGTGGAGCCCGAGGATTTCGAAGGCTGAAGGTGGCCTAAGGTTAAAGTTGAGGGTGAAAGTTTCGACACGATCTGAAAATGCCCCGGACGTCTTTGACCTGAGGCTCCCGCACGCCTAACGTCGAAGATATCAAGTTCCCGTTGCATACAGGACCCGCGCAAGTCACACTGAAAGGTGCGGACGCGTTGAAATTACACGAGTGCATTTCCCCTTTTCGTGTTAGCCGCCGTATGCACCATCCCCAAGGGAACTTCTGACAAGGAGGGTCACGTGAGTCCCAAAGGCGAAGCAGGCGAGCTAAAGCAGGCCTCGACAGGCGTTGCTGTACCCGCAAGCGGTGCCCAGGGTCTGCTATTCACCGAGGACCTTCCGGTCCTGGATGAAGATGCCGGCTACCGTGGTCCCACCGCGTGCAAGGCGGCAGGGATCACCTACCGCCAGCTGGACTACTGGGCACGTACCGGACTTGTTGAACCCGCAGTGCGAGGCGCCGCCGGTTCCGGATCGCAGCGACTCTACGGCTTCCGCGACATCCTCGTCCTCAAAGTCGTCAAGCGCCTCCTGGACACAGGTGTATCCCTCCAGCAGATCCGCACGGCCGTTGAGCATTTGCGTGAACGCGGAGTAGAAGACCTCGCGCAAATCACCCTCATGAGCGATGGCGCGAGTGTCTACGAATGTACTTCAGCGGACGAAGTCATTGACCTGGTGCAGGGTGGCCAGGGCGTTTTCGGCATCGCCGTTGGACGCGTATGGCGCGAAGTCGAGGGCAGCCTTGCTGCACTCCCGAGCGAGCACGCTGTAGAGCAGTCCTTTCCGGACGACGAACTCAGCAAGCGCCGTTCCGCGCGCCGCACAGGCTGAACCGCCGTCGGGATCCCCGCAAGCGGCCACTGAAGACCAATGAAGCCGCCTTCCAGCAGGAAGGCGGCTTCATCGCTATTGTCGAAGCAGGATGGCTGCCGCTTTGCAGATTCCCGGTCAGCGCTTGCGGCGTTCCCGCGTGCTGTTGTTTGAGGACAACATGTTCTCCAGAAGAGAGTCAAACAGCTTGGCGGTGTTCTTGGCCGAGTCGCCAGGCCAATGGTGTACGGCGTGGGCGGCACCCTGGATTTGCTGCCAGTTCGCCTGCTCCGGAATATGCGGTGCCAGCAAAAGATCGCCGAACATCGATTCCATCTCCGCGAGCCGGTACGTGTGCTCGGACGAGGACGGCCGGACCCGGTTGGCAACAATCCCTGCAGGAGCCAGCTGCGGAGCGAACTCCTGGCGGAACAGCTGGATGGCGCGCATGGTGCGTTCCGTGCCGGCTACCGAGAAGAGCCCAGGTTCGGCGACAAGGACCACGCGGTCGCTCGCGCTCCAGGCCATGCGGGTGAGCCCGTTGAGGGACGGCGGACAATCGACGAGGACCAGCTCGTACTTTTCGGCCGCGGCAAGGACCGCCGTCAGGCGGCGCAGATCGCGGCGCCCAAGATCCGGCCGATCGTAGATACCGGTGTAGGCGGATCCGACGGCGACATCAAGGGCCGTTCCTCCGCCGTTGCCGCGGGGGTGGTCAACCCAGCCGCTGCTGGCCACATTATCCAAGAGCCTGGCCTTGCGGGGGTTCTTCAGCATGCGGCCAATGTCGAGCTGGTCTCCGGCCTGGACACCGAGGGCCGTGGTGGCGTCGGCGTGGGGATCCAGGTCCACGACAAGGGTGGGGATCCCTGCGGCCAGTGCGGCCGAGGCCAACCCAGTGGTTACGGATGTCTTGCCCACGCCGCCTTTGAGGCTGCTGATGCTGACTACTTGCACTTGAAAACCCAAAACCTAACGCCGGTTGCCGTGTCGCGGTGCCTGTGTTCCGGCTTTGCCGGAACCCGGGCTCTGCCGCTGCCCTTCAACATCATATGTTGAGTGGCCGCCGATTCCTGCCTTATCAGCCCGGAACGGTTCGGGCCGCCTGATACTCGATCGTCTTTTAGCACGTGAAAGTGCACCGTGCGCGAAGGTACACTGCTCGTGACGAATCTCCGTGTGACTGTCACCACAAAGATTTGTGTTTGGGTATGGAGGTCTTACACACTGTGACCACCGACCGTTACACCCGCAATGATGCAGGAGAAGCATGTTTTCCAAGATTCTGGTGGCTAATCGCGGCGAAATCGCGATCAGGGCCTTCCGCGCTAGCTATGAACTGGGCGCCAAGACCGTAGCGGTCTTCCCGTATGAGGATCGCAACTCGATCCACCGGCAGAAGGCTGATGAGGCCTACCTGATCGGACAGGAAGGTCATCCGGTCCGTGCTTACCTGGACGTGGACGAAATCGTCCGTGTCGCCAAAGAAGCGGGTGCTGACGCAATCTACCCGGGCTACGGGTTCCTGTCCGAAAACCCGGACCTCGCCCGGGCGGCCCAAGAGGCAGGCATTACGTTTATCGGCCCGCCGGCTGAGGTGCTGGAGCTCGCCGGCAACAAGGTCGCCGCACTCGAAGCCGCCCGCAAGGCCGGCGTGCCGGTCTTGAAGTCCAGCGCGCCTTCCCGGGACATCGACGAACTCATTGCCGCGGCGGACGAGGTCGGATTCCCGATCTTCGCGAAGGCCGTCGCCGGTGGCGGTGGCCGCGGCATGCGCCGGGTGGAGACCCGCGAGGACCTTCCGGAAGCGCTCCAGTCGGCCATGCGCGAGGCGGACGCTGCGTTCGGCGATCCCACCATGTTCCTGGAGCAGGCAGTGCTGCGCCCCCGACACATCGAGGTCCAGATCCTGGCCGATGCCGAGGGAAATGTCATGCACCTCTTTGAGCGTGACTGCTCCCTGCAGCGCCGCCACCAGAAGGTCGTGGAAATCGCTCCGGCCCCCAACCTGGACGAGTCCATCCGCCAGGCCCTTTACCGGGATGCCGTCGCATTCGCGAAGGCCCTGAACTACGTCAACGCCGGAACGGTCGAGTTCCTCGTGGACACCGAGGGCGAGCGGGCCGGCCAGCACGTCTTCATCGAGATGAACCCCCGCATCCAGGTCGAGCACACCGTCACCGAGGAAATCACGGACGTGGACCTCGTCCAGGCACAGATGCGCATCGCTTCGGGGGAGACCCTCGCAGACCTCGGCTTGAGCCAGGAGTCGGTATCCATCAAGGGTGCCGCCCTGCAGTGCCGCATCACCACGGAAGATCCCGCCAACGGCTTCCGGCCCGACGTCGGAAGAATCACCGGCTACCGTTCCGCGGGCGGTGCCGGCGTCCGTCTCGACGGCGGCACAGTCTACTCGGGCGCCGAGATCAGCCCCCACTTCGACTCCATGCTGGTCAAGCTGACCTGCCGCGGACGCGACTACCCGGCCGCGGTGGCCCGCGCCCGGCGCGGCCTTGCCGAGTTCCGGATCCGTGGCGTGTCCACCAACATCCCGTTCCTCCAAGCCGTCCTTGCCGACCCGGACTTCATTGCGGGCAACGTGGCGACCGACTTCATCGACAAGCGCCCTGAACTGCTGAAGTCCCACGTCTCCGCGGACCGTGGAACCAAACTGCTGACCTGGTTGGCCGATGTGACGGTCAACAAGCCCAACGGCGAACTCAAGGTCCACACCGACCCCGCAGCCAAGCTTCCGTCGCTTGCAGGGATCGTTGCACCGGCCGGCTCGCGCCAGAGGCTGCAGGAGTTGGGACCTGAAGGCTTCGCGAAGGCGCTGCGCGAGCAGCAGGCGGTGGCCATCACGGACACCACTTTCCGCGATGCCCACCAGTCGCTGCTCGCCACGCGTGTCCGGACCCGCGACCTCGTCGCAGCCGGACCCGCGGTCTCCGCGCTGCTGCCCGAACTGCTCTCGGTAGAGGCCTGGGGCGGTGCCACCTACGACGTCGCCCTGCGCTTCCTCGGCGAGGATCCGTGGGACCGGCTGGCCGCCTTGCGCAAGGCCCTGCCGAATATCTGCCTGCAGATGCTGCTCCGTGGCCGCAACACCGTCGGGTACACGCCCTACCCCGAGGAAGTCACCGAAGCATTCGTCAACGAGGCGGCGGCAACGGGCATCGACATCTTCCGCATCTTCGACGCCCTCAACGACGTGAACCAGATGGCTCCGGCCATCCGGGCAGTGCGGGCCACCGGCACAGCGGTGGCGGAGGTGGCACTCTGCTACACCGGCGATCTCCTCGACCCGAACGAGAACCTGTACACCCTCGACTATTACCTGGACCTCGCCCAGAAGATCGTCGACGCCGGTGCGCACATCCTCGCCATCAAGGACATGGCCGGCCTCCTTCGCCCGGCAGCCGCAGCCAAGCTTGTCAGCGCCTTGCGTGAACGCTTCGACCTTCCGGTCCACTTGCACACCCACGACACCGCAGGCGGCCAACTGGCAACCCTGCTGGCGGCTGTGGACGCCGGCGTGGACGCCGTGGACGTCGCTTCAGCGTCCCTGGCCGGTACGACGAGCCAGCCATCGGCGTCGGCCCTTGTGGCCGCCTTGGCACACACCCCGCGCGACACCGGGCTCAGCCTGGCCAGCGTCAGCTCCCTGGAGCCCTACTGGGAAGCGGTCCGCCGGGTCTATGCGCCGTTCGAGTCCGGGCTTCCCGGCCCCACAGGCCGGGTCTACCGGCACGAAATCCCGGGTGGCCAGCTGTCCAACCTGCGCCAGCAGGCCATCGCGTTGGGCCTTGGCGAGCGTTTCGAGGCCATTGAGGACATGTACACCGCCGCGGACCGCATCCTGGGCCGCTTGGTCAAGGTGACGCCGTCGTCCAAGGTGGTGGGCGACCTCGCGCTGCACCTCGTGGGAATCCATGCAGATCCTGCGGACTTCAACGAGAACCCGCAGAACTACGACATCCCGGACTCCGTCATCGGCTTCCTGTCGGGTGAACTGGGAGATCCTCCGGGAGGATGGCCGGAGCCGTTCCGCACGAAGGCACTCCAGGGCCGCAGCATCAAGGTCCGCGACGTCGAGCTGAGCGCAGAAGACAGTTCAGCGCTCAAGGGCGACTCCAAGACCCGCCAGAGGACCCTGAACCGGCTCCTGTTCGAGGGCCCCACCAAGGACTACCTCAAGAGCGTGGACACCTACGGCAATCTGTCGGTGCTTGACACCCGCGACTACCTGTACGGTCTCCAGCTCGGTGCCGAACACGTCATGGAGCTCGAAAAGGGCGTGCGGCTGATCGCGTCCCTGGAAGCAGTCTCGGAGCCCGACGAAAAGGGCATGCGCACCGTCATGTGCAAGCTCAACGGCCAGTCGCGCCCGGTGGTGGTCCGCGACAAGTCGGTGGTCAGCAACGTGAAGGCCGCGGAGAAGGCGGATGCGTCCCAGCCCGGCCAGGTCGCAGCGCCGTTCGCCGGTGCCGTGACCCTGACAGTCAAGGCCGGCGACACCGTCAAGGCCGGCGATACTGTCGCCACCATTGAGGCGATGAAGATGGAAGCATCCATCACGACGCCGGTAGCCGGCACCGTTTCTCGCGTCGCCATCAACAACGTGGAGCAGGTCCAGGGCGGCGATCTGTTGATCGTGGTCGGATAGCGGCCCGCTCCTTCGTGGAGCACACATGAAGGAAGGTCCCGGGCTTGTCAAGCCCGGGACCTTCCTTCTTTGGTTTCCGGATGCGTCCGGCGCGGCGTGTCAGGACGCCTTGGGCGCCGAATACATTTCCTCGATCACTGCATCGAAGTCCTTCATGACCTGGGCGCGCTTGACCTTCAAGGACGGCGTGAGGTGGCCGGAAGCCTCGGTGAAGTCGGACGGCACAATCCGGAACGACTTGATCGCTTCCGCATGGGAGACGGACTGGTTGGCGTGGCTGATCAGTTCCTGGACGGCTGCCCGGACAAGGGCGTTGTCCGCGGCGGCCGCCGTCGTCGTGGACGCGGGAAGGCCGTGGCGCTCCAACCAGCCGGGGAGGGCTTCCTCGTCGAGGGTGACCAGCGCGCCGATGAAGGGCCGGTTGTCGCCGACGACAAGGACCTGGGACACCAGGGCGTCTGCACGGATCTGGTCCTCCAGCAGGGCAGGCACGACGTTCTTGCCGCTGGCCGTGACGATGATTTCCTTTTTGCGGCCGGTGATCTTGAGGAAACCTTGTTCGTCCAGTTCGCCGATGTCACCTGTGCGGAACCACCCGTCCACGAAGGTTTCCGCGGCGAGGTCGTCCCGCTTGAAGTAGCCCTTCATCACGCAGACGCCCTTGGCGAGGATTTCGCCGTCGTCGGCGATCCTGACCGCATTGCCGGGGAGCGGGGCCCCCACCGTGCCGATCTTGATCAGGGACGGGGTGTTGACTGAAATGGGTGCCGTGGTCTCCGTAAGTCCGTAGCCTTCCAGGATCTGCAAGCCGATGCCGTGGAAGAAATGACCCAGCCGTTCGCCGAGGGGGCCGCCACCGGAGACGGCATGGCTGACGTGGCCACCCATCGCAGCGCGGAGCTTCCCGTACACCAAACGGTCGAATACGGCGTGCTTGAGCCTCAGCACCAACCCGACGGAGCCCGACTGCTGTGCCCTCGAGTAGGCGATCGCCGTGTCCACCGCCTTGTGGAAGATGGGACCCTTGCCACCGTCCTCCGCTTTCGTGAGGGCCGAGTTGAAGACCTTCTCGAAGACACGTGGAACAGCCAGGATGAAGGTCGGCTGGAAGCTCTGCAGGTCTGCCAGCAGGTTCTTGATATCCGGCGTGTGTGCCACTTGGGCGCCGGCAGCGACGGCCAGGACCGAGATGAAACGGGCAAAGACGTGGGCCAGCGGGAGGAACATGATGGTCTTGGCGTTCTCGTTGACGACATCGCCGAGGGAGGCCAAAGCATTCTCCGAGAGCTCCACGAAGTTGCCGTGCGTGAGTTCGCAGCCCTTGGGGCGCCCCGTGGTGCCGGAGGTGTAGATGATCGTGGCGACGTCGGCCAGTTCCGCGCTGCTGCGGCGCGCCTCGAGTTCCTCGTCGCTGACACCGCTGCCGGCCGTGCGAAGGGCGTCAAGGCCGCCGCCTTCAAGCTGCCAGACATGGGCGACTGATCCGAGGCCTTCGGCGGTGACCGCTTGGCGGATGACGTCCTCGTGGTGCGAAGACTCGGCGAATGCCGCGACTGCGCCGGAGTCGCCGAGGTTCCAGGCCACTTGCGACGGCGATGACGTTTCATAGATCGGCACGGAAATGCCGCCTGCAAACCAGACGGCGAAGTCGACGAGGGACCATTCGTAGCGGGTCCTGGACATGATGCCCACCCGGTCGCCCACACCGACGCCGTTCGCGATCAGTCCTTTGGCCAGGGCCGATACGTCCTTGAGGAACTCTTTTGCCCGGATGTCCTGCCATTGGCCATCGCCGTTGAGCTTGGCAAACAGCGCCGGGTTGGATGGCTCGGCGGCCTGACGAACCACAAGGTCCGTGATGTTGGTTTCGGGGGCAACATTCACCAGGGGCGGAACACTGAATTCACGCACGATAGCTCCTTCGATATCAACAGACCATTGCGGGGCTGCTCTAACTCTATACGGCCAAGTAATGGGTGTGTCGCAATTCACCTTACTCAAGTTACTGATGAGTAACTTTACGTGAAGCGTGCGGTTCCGCCAATGCAGAGGTGCGGCGGCGCCGTCCGCAGGGCCAGCATGTCAGTACATATGCGGCTCTCGGAATAGGATGGCGACATGCCTCTGAATTCATCCAACGACCAGATGCCGGCAGGAGTTCGGAAGATTTCCTGGTCCGGTTCGGCGTCAACCGGCCGGCGCCCCGGCTCCACGCACGGCGGGCTGCGCTGGGAGTCGGTGCCATGGGCCGCGCGCCGTTCCCATCTTGGCCGCAGGGGGCTGGCAATCGGGATCGACATCGGCGGCACAAAGGTGGCAGCGGGAGTTGTTGATCCCTCGGGCCGCGTGGTCGAGGAAGCGCGGCGCTCCACTCCGGGCAATGACGCCCGGGCAGTGGAGCGGGTGATCGTCGAGCTTGTCCAGGAACTAGGCAGAAGCCACCGGATTGCCTCTGTGGGAATCGGCGCGGCCGGTTGGATGGATCTCGACGGCGGCACCGTGCTGTTCAGCCCGCATCTGGCCTGGCGTAACGAGCCGCTCCGCGAAAACCTGCAGAGCCTGCTGAGGCGCCCGGTACTCGTCACCAACGACGCCGACGCTGCCGCCTGGGCTGAATGGCGCTTCGGCGCGGGGCAAGGGGAGAGCCGCCTCGTCTGCATCACGCTCGGCACCGGCATCGGTGGCGCCATGGTCATGGACGGACGGGTGGAGCGTGGGCGTTTCGGCGTGGCGGGCGAGTTCGGCCACCAGATCGTGGTGCCCGGCGGGCACCGCTGCGAATGCGGCAACCGCGGCTGCTGGGAGCAATATGCGTCCGGTAACGCGCTCGGCAGGGAGGCCCGCGAGCTGGCCTTGCGGAATTCACCGGTTGCCTACGAACTGCTCAAGGCGGCCGGAGGCTCGGCCGAGAACATCACGGGCGTTACCGTGACGGAGCGGGCAAAGGCCGGAGACTCCGCTTCGAGGGAGCTCTTGGAAGAAGTGGGGCACTGGCTCGGGCTCGGCCTGGCGAACCTGGCGGCTGCGCTCGATCCGGGGACGTTCGTTATCGGCGGTGGGCTGTGCGACGCCGGTGAGCTTCTTGTGGGCCCTGCGCGGACAGCGTTCACCCGGAACCTCACCGGCCGTGGTTTCCGTCCCGCGGCCGCCATTAAGCTTGCCGCGCTGGGACCGCGGGCGGGGATGATCGGCGCTGCCGACCTGTCCCGGGTCAGCGGCAGGGCACGCGGCTAGACGCGGGCGCCGTCGTCGTTCTCGTCTTTTTCCTGGGGCAGCTTCATGATGAGGTAAACCACTGAGGCCAGAAAGGTCGCCAGGATTCCCATCACTGCCAGGAGCGGCGCCGAGCGCCAGAACATCGCGGTGAACAGCAGGGCGAGCGGGCCGCCCACGGCCCCGATCCAGGCGAGCATGGTCAGGGGTTCGGTACCGGCCAGGCTCGGCGGGTCCTCCGGGACGAAGCCGTTCTCGTCCTCGACGTCGTAGTCACGCGGTCCGGTGGCTCCGCTGCCTGCGGCTTCTTCCGCAGCGCTTCTTTGTGACACTCCAGACAATCCAAGAGGGTCGAAGTCCTGGAAGGAACGGGACGATGAGCGGCCTGGAACGTCGTCCGGACCTGGCCCCGGCTCTGTTCCGGAACCGCTGGCGGGCTCCTCCGCCGTCGGCGCATCGTCGAGGGCGGAGGAAGGCATCGACTCAAGCCGGGCCACTAAATCGAGCCAGACCGCGTCGTCGTCTTTGTTGGCGCTCTGGTCGGGGGAGTCGGGCCCTGGCCTATTCATTGGGTGAATCCCGAAGCTCGGCGGCGGACTGGCCGGCAGGGGCGGAACTGCTTGTCAGTCCTGCCATCGTTCTCCTGATGAACTCGGCCGAGCCCCGGAAAATCTCCAAGGCATCGTTGTCCAGCGTGGCCACGTGGTAGCTGTTCTCCAAGGTCCTGAACTCCATGGAAGCAGTGACCCGCTCCTTCAACTGCCTGATGCTTCGATCCGAAACCACGTGGTCCACGGAGGAACGGAAGACGAGCACCGGTGCGGAAATCCGGGGGAGCAGGGTGACGGTGTCCCGGTACATCTTTTTCAACTCATGGGCGGCGGCGACCGGTGTCCTGGGGTACGCTCCCTCGTCCATGCCGGGTTTGAGGATGTCGTTGGCAATCGCCGGGGTGGATTTCATGACGTGCTTGAGGATGCCGACCACGGCGGCGCGGGGATCATCGATCACCAGTCCCGGATTGACGACGACGGTACCGGCCACCGGCCGCGTCGCCGCGATCCGGAGAGCCAATGTCCCGCCCATCGACAAGCCGGCGGCGAAGACGAAGTCGCACTCGGACTGGAGCTCGAGATATGCCGCATCCACCGCACGGTGCCACTCCTGCCAGCGCCGCGTGGCCATGTCCTGCCACGTGGTCCCATGGCCTGGAAGCAGGGGGAGGCGGACAGCGTAGCCTTCCGCGGCCAGGTACTCGGCCCAGGGGCGCATGCTGTGCGGGCTGCCCGTGAAGCCGTGGCTCATCACCACGCCGATGCTGGGTCCACTACCGGTGAAGTCGCTGGCGTACGGCGAGGGATCGGGGAGAGTGTTCATGATGACTCCGAGGCTACTGAAGTTGGCGGCACTGCTTTCCGTGTTGAGTCCATCGTGTCACTGTTCGGGACATTTCTCACTGGAGTATGGTGGCTTCTGAATGCGGGCCGGGACCGTCCGGACGCCTTGCAGACGCCGCCCCGGAGAGGAACCAACGTGTTCTATTGGGTCATGAAACGGATCTTTTTGGGTCCGCTTCTCAAATTGCTGTTCCGCCCCTGGGTCAAGGGCCTCGACAATGTTCCCCACGATGGCGCCGCGATTCTCGCTTCCAATCATTTGTCCTTTTCAGACTCGATCTTCATGCCGGTGATGGTGCCCCGGCGCGTCAGTTTCCTGGCCAAATCCGAGTACTTCACGGGAACCGGGCTCAAAGGCAGGCTTACGGCCATGTTCTTCCGGCTCACCAACCAATTGCCGATGGACCGTTCGGGCGGGGCCGCGTCCGAGTTGTCCTTGCAGGCCGGCAGGGACGTCCTGGCCGCCGGCGGCCTGCTGGGCATCTACCCGGAAGGCACCCGCAGCCCAGATGCCAAGCTGTACCGGGGCAAAGTAGGGGTCGCCAAACTTGCACTCCAAACCAGGGTGCCCGTTGTACCCGTAGCGATGATCGGCACCGAGAAAGTCCAACCCATCGGTAAGCGTTTGCCCAGCATCCGCCGGATCGGGATCATCTTCGGTCAACCATTGGACTTCAGCCGGTACTACGGCCAAGAAGAAGACCGCTCCGTCCAACGCGCCGTGACCGACGAAATCATGTACGAACTCATGCGGCTCTCCGGGCAGGAATACGTGGACGAATACGCCGCCGTCGTCAAGCAGCGGCTGGCCGGGCAGCTTCCGGAGCCGGCGGGCGGAAGCGAAGCGAATGCAGCCGGCGCCGGCGAGGAGGGCAGGCGCCCGCCCGGCAACGGTCCAGAGCCGGACGGCGACGGTGCGGTGGCCGGGAAAGTGTGACGGCCGGCGAATAAGGGTTACGGAAGCCGTGCCCCGAACAGCGGGCAAGGCAACTAGTCTTGGAGAGTGACTGAGCTATCCGCGAACCCCGCACCGTCCATGACCGGCCCCCTGAACAGTTCCCTGGGCAGCCCCCTGACCAGCACCGCGCAAAGTGGCGCGGCGAACTATCCCGGCTTGGACGATTGGCGACAGCTGCCTATCTCGCAGCAACCCACCTGGACCGACAGGGGCGTCTTTGACGCCTCCGTCAAGGAACTCTCCGTGCTTCCTCCGCTGGTCTTCGCGGGCGAAGTCGACATATTGCGCGAGCGTTTGGCCGCCGCAGCCGAGGGCAAGGCATTCCTGCTCCAAGGCGGCGACTGCGCCGAAACCTTCGAGGACGCCACAGCTGACAAGATCAGTGCCAGGGTCCGCACCATCCTGCAGATGGCCGTTGTCCTCACCTATGGTGCGGCCATGCCCGTCATCAAGATGGGCCGCATGGCGGGCCAGTTCGCCAAGCCCCGGTCCTCGAACGAGGAAACCCGCGACGGCGTGACCTTGCCTGCGTACCGCGGCGACATAGTCAACGGCTACGACTTCACCCCGGAGTCCCGCGCCCACGACGCGAGCCGCATGCTGAAGGCCTACCACACCTCGGCTTCCACACTGAACCTCATCCGCGCCTTCACGCAGGGCGGCTTCGCCGATCTCCGCCTGGTGCACCTCTGGAACAAGGGCTTCACCGAAAACCCGGCCCACGCCCGCTATGAGTCCTTGGCGAGGGACATCGACCGTGCCATCAAGTTCATGGCATCCTGCGGCGCCGATTTCGAAGCCCTCAAGCGCGTGGAGTTCTTCGCGAGCCACGAGGCGCTACTGCTGGACTACGAGCGTGCCCTGACGCGCATCGACTCCCGCACGGGACTTCCCTACGATACCTCCGGGCACTTCCTCTGGATCGGTGAGCGCACGCGTGAGCTCGACCATGCGCATGTGGACTTCCTGTCCCGCGTGCGCAACCCGATCGGGGTCAAGCTCGGTCCCGGGACCTCCGGAGACGACGCGTTGCGGCTCATTGACAAGCTGGACCCGAACCGCGAGCCCGGCCGCCTCACGTTCATCACCCGGATGGGTGCCAAGAACATCCGCGAGAAGCTGCCCGCCGTCGTCGAAAAGGTCACGGCCTCAGGCGCGCAGATCCTTTGGGTCACGGACCCCATGCACGGGAACACCGTCACGTCGCCCAACGGGTACAAGACCCGCAACTTCGACGACGTCGTGGACGAAGTCCGCGGGTTCTTCGAAGTCCACCACGCCCTGGGCACGGTACCTGGTGGCCTGCACATGGAAATGACCGGCGATGACGTCGCGGAATGCCTTGGTGGCGCCGATCCCATTGACCAGGATGCCTTCCTGGACCGCTACGAGTCAGTGTGCGATCCCCGCCTGAACCACATGCAGTCCCTCGAGATGGCGTTCCTCGTGGCTGGAGCCCTCACCAAGCGCTAGGGCCATCCGGCGTGAAGGCCATCCCACGAGCAGGCCCGAATACAGGAAAGGCGATCCGGAACATTCCGGGTCGCCTTTCCTGTATGCGGACGTCCTACACGACAGTCAGGGTGACGACGGAGCCCTCCGGCGCGTCGCTGTCCACGGGGTTCTGGTCACGGACAGTGCCGAAGAAGCCACCCAGGATGTTGTTGATCTTGACGTCGAATCCGAGCTGTTCCAAGGCTTTGCGGGCAGCGTCCGCCTGCTTGCCGATGAAGTTGGGGACGTGCACCATCTTCGGCCCCTTGGACAGGGTCAATGTGACGGAGCCGCCGCGGAACAAGGTGCCGCTGTCAGGGGTCTGGCTGACCACGGCTCCCGCGGGGACCTTTTTGTCGTTGACGGGTTCCGGCGCAATTTTCGCGGTCAATCCGGCGTCGCTGATGGCTTTGACCGCTGCTTGCTGGGTCATGCCGCGGACATCCGGTACCGGGAGGGGCTGGGGCCCCTTGGAAACCACCAAAGCCACCGGGGTGCCGTGGCGGACGGGGGTGTCCTGGGCCGGGGACTGTGAGATGACCGTGCCTGAAGGCACCTTGTCGTCAAACTGCTCGGTGACTTTGCCGAGGGTCATTCCGGCCACGCCAAGGGCATTCTTTGCCTGGTCGAGTGTCAAGCCCGACATTGCGGTAAGGGGAAACAGCTGTGGACCCTTCGAGACGAAGAGCGACACGGCTTGGAACTTGCGGACCACCTGGCCGGACGCGGGTTCCGTTCCAACCGCCAACCCTGCCGTGACTTCGTCGTCGAACACGTCTTTCGGCTCGGACTGGAAGCCGGCGGTCCTGAGCAGTTGCTGTGCCTCCGCAACCGTCTTGTTCCTGGTGTCCGGTATGGTTCCGGGCGAGCCGGGCCCCATGCCGAAGAACCAGCCTGCCGCGGTGGCCAGGATCGCCAGCACAATCACGACAATCGTCCAGATCACTGCCCTGCGGCGCGGGTTGCCTTCCCGCAAGGAGCGCGACGGCGTGGCCGCCGCCCGGGCGCGGTCCTTTTCCTCCTGGCGCTCCATCCGCTTGATGTCGCGTTTGCTTGGTGGGGCGCCGGCCGGAGCCCGGGGTTCCCGGTCCTGTGGCACCTGGACGTCGAAAGCCGCGGCCTCGGGGGAGAACCCCGACGGCGGAAGCACCCTGGTTGGATTGCGCTGGCTTGAGATAATCTCCGTCGGGCGGCCGATCCGCTCCAGGGGTTCCGTACGTTCGGCATGGAAAGGGGCGACTACAGCGGTGGCCCCGTCCGCTTCCCCTTGCCCGTCGGGCGTTGCCGCCCTGGCGGCCGGCGGATTGATGTCCAGTTGTGCATCGCTCAACGTTGTGCGGATATGCCGCAGTTCGGACAAGAGCGCGGATCCGTCCACGGGACGCTCTTCAGGTTCCTTCGCCGTGCACCACTGGACGAGTTCGTCCACGTCCGCGGCAAGGCCGGGCACCGCGAGCGACGGCGGAGCGACGGCCGCGTTGACGTGCTGGTAGGCAACCTGGATGGGAACATCGCCCGCGAAGGGTTGGCCGCCGGTAAGCATTTCGTAAAGCATGATGCCGGTGGAGTAGATGTCGCTCCGGGCATCCGCGGGTTTGCCGAGGACCAGCTCGGGAGCCAGATACGCGACTGTGCCGATCAGGGCGCCGGTGCTGGTTGTCGCAGTGACCGCCCGGGCCAGTCCGAAGTCGCCCACCTTGATGCGGCCGTCGTCTGCAATCAGGACGTTCTCGGGTTTCACGTCGCGGTGGATCAGCCCCGCCGCGTGGGCGGCGGCGAGCCCTTCGATGACCGGATCGATCAGTGCGAAGGCCAGCCGGGGCGGAAGCGCTGCCTTTTCGTTGAGGACGTCACGAAGAGTGTGGCCCTTGATGTACTCCATCACGATGTACGCAATGTGGCCGTCCTGTCCCTGGTCGAGGACACCTACGACGTGTGGGTGGGAAAGGCTGGCCGCGGCCCGGGCCTCGCGTTGGAGGCGGTCCAGGAAATTTTGGTCATTGGCCAGGTGCGGATGCAGCACTTTGAGCGCCACGTCGCGGTCGAGACGCTCGTCCGTGGCGAGATAGACGGTTGACATTCCGCCGTTCGCGAGGCGCGATCGCACCAGGTAGCGCCCGTCCACGAGGGATCCGAGGAGTTGGTCCGAAACTTGTTCCTGCACCCTTCGATCTTAGTTGAGCAAAACACGGGCCCGAATCGGCATACGATCCGGGCCCGTGTTGTCTGCGAAGCGATTTAGCTGAAGTTCTTCTTGAGGGCCAGGATCGAGGCGACGTAGGCCTTGGTGTCGTCGTACATGCCGTGCTTGCTGACCGAGTACTGGCCCTGGTAGTAGCCCGCGATGGCCGTGTTCAGATCCTTGCTGGTGTTGACGAGGGCCCGGATGATGGCGACGCCGGCGGTCACGTTGTCATACGGGTCCAGGAGGTTGAGCTTGCGTCCCACCAGTTGGGAAGCCCATTCGCCGGAGGAGGGAATCACCTGCATGGTGCCGATGGCGTTGGCGGGAGAGACCGCACGCTGGTTGAAACCGGATTCCTGGTAGGCGAAGGCCATGGCCAAGGACGGGTCTACGCCCATTCGGCGCGCGGTATCGGCTACGATCCCCTTCATCTGGGCGGCGCTCGGAACCGGGGACGCATTGAGCAGGGCCTTGTTCGCGTTGGCTGAACTGACCACGGCCTCTGGGTAGGTGTAGCCCAGGAACGTGCTCGGAACCAAGGGGGTGCTGACCGGAGCCGGAGCCGGAGCCGAGGCCGCAGGAGCACCCGGAATGGCGAGCTTCTGCCCCGGATAAATGATGGTGCTCATGGACAGCTTGTTCGCCGAGAGCAGCGATGACAGGGACACGCCAATGCGTGACGCGATGCCGCCCAGGGTGTCACCGGACTTGATGGTGTACGAGCCGGTGTTGGCAAGTGCCGGCGCCGCCTGCGCGGATGCAGGGACCAGTGCAGCGGGAGCCGGTGCCGCCGGGGCCGGTGCGTTCGTTCCCGGGCCGACCTTGATCTTCTGTCCGGGATAGATGATGGACCGGCCGTTGAGGCCGTTCCAAGTGAAGACGTCGGACAGTGCGACGCCGTGGCGGGCGGCAATGCCGCTCAGGGTATCGCCGGATACGACTGTGTAGCTGGCAGCCGACGACGACGTGCCGGGTGCCGGGCTCGGCGCGGGAGCCGGGGCACTTGGAGCCGTTGCGGAACCGGACAACTTGATCTGCTGTCCCGGGTAGATGATGGTGTTGCCCGAGAGCCCGTTGAGCTTCAGGACGGTGTTGGTGTCCAGCCCGTAGCGGGCCGCGATGCCGCTGATGGTATCGCCCCGGACGATGGTGTACGTGGCCGGAGCCGCCGGTGCCATCGGCTGCATGGCAGCCGGGATGGTCGCGGCAACCGCAGAGGCGGGAATGACGTTTGCGGACATAGCGGCGGCCCGGGCCTGGATGGCCGCAGCCAGCGATGCGGGGATCTTCTGGGTTTGTACCGCCGGAAGCGCTGTTGCCGGCTGGGCGAGCGCCAATGAAGAGAGCATGACGGCGGGCAGGGCCGCCGTGGTGGCCGCCACTATGGGCATGCTCGTTGTCTTCTTGGGCGAGCGGGGCGTCGTCATGGGAGCAATCCTCATCTCAGCAGCGGATGTTGGGAATACCGCTGTTGCCAGTGTTACTAA
Organism: Arthrobacter sp. NPDC080031; assembly: GCF_040702485.1. Classification (NCBI taxonomy): domain Bacteria; kingdom Bacillati; phylum Actinomycetota; class Actinomycetes; order Micrococcales; family Micrococcaceae; genus Arthrobacter; species Arthrobacter sp. NPDC080031. Next base: position 23,267 of record NZ_JBFBLA010000044.1, read on the forward strand.
AGTTAGTAGTGATGCAAATGTGATCAATGTGAATCTCTCACATTTTTCGATTCCGCACAAGAAATCCCGGCGCATTCGATTCCCGGGCAATTCGGGGGCACAAATTCTGCCCTTACCGTCCGTCCGGCTAGGCGCAAAGCGCGCGGTCGTGGCAATCTTGATCCGTGAGTAATGTAGAAAGCCTCGTTTCCGAATGGCTGCCGCTGCCCGATGTGGCAGAGCTGCTGAACGTTTCAATCACCAAGGTCCACGGTCTTCTGGATGAGCGTGCAGTGGTGGCTGTGAGAGTGGGCGAACGCCGCATCCGTTCGATTCCTGCCCTCTTTATCCAGGACGGTCATGTGGTGGATAGCCTGAAGGGCACCATCGCAGTGCTTGGCGATGCCGGGTACACGGATGAGGAGCTCATCGCGTGGCTTTTCACTCCGGACGAGTCGCTGCGTGGCCGCCCTGTCGACGCGCTCCGTGAAGGACGCAAAACTGAAATCCGACGCAGGGCTCAATCGCTTGCCTGGTAAGGGACTCCTGCCTTAAATACGGTGGTGGGGGGGGGGCAAGGGGATAGGCGCCAACCACAAAAATTGAAGAATGAGGATTACAATGAAAAGAACATTTTAAAAAAAGAGAGGGGGAGCGGAGGGGGCGGCG
>NZ_JBFBLA010000045.1:0-23493 GCF_040702485.1 Arthrobacter sp. NPDC080031
GCCGGGCAGATCGGAGGAACCAGCGCCGCCGGCGAAACCGGCCAGGACGGCAACGGAGCCGGCAACGGCCGCCACGGCCGCCCTGCTCTCCGCACTCCAGGCTGTCCTTCCATCCATACCCACAGCATCGCAGGAGGCACCGACAATTTAATATTGGCGCCGCTTGGCGCCGCTTGGCGCCGCTTGGCGCCGCTTGGCGCCGCTTGGCGCCGCTTGGCGCCGCTTGGCGCCGCTTGGCGCCGCTTGGCGCCGCTGGGCGCGTGCGCGAGGTAGACACACTTGGCTAACTAGGTGCCTGCCCTCGGGAAGGAACCATCCGCCTGAATCTCCGGAATGGGAACCTTAATCCCGGACGCGCCACACCTGAAGCTCCGCTCGGGATGGACCGTGCTTTTGCGAAGCGGAGGTAGAGCGATGGAACGATGAACAAATTGAGCAGCGTGGACGTGACGAGTCCGCCCAGGATGACCACGGCCATCGGGTGTTCGATTTCATGGCCCGGGATATTGCCCATGACCACCAAGGGCACGAGGGCAAGTCCGGTAGCCAAGGTGGTCATGAGGATCGGGGAAAGCCGTTCAGAAGCTCCGCGCAACACGAGGGCACGGCCGAAGGCTTCGTTCTCGTTCCTTTCCAGATGCTGGCAGTGGCTGATGAGCAGGATCCCGTTGCGGGCTGCGATGCCCATGACCGTGAGGAAGCCGACGAGTGAGCCGAGCGACAGGACCCCGCCGGTGATGTAGGCGGCGAACACTCCACCGACCAGGGCTATCGGGAGCGTCAGCAGCGCGAGTAGGGCCAGCCGCCAGCTTCGGAACGATGCCTGCAGGAAGAGGAAAATCAGGGCAAGGGCCGCTGTGGCGAAGATCGTCAGGCGTTCGGTGGCCGCCTGGCGTTCGGTGTACTCACCGAGGAGTTGGACACTGTAACCAGACGGCAGGTTCATCTCTTCGAGGCGTTCCTGTAGCGTGCGGACAACTGTCCCGAGGTCCGCCCCCTGATCGATGAAGGAACCGACCTCAACGCGGCGGGATCCGTTCGTGCGGTCGATGAGGTTGGGTGTCGCTTGCACACTGACAGCGGCGACGTCGGCCAGCCGGACGCGCTGTCCGCTCGGGGTGTCGATCGGCAGGTCTTCGATGCTGGTGACGCTGGCGCGGGTCTCCGGTGTGCTCCAGACTTGGACGTCGTAGGCACGACCGTCCCGGAAGACGTCGCCTACCTCTTCCCCGGCCACGAGTGTCGCGGCTGCCCGCCTGACATCGCCGGGTTTGAGCCCGTACTTTTGCGCCGCGGCAAGATCCACCTTGACCGTAATCTGCGGCACCTCGACTTCCAGGGAGACGTGGGGTTCATTGGTGCCCGGGATGTGGTCAAGGATTGATTTGATCTTCTGGGCCTGGTCCCGAAGCACGTTCAGGTCATCGCCGTAGACCCGGACCAGGATTGGTTCGCTCGAGCCGGTCAGGACCTCTTCGATTCTTTCTTTCAGGTAGGTCTGGACGTCGCGGTGCAGGCCCGGATAGCCGTCCACAACCTCCTGGACAGCTGCCACCGTTTTATCGTAGTCAGCGTGGCGGTCGATGCTGATCCAGTTTTCACCGGCGTTGACGCCGACGATCTCGTCCGCTGTGAACGCCTGGCCTATGTGTGTTCCGCAGTTCAGGACTCCGGGCACCTTGAGGAGCTCTTCACAGCCCCTTTGTGAGATGCGGTATTCCTCTGCTGCCGAGGTGCCGGGCTCTGAGACCCAGTGCATCAGGAAGTCCCGTTCCTTGAAGGTGGGGAACAAGGACTGGCCAAGCAGGGGAGCGATCACAAGACCCGCCAGCGCGATGGCGCCGAAACCGGCGTAACCGTAGCGGGGCCGGTTCATGGTCCGGGACAAGGCGGCGTGATATCCGCGCTTGAGCACCCGGACCAGGGGAGGATCGCGCTGCTCCAGTTTTGCGTTGCCGAGCAGAATCAGGGCCAGTGCCGGTGTCACCGTCAGCGCGACCAGCATCGAGGCGAGGACGGCCAAGGTATAGGAGACAGCCAGCGGCCGGAAAAAGACACCGGTCAGTCCGTCGAGGAAGAAAATAGGAACGGCCGCGACGACGATGATCAAGGTCGCGTAGACAATGGGACTTCGCATTTCCAAGGAGGCCCTGAGCACCACCGAAGTAGTTGGTTCCGCGCTTCCCAGGGCCCGATGTTGCCTGAGCCGGCGCATGATGTTTTCGACGTCGATGATCGCGTCATCGACGACGACACCCACTGCGATGACGAGCCCCGCCAGGACCATGGTGTTGATGGAACTCGCCGTGAAGTACAGCACGAGCGCCGCGGTCAGGAGGGAGAGCGGAATGGCTACGAGACTGATCAGCGCTGTGCGCCACTGGAAGAGGAAGGCGCCGAGGATCATGACGACCTGCAGGCAGCCCAGGAGTAATGCGAGGCTGAGGTTGGAAATCGCCTCCTCGATGAAGCTCGCCGGACGGAAGATGGTGGTGTCGAAGGTGATTCCACTCAACCCTGGCTGGAGCTGGCGGAGGGCGTCCTCAACTCCCCTCGTCACATCGAGGGTGTTTCCCCAGGGGAGCTTCTCGACGATGAGCATGAGCCCGTGCCCGTTGTTGATGACAGCGTCGCCGATGAGCGGCTGATGGTCCTCCACGACCTTGGCCACGTCGCCCAGGTGCAGCGCGACGCCGTCTTTTTCCCTGATAGTGACTTGCGCAAGGTCCTCGGGGCTGGAAACCGCCTGGACATGCTGGACGCCCATTCTCTGGTTCGGACTGTCGATGAAGCCTCCCGTGCCTATGAACCGGCCGGGGGAATACTTCAGCAGGCCGGCGTCCACGGCTCCGGCGGTGACTTCCATGACCTCGTTGAGGGAAACGTTTTCAGCCTTGAGCCGGTCCGGCTGCACCTGGACCTGCAGCATCTGGAGCCTTTCACCCCAGATGGCGACGTTGGCCACCCCCGGCACCCGGAGCAAGCGGGCCCGGATCGTCCAGTAGGAGAGCATGGACATCTCGATCAGGGACCGGTTGGAGGAGGTCATGCCGATCTTCATCACGCGGCTCGTCGATGATAAAGGCTGAAGCATGACCGGGGGAGCCGCCCAGGTGGGCAGGGCGGAGGTCACGGCCGCCATCCGTTCAGAGACCACCTGGCGGGCGTTCAGCAGATCGGTTCCCTGCTTGAAGATGAGCACGATCGAGGACAGCTGGGGCACGGACTTGGAGCGCAGCTCATCCAGGCCGGGCATGCCGCTCAGGGAAGCCTCGATCGGGACGCTGACCAGCTCTTCCACTTCCTGGGCGGTCAGGCCCAGGCAGGCCGTCTGGATTTCCACACGCGGGGGCGCGAATTCCGGGAAGACATCGATGGACGCTGAGCTCAACTGTACGGAGCCCAACAGCATCACCGCGCAGGCCAGTGCAACAACTACCGTCCTGAATTTGAGGCTGATGCCTATGATCCAACGCATCTCAGTGGGCCGTATCGAATTCCTCGCCGAAGAGTTCCTCGGCCCCCTGCGTTACTACCGCCGTGCCGACCGGCGGCCCGTCCCTCAGCAACGCCGCTTCGCCGGCGATTCGCTCGATGCTCACCGCCTGGCGGACATACACGCGGAGCTCAGGATTTGTGTAGACCCAGGTCCTGCCCTGGCTGTCGTACAGGATCGCCCCGTAGGGGACGGTCAGCTTCCCCTGCGGACCCGACGCCGCCACGCCGGTCTTTAGCCCAAGACGCTCGACGGCGCGTTCGGTCAGGGTGATGCGGTGCAGGTCCGTCCCCGGCACTTCGTCCAGGGTGGCAGGGTTGTCGGCGGTAGGTACTGCTTCGGCATGCGGCTGGGAGCAGGCAGGCAGAGACAGCGTCAGGAACGCGCCCACTACCAGGGAGATCAGGACCGTGGTGATGTGGCGCCGTCGGGAAGCGATCTTTTTCATGGTGCATCCTCGCTCTGTGCCCGGAGCAGCGAATCGTTGCGGGTTGCGGCCCAAGGCGCACGGCCCGGTCCGAATCGAAGCAACAGTGCGGGCAAGACAAATAGCAGGAAAAGAGTGGTGGTCAGCAGCCCGCCGCAGATGATGGCGGCGAGTGGTTGGATGATTTCCGTTCCGACCACGCCACCGATGAGCGTGAGCGGCAGCAGGGCAAGAGCCGTCATCAAGGACGACATCAGCACAGGCATCAACCGGCCGCGCGCGCTTCGGATCACGAGAGCGGGCCCGAAGGCCGCGCCGTCCGGGGCCGCCAAGCTTCGGGCGTGCCGTATCAGCAGGATGGAGCCACGCACGGCAATGCCCAGGACGGCGGAGAACGCAGGAAGCGAGATCAAGGAGTTTATTCCGCCCGTCATTTGGGCGGCGAGCACCCCGCCCGAGAGCGCCCCAACCAGGCCCAGGAAGACCGTCGCGGCTAGCCGCCAGCTTCCCGACGCGGTCTGGAGAAGCACGAGGATTCCGGCCGCAGCGACAGCCGCCAGCAGCCACAGCCACCGGGCGCTATTCTGTTGCTCTGCGTACTGGGTGAGGATTTCCGCATGGTACGAGAGCGGGAACTGCAGTTGCTGCAGGCCCTTCTCGATGTCCTGCTGCACGTCGTTGAGTGCGCGCCCCTGAATCTCGGCCTTCACATCGATCCGGCGCGAGGTGTCATCGTGCAGGATGACCGCCTCGTTCCCTACCACGTTGACCTTGGCAACGTCGCCGAGGCGTATGTGCCCGCCGCCGGGGGTGTCGATCAGGAGCTCGCGGACGCTGGTGAGGCTGTTCCTGGTGGACGGGGTTCCTTTCACGATCACCGAGAAGACTTTTTGTTGTTGATAGATGTTGCCGACTTCGATTCCCTGCAGGAGGGCAGCGGCAGCGCGCCTGACATCCCCCGGGATGACACCGGCTTTCTGGGCGGCGGCCAAGTCAACCTGGACCTCGACGATTGGTTGTTGGGCGGGCGCATCGACATGGGGATTGACGACGCCGCCGGTCCGGGCCAGAATTTGCCGCACTTCCTCTGCCTTCTGGCGGAGCGTGGCCATATCCAGGCCGTACACCCGGACAGTGAATCCGGGGTCGGCGGCCTCATGAATCTGGTCGATCTTCTCCTGTGCGTAGGTGGATACTTTGCCGGTCAACCCCGGGTACCCAGCTATCACGTGCTGGACGGCCGCCGCGGTGTCGCGGTAGGAGGCCTCCGCGGAAACGGTCACCCAGAGCTCCCCGGCGCTGATGTCACCCACTTGGTCCGAGGTGATGGCGCGCCCGACGTGTCCCCCCACGTTGGCCACGCCGGGAAGCGCCCGGAGTTCTTGCGCGGCCGCGTCAGTGATCCGGCTCATTTCCTGGTCTGATGTGCCGGCGATCGTACTCCACTGCACCACGAGGGTCCTGTCCGGCAGGACGGGCACTGCCGGATGGCCGGCGGCCAGCTGGGGCGCGAGCGCAAGCCCTGCGAGCGCGATGACCGCGGCGGCCGCGAAAACCCACCGGGCCTTTCCTTCCGCCCGGGACAAGGCACGGCGGTATCGGCTGTGGATCCGGTTCAGGGTGCGGCCTTGCCTTGCAGTGGTCCGGCCGACCGGCAGGACGAAGACCAGCGCCGCGGTTACCGTCAGCGCCACGATCATCCCGACAGCCAGGGTGAGCAGGTAGGAAAGGAGCAGCGGGCGGAAGAGGGCTCCGTCTTCGCCCGGGACGAAGAACACAGGCAGCACAGACAACGCCATGATCAGCAGAGAGTAAAGGATCGGTGTTCGCACTGCCCGCAGGGACCCCGTCACCAAGGCGACGCCCGACTCCGCGACGCCGGGCCCGACGCCGGACCCCTCGCCGGCCCTTCCGGCGCCAGCCTTCCCGGCTCGCACTGCGCCATGGAGCTCTTCGGCGACGTCCCCAACGATGACAGCCAAGGCCAGGATCATTCCGGCCAGGACCATGGTGTTCATCCCGGTGCCTGTCAGATACAGCACCAAGGCTGCTGCCGTCAGTGAGACCGGAATCGTGACCAGGCTGATGACCGCTGTGCGCCAGGAGCGGAAGAACGCGCCAAACATGGTGGCTATCAGGAGCAGCGAGACAAGCAGCGCGACACCAAGTGTGCCGACCTCTTCCTGGATGAACGCCGCTTGTCGGTAGACGGTGGTATCGATCGTGACGCCGGACAACCCCGGCTGGAGGGCATGGAGCGCATCATCGATGCCCCGGGTCACGTCCATCGTGTTCGTCTCCGGGAACTTCTCGATGACCAGGAGCAATTCGGCATCCTTGCCCGAAAGTGCGTCCCCGATCAGTGGCTGGTGATCGGTCACGACGTGGGCGACATCGCCCAACACCAGCTTTCCGGACGGCCCCTCCAGGCTGACTTTGCCCAGATCCTCGGGCGTGGTGATCGGCAGGACGTGCTGGACTCCGAGCCGCTGGTGGCCCGTCTCCAGAAAGCCGCCGGTGCCGGGCGTGGATGCCTCGAGGTAACTCAAGGGCGACACCCACACGGCGTTGCCGGTGGTAGTAATGACCTCGTCCAGCGTCACGCCCTTGGCCTCAAGTTCCCCAGGATCGACCAGGACCTGCAGTTGCTGGTCGCGGAGGCCCCAGATAGCCACGTTCGCGACGCCGGGCACCGCCAGGAGGCCGGGTTTCATGGTCCAGCGGGCCAGGACAGACATGTCAATGGCCGACATCTCTTTGGACGTCAGCCGAATCATCATGACCCGGCTCGTCGATGAGAGCGGCTGCATCAGGACGGGCGCGGCAGACACGTTCGGCAACGCGCGTGCCTGGGTCAGGCGTTCGGACACAAGCTGGCGGGCCCGAAAAAGGTCGGTCCCCGGCTTGAACACCATTTGGATCGACGACAGGCCCGGGACGGATTTGGAATGAATGGCTTCCACCCAGGCCACACCATTCAACAGGTCCGCCTCCATGGGGGAAGTGATCAGCTGTTCAACTTCCGCGGCGGAAAGCCCCAGGGCCTCGGTCTGGATTTCAACTTGTGGAGGGGCGAATTCCGGGAAGGCATCCACTGCCATGCCCGGCAGGCTCGTGAAGCCGAACCCCAGGATCCCCGCTGCCAATGCCAGGACCAGAAACCGGAACTGGAGTACCCATCGGAGGATCGTGCCCATCATGGCCGCTCACCCGGTTCTCGGGGTGGGACAGCGGAGAAGCCGTAGCGCGGAGGAGACACTCCACTATTGGTCTCTAGTGGGTGCCCGCTGAAAACGTTAGATCCCCGGTACCTGTCCACCACGCCGCTCCCTGGAACAGTGCCAAAGCGCCCCCAGACGTGTACGTCAATAATGAGCCCGAGCAAACCCGGGGGTCAACGCTCAACGCGTGGATTCTCAGGATATTAACAGGGAATCTTCCGTCGTTTAGCAAATGACAGTGGTAGGAGCGCACTAGCCGCCGGAGCCCGGCACGGCAATCTCGGCGTGGGGCGTTGTGCCGTAAACGCTCGCACTGACCTGGTAGGCGTGCCCGTCCAATTCCAGTGCTTGCTGATTGATTTCACTCAGTTTGGAGTCCGCGAGCGTCTCTGCGGTGATGAGGTCCAACGACTCCTGGTCCGCACCACCAACCGCTGTCACTTTCACCAGCCCCGTGCCCGCTGAATAGTGCTTTTGCTGGTGGCCCACAGACGGTTCCAAGGGATTGTATTCGTCAATAACCAACACATCGTCGTAGCACGCGGCGGGGACACACACCCGCTCGTGCTGCTTGAAGACGGTTCCACAATCGAGGAAACCCACGTCGGGTGCGTGGGCCTGGACGTACCCGGGTGTACCGGTCACGGGCTGATCCTGCATGGCGATTCCTGCCTGGGCCTTGGAAATGCCGCTGATGAAGGTGCGGGGCGCGCCGGTGAAAGTGCCGTTCTCGTACTCCTCCGGGTACTCCCCGAAGAGCCAGACCGCTCCCTTCTCGGTCTGGGCAAAGAAGGCCAGCTCGGATTCCACCAGCTGCCCGTCGAAGTAGTCCCGGTCCCACATCACCAGGGTCTTCACGCCGTCTATCACCTTTGTCAGTCCGGTCACGGAGTGGACGACCGTGCGCTCGGAGGTGCCGTCGGCACTCTTCACCGTGCCCTTCGTCGTGTACTGCATGCCGGGCTTCAGCGGAAACCACTTGTTGTCGATCCTGGGCGTCGACTGGAAGGCGGAGCGGTCATAGTGGATGGCGGACCCTGCGCCGCAGAACTCAGCGGCGTCCGAGGCCGCTGTCGGGGTCACTGTCGGGGAGGCTGATCCCGACGTCGGCCCTGTCGGCGTCCCGCTTGATGTGGACGGGGAAGGCGTGCCGCTTGGCCCGGAACACGACGCCACCGCGGACATTGCCAAAAACAGCACTAGTGCGGATCCCAACGCTGTTATCCGTTTGCTTGGCTGGAACATCCCGGTGTCCTTTCACAACAGGCTGATGAAAGGAGGACCGGGACAGTGGGAGGGTTTCATGCCGCACCGCCACGGTCCAACATTTCTCAATTGTGCTCCTGCAGGCGGAGAAAAGAACAGACGGCGCACAAACATGATGTGGCGGGCCGGGGTTCCCGCGGGCAACTCCGGGGGGCCGGCGGCGTCTGGGGTAGAGAGCCCCGAGCCCCGGGCTCCAGGGGCCCTCCCGCCGTCGGCCCCGTCCAATGCCGGTCCCGGAGGGCCGGCTGGTCTGTCTCAAGCCGCGGATGTTTTCCTGTATTAATTCAACATCTTTCCCGGCCCTGAGGCACGAGTGCTGCCTACTCGTTTTCCAGACCGGGGCGGCCAAACACGCGGAGAACCCTACGTAAGCAGGGATTTCTCCCATTCCGGCACAGCCCGGCCTAGGTGGCGCTCCCGCAGGGAACCCACCGGTTCAGGGCCTCGTCCAAGGCAGCCAGATCGACCGGTTTGCTGAGGTAGTCGTCCATCCCGGCTGCGAGGCAGCGCTCGCGGTCTTCGTCCTGGGCTCCTGCGGTCATGGCGATGATGGGCAGGTGCTCGGAGCGGTTCTCCCGCGCCCGAATGCTCTTGGTGGCCTCGAAACCGTCCATGACCGGCATGTGGCAATCCATGAGCACAGCCGCGTAGGAGCGGGCGGCGATGGCGGAGACAGCCTGGGCGCCATCGGCAGCCACTTCGGCCTGGTACCCCAGTTTGGCGACCATTTCACGGGCGACTAGCTGGTTCACCTCGTTGTCCTCCACTACAAGGATTCTTCCTTTGGAAGGCCTGTCCTGCCTCGGGGGCAGTGCAAATGCGGACGCCGCGTCAGTCGCCGGGTTGCCGGCTACCAGCCGCATCAGGCGGTCGTAGAGTTCTGAGCCGCGGACAGGTTTCGTGAGCCATTCGCTGATTCCCGCGTCAGCCATATCGGTCTTGGATACCTGGGACGCGGAGGTCAGCATCATGAGCCGGATGCCTCGCAGGGCCGGGTCCCTCGAGAGCTCGTGGGCGAGTTCAAGGCCGTCCATGTCCGGCATGCACATGTCGAGCACCGCAATGTCGAAGGGTTTCCCTGCGGCGGCTGCCGTCCGTGACCGGTCGAGGGCCGTGCGCGCGTCCGCTACCGCGTCCGGCCGCAGCCCCCACGTGTTCAACTGCGATTCCAACACGAACCTGTTGGTGGCATTATCGTCGACCACCAACACGCGCAGACCTCCCAATAGGCTCCGGACCGGACGGTCGGGAACCCGCCCTGGTTCCTTGGCCAGCGGCAATCGGAGCGAAAACCAGAACGTGCTTCCCTCGCCAGGGGCACTCGTTAAACCGATGTCCCCGCCCATCACCTCCGTCAGACGGCGGCAGATGGCCAGCCCCAGCCCGGTTCCACCGTACCGGCGCGTGGTGGAGGCATCCGCTTGGGAGAAAGAATCGAACAAGCGCAAATGATCCGCAGCATCGATACCAATACCGCTATCGCTGACCTCGAATCGCACAAGCGCGGTTCTCGCGTCCTGTGCCTCGACGTTCACCCGGATGGCGACTTCACCCGACGCGGTGAACTTCACGGCGTTCGAAGCCAGGTTCAACAGGATCTGCCGGATCCTGCCGGCATCACCAGCCAGCTGGGCGGGAACGTCGGGGTGGCAATACGCGATGAGTTCCAGGCCTTTGCCCTGGGCCGCTTCGGCCAGGAGCGAGGCGACTTCCTCCATCAGGGATTGCGGATCGAAGGACGTGATGTCCAGGTCGATTTTCCCTGCTTCCAACTTCGAGAAATCCAGGATGTCGTTGATCAGGGTCAACAAAGCTCCGGCGGCGGTCTGAACTCCTTCGGCGTATTTCCGTTGTGCTTCATCCAGCGGGGTGTCCAACAACAGCGTTGTCAGGCCTATGACTCCGTTCATGGGGGTACGGATCTCATGGCTCATCGTTGCGAGGAACTCGGACTTCAACCTGCTGGATTCCAGGGCCGCCTCCCTGGCGGCCAACAATTCCGCTTCAGCGGCACGCCGGGCGGTAATGTCCTGCCCGATGGTCGCAATTCCGATCACTCCGTGTTCGCCGCGGATCGGGGAGACCGTCAGGGACACGGGCACGATGGACCCATCCTTACGCATCCGGTCTGTCTCGAAGCTTCGGGCCGGTCCGCCATTCTGGACAGCGGCCAGCACCTCGTCCTCGGCACGGAGGTATTCCGGGATGAGGAGCCGGACGTTCTGCCCGCTCACTTCAGCGGCCGTGAATCCGTACAGCTTCTCCGCCCCGGGGTTCCAACTGGTGATGATGCCCTCGGGCGTCATGCCGATGATCGCGTCAGCCGAGGACTCAACGATGGCGGCCAGGCCCTCCACTTGGGCGAGCGCCTCCCGCGCCTGGTCCTGTGCGCGCTGGCGGGAGGTGACGTCTCGGAAACTCCAGACCCGTCCCACGATCTCTTCCCCGACTCGTTGGGGCCGGGAATACCGCTCGAACGTCCGCCCGTCACGGAATTCCAACATGTCCAGGCTCTCCGCGCCCGGATCGGCGTAAAGTTCCTGGACCTTGCCTATAAAGCCATCGGGATCCGTGAGCTGGTCGAGGACGAAAGCCAACAACTTGCCGTCGTCGTGGGACTCCAGAAGATCCGCGGGGATGCCCCATAACTCGGCGAACCGCTTGTTCGCCCCCGCGATAGTCCCGTCTGCCGCGACAACCAGAATGCCGTCCGCGGTGGACTCCAGGGTGGCACTGAGAACGGAGAGAGCATCCCGGAGTTCGGCATTAACGCGGCTGCGGTCGCTTACGTCGCGGATGGAAGCGATGAGGTGCATGCCCGGTCCGGCGCCGAGCGGAGCGAAACTGACCTCAATGGGAAACTCGCTTCCGTCACGGTGGCGGCCGAACAGGTTCAGCTCAGTTCCGGCCCGGCGTATTCCAGGCTCACTGGCAAAGAGGTCCCGGATGGCGCCGACCTGGCCCTTGATCCGCGCCGGAAGCAGCATTTCATAATGCTTGCCCAGCAGCTGGCTACGCGGATAGCCGAAGAGCTGCTCTGAATACGCATTGCCGAACGTGATCTGACCATCCGCGTCGATCACGAGCAAAGCGTCGGGCACGGCCTCAACCAGTCCGCTGAAAGACAGGCCGCTAAAAGAGCCGAAGCGATCCGGCGGCATTTCGTTTGTCATATCGGCCCCCAGAGCTGAATAGATGACAAGCCCGCCCGCATCGGCGGACGCCTGGGTGTGCCGGTGTGGCCCTCCCCACGGACAGAGTATCCGGGAACGTACCCGAAAGCATCACAAAGCCGCCCGGTACTTCGCGCCTTCTACAACCACCGCTGCCGCTTGGGAAAGGGAACCCTGTCCAGGTCGTTCGCGGCCATGACGGCAGCCCCGCCGGACCGCGCCCGCGCTTGCTCCGCAAGTTGTCCGACGTCGGGATAGCGCGAGGAGAAATGCGTAAGGATGAGCATGCCCGCTTCTGCGGCGGCAGCCAACTCACCCGCCTGCCCGGCGGTGAGATGGCGGTACTGCGCGGCCAGGGCGCCGTCGTCGTCACTGAAAGTGGACTCAGCCACGAGAAGGTCCACACCCTCGGCGAGTTCCCCGGCACCGTCACATGGTGCCGTGTCCATCACGAAGGCGAAGCTCTGAGCGGGCCTCGGCACGCTCACGTCTTCCAAGCGCACGCCGCCCAGGCTCCCGTCCCGCTGCAGGAGGCTGATATCCGATCCTGTAATCCCGGCTGCCGCAAGCCGCTCCGGCAAAAGGCTGCGGCCTTCGGGCTCGAGGACCCTGTAGCCGTATGTCTCGATTCGATGGAGCAGTGGGCGCACCTCCAGTCCTGCAGCGATAGGACCGGACCCGCCGTGCGGATGAAGCTGAAGGTCGATGCCGGGCGACGCGACAGCCACGAGGGCGCGGATCATGTCCTCGCCGGATGCGGGATAGTGCAAATGGATTGGATGCTCCACCCGGTCCAGCGCCATGCGCGAGAGCACGCCCGGCAGCCCGAAACAGTGGTCGCCGTGGACATGGGTAATACAGATTCGCGTGATCTGGCTGGCCGAGACACCAGCTTGGATCATCTGCCGTTGGGTACCTTCCCCAGGATCGAAGAGCAGGCCCTCACCATCCCAATGGAGCACATATCCGTTGTGGTTGCGGGTCCTGGTGGGGACCTGGGAGGCGGTGCCGAGAACCACGAATTCACGCATGGAACCGAGTGTCTCATTACTTGGCGGCTACACCCATCATCGTGGACACCCTTGCCCGGTGACGGTCTTGGGAGGAGGATATGCGGCAAACTCAGGAGGCCTTCCATGATCCAGCTCGGCAAATTTGAGAAGTACCTGGTCGAGGAATTCTTCGACGACTACCGAGCGGGAGACATGTCGCAGCGGGCGTTCATTCGTCGGCTCGCATTTATCACCGGGAGCATGGCTGCCGCCTCCTCGACGATGCTGCAGCTCGGATGTGCCCCGGATGAGGTCCCTCGAAGCACCGATCCCATGCCAAGCCCCGAAGCGTCGTCCGCCCGGCCCCCGACGACGGCGGCTACCGGGCCAGTGCCGGGAGCGAAGAGTCCGCTTTCCGTACCTGAAGGTGCGTCCGGACTTGTGATGGCCACCGTCCGGTTCCCGGCCGGCGGAACCGGGATCAGCGCCTACCTTGCCAGGACTGAGGGGGCCGATCCGGGACCTGCGGTGCTCGTCTGCCATGAAAACCGCGGACTTACTCCGCACATCCAGGACGTGGCCCGCCGTTTTGCCAAGGCAGGGTACGTCGCTTTGGCACCTGATCTCCTGAGCCGGGAGGGAGGCACTCCGAACGTTGATGCCGACGCCGTCCCCGGAGCGCTGACAAAGGCAGGAGCCGGGCGCCATGTTTCCGACTTCTCCGCGGGGTTCGATTACCTCCGGTCATTGGATTTCGTGGACGGCGAGCGTATCGCGATGAACGGCTATTGTTTTGGCGGCGGCATCACCTGGCAGGCCGCGACCGAGATACCCGGGCTGAAAGCCACGGCGGCCTTCTATGGCCCCGCCCCGGACCTGGACAAGGTTCCATCCATCAAACCGGCCGTGTTTGGCGTCTATGCCGAACTCGACCAGCGCATCACCGGCGCAATGCCGGCACTTCGGGATGCGCTCGCAGCCTCTGACGTCCGCCACAAGCTCACTGTCTATCCCGGCGTCGACCATGCCTTCCACAACGACACCAGCGAGCGGTACAACGAAACGGAGGCGACAGCCGCCTGGCAGGACATGCTGGCCTGGTTTGGCGAGTACGTCTGAGCGCACGCCCTGTTGCGGAATAATGTTCGCATGAGTGACGCCGCCTTGTTCATCGATGAGGCTTTGCGCCGTGAAGGCTCATGGATCCGGGCAGAGCAGGCCGAGGCACGGCTGGGAAACGGTCTACGTCACTACGGGTCCTCGATCGGGGCTATCCGTGGAACGGTTCGCGACGCCCTCCGACGCCATCGGGGACTCGCGCACGACGAGGTCACTGCCTTGAGCTCGGAATTGTGGGAGGTTCCCGTCTTCGAACGAAGGCTCGCCGCAATCGTCCTTCTGCAGTCCAACGTCCATCTGCTGACGAATACCGATCTGACGCGGCTTGAAGGTTTTGTCCGTGAAGGAAGGCTGCGCGACCTGGTCGATCCGCTAGCGGTTGACGTGATCGGACCTTTGCTTGCAGGGCTGGAGGGGCAGGCCAAGACACGGGCCGCAAGCGTGATCGATCGATGGGTGCGGGAGCGTGACGCGTGGCTGTGCCGCGCCGCCCTGATGTCGCCGCTGAGGGCTCTCCGTGCCGGGGGAGGCGACTGGGACGCGTTTGTAGGCCACGCCACGGCGGGGCTGGACGCCGCTCGGGAAATGGGCGCGGAAGCGGAGGTGGTCAGGGAAGCGGTTTCGATCGTTCTGAACGAGGTGGCCAAGCGACGGCCTGAGCTGCGGTTTCCCTCGTCAGCCGCTTGAGCCGTATTGCCGGGTCCGCGCCCATGGCATGGACACGGCAAACCCGGACGACCTCCGTCAGTTCCTCGGGAAGCTGGTGTTGTAGCGGTACATGAAGGCCGCCATCGCGTCCCGGTTGACGGCTATGACCGGCCGATAGGTCCTAGTGCCGTTGGTTTCGATCCACCCCGTGGATATCCCCGTGGAGGAGAGCCACGTGATTTCCTTATAGAACGGAACTTGAGGGGAAACATCGGTAAACGGCGAAACGGCCGGGGGTGTGAAGGCGGGACTGTGCGCGAAGCGGTACATGAAGGCAGCCATGGCATCGCGGTTCACCGCCTGCAACGGGCGGTACGTCTTGGTCCCGTTTCCTTCGTCCCAGCCGGTGGAGATCCCCTGGGACGCCAGCCATGAGATCTCCTTGTAGAACGCAGTTTGAGGCGTCATATCGCTGAAGGGAGAAACGGCCGGGGGCGTGAAGGCGGGACTGCCAGCGAGGCGGTACATGAAGGCGGCCATGGCGTCCCGGTTGACGGCCTGCTGCGGGCGGTACGTCTTGGTCCCGTTACCTTCGTCCCAGCCGGTGGAGATCCCCTGGGACGCCAGCCAATTGATCTCGGTGAAGAACGGGTAGCTGCTGGGGACGTCAACGAACGGACTCGACGCCGGTGGCGGAGGTGGCGGAGGTGGCGGTGTCGATTGCCCGAGCGCCTGGGCCACAGTCTTGACCGAAGTCGTTCCGTTTGCGGTCCGCGCAGCCAGCCACGTGACGAAAGTTTCAAAGAGTGTCGGGCTGATGGTGAGCGTGGGATCCGTTCCGACCGCGATGTGGTGGAATGTCAGCTCAAGCCATCCGCCCGTGCTTTCGGCATTGGTGACCAAATCCTCCAGATTCTGCAGTGTCCAGGTGCTGTCGACTTCGTCCGGAGCCTTGGTGACCAGGGGGTTTGCCGGAGGAAGGGTCTCAGCGAACGGGCAGCTTGGGCAGCTCGCGGGTGAACGGATGTCGCCCAGTCCGCGTGCGCTGGCAAATCCACAGTTCTTCACATCAGTTTGAACGGATGCGTTTTCCGCGGCAAATGGATAAGCGAAGTTGCTGACTTGGAATCCCCAGCTTTCCAGCGTCGATTTGCCGTTGCAGATTTCCGCGCTGGCGGCTGCGGAGGTAAGCGTGGTCAGATCCGGGTGGGTAACGGTATGGCCACCGATCTCATTGCCGTCGCCGGCTATGGTTTGGAGGTTTGCCTGGGTCAGGTAGCTGGGGGTGCCTATCCAGCTGGTGGTGATGAAGAAGGTTCCCACCAGCCCGTGGGCCTTGAGTACCTGTTCGGCAGCGAGCTGATTGCCGTTACCGTCATCGAAGGTCAGGCTCACGACAGTCGGGGCCACGGCCCGCGCGGGAACGACGATTCCGCCGAGGGCCCCGACGGTGAGCAACAGGACGCCCAAGATGGACGCCAACTGCTTGTTCTTGCTTGGGTAGTCTGGGCGGCGGGACCCGCCGCTCGGCCGGCCCTGCTTCTCGAAATGCCGTTGTAACCAGCGCATGGCTCCTCCACGAGACGAGGGCCCCCAGGCGCGTATGAAGGTAGAGTACGCCTTGAATCGCGCAGGGTGAACACAAAGAACGGGCAAAGGCCGAATTCACAGCCTACGTTCAGGTTGGTTTCTGCCTGTAGACGCGAGAGTCAATCCCGAAGTTCTCCAGAAATGGTGCTCAGGTCGAGGAACAAAATATCCGCTGCGTACCAGAGGCGGGTCGCGGCGTCGTCGAGCTTCTCAAGCAGCGCGATCTGCGCGATCTGGTGGTACCAAGGCAATGTTGCAAACGGCGCTTGCAACATTGGGAACTCCGGCCGAGCCTGTTCCCACGACGGCCCAACACTCGTAATCTGAATGCTGGGAGGTGGTTCCTGTGGAAGCAGCCCAGGGAGATCGGATCATCATTCATGGCAGAACGGTCGGGGCGTCCGACCGGCACGGCGAGATCATCGAAGTCCGCGGACCAAATGGTGCGCCGCCGTATTTCGTGCGTTTTGACGATGGACACGAGACCATCCTGTATCCGGGTGGGGATTTCACGATCGATCGCACAGGCGGGCGTTCGTAACCCGGGGCCGGCCGTCTGGGCGTTGAGCTAAGGTAAGACTTACCTGCTGAGACGACCGGGGGAGGGCGCGCGTGGACCAGATCCTTGACCTGCCCTTTGAAGTTGCGCTTGTGGCACTCTTCGCAGTGGTCATGGTCCGGGTCAACGCGACATACTGGATCGGCCGCGGCGCAGCAGCTGGAATGGAACGCACGCGTTTCGCACGCGCTCTGCATCGCCCCAAAGCAAGCAAAGCGCAGGCCTTGATTCAGCGCTTCGGGCCCTACGCCGTCGTACTGACCTTCTTGACGATCGGACTCCAAACCGCCGTCAACCTGGCGGCCGGGGCCGGGAGAATGCCACCCAGCCGGTATCTCCCGGCGGCAATACTCGGCTCCGGCATCTGGGCCTTCGTCTATGCGACCATCGGGCTGGCGGCCATGGAGGCGTGGCTTGCCGTTATGGCGGCCTCCCCTCTGGCCGCCGTTCTCCTGGTCCTCTCCCTTGCCGGACTCGCAGTCGCTGTGGTCATTCGGCGTCGACGTCGGACGGCTGTTGCGCCAGAAGATACAGTGGTCTGAGTTCCATTACCGGACCGGCGAAAGGGCAGGCGTTGAGTATTGAGCTTCCGGACCTTGCGGAAGGCGACTTCTACTACGAATCGCTCGGGAACGGGCGGTTCCGCTCGACCATCCACGCCCAAGGCGCGTGGAATCCGCATGAGCAGCACATG
The DNA here is from genome assembly GCF_040702485.1 of Arthrobacter sp. NPDC080031. NCBI lineage: Bacteria > Bacillati > Actinomycetota > Actinomycetes > Micrococcales > Micrococcaceae > Arthrobacter > Arthrobacter sp. NPDC080031. The sequence continues at coordinate 17,186 of NZ_JBFBLA010000045.1, forward strand.
GCGCCGGCATCGGGCATCATGGCTGATGCACTGCTCCGCCATGAGCCTCGTGACGACGTCCGGATGGCCCGCCTCAGCTACGAAATCCTTGGATTGATCCCTGGCGGCGAATTCGAAATCACCACCAGCACGCTCCGCCCCGGCAGAACGATTGAACTGATCCAGGCGGAACTCTCGGCGGCAGGACGCGTGGCTATCCGGGCAACAGCCTGGCGGATGGCCACCAGCGACACGAGCGCCGTCGCCGCCATAGAAGACGTCGCCATGCCCGCCCCGGACGAATGCAAACCCTGGGACGGCGCGAGCGTGTGGCCCGGCGGGTATATCCGGTCCCTGGAAATGCGGATCGCGGAGGGTCACCGGGCAGGTTCCGGGAAGGTCTGGATCCGCACGGAGCATCCGCTGACCGATGCAGCCGACAGCCGTGACCTCGCGAGGCTCGTCGGACTCGTGGACACCGCCAACGGCATCGCCGCCCGCGTCTCACCGGGCAAGAACAGCTATATCTTCCCCAACCTTGACCTGCAGGTCCACATGTACCGCGAACCCGCGGGAGAATGGCTGGGACTGGACAACATGGTCTCGTTTGGCGACGACGGAATCGGCCTGACGTCCACGGTGCTCCACGACATCAGCGGTCCCTTCGGCCGCGCTGAGCAGATCCTCACATTGAGGAAGGGCTGATGGCCCCGGAGCGCGCCGGGGAGCAGCGCACGCTGACGGTGGTGCGTCAGGAAGAATCGCTTGGCGTCGCTGGTGACCTGGACTTCGGGATCGAGCTCCTCAACCGTGCCCGCAGGGGGCTGCTGGCGCCAACGCTGCGTTTGTACCGGCCCCGCCCAACCGTGGCGTTCGGGCAACGCGATGCCAAGCTGCCGGGATTCCGGGCCGCGTCCGAAGCCTGCCGGGACCTGGGGTTCGAACCCTTGATCCGCAAGGCGGGTGGCCGGGCAGCGGCGTACCACCGGGGCACCTTGGTGATCGACCATGTGGAGCCGCACACCGACGCGATTGCCGGAGCGAAGGCCCGTTTCTCCTTCTTCGGCGAGCTCCTGGCGGGTTCGCTCCGCCGCGTCGGCGTCCAGGCCGCCGTCGGCGAGATCCCCGGCGAGTACTGCCCGGGTGAGTTCAGCGTCCACGGCCTGGACCCGGATTTTCCAACACACCAGATCAAGCTCGTCGGCACTGCCCAAAGAGTGGTTTCCGGTGGATGGCTGTTCAGTTCGGTGATCGTCGTAGAGAACTCGGCACCCATCCGCGAAGTCCTCACTGCCAGCTATGGAGCCCTCGGACTGGAGTGGGATCCTGCCACCGCCGGGGCGGCCAATGACCTTTTGCCGCAGCTGGACGTACCCACGGTGGAAGACGCCGTCGTCGCGGCTTACGCGGAATACGCCGAACTCATCGACGGCGATTTCCAGAGCCTTCTCCCTGTGACGAGCACCAGCACGCCGTTGTAGACGAATACCGCCGGGACTACGCTTGAGGCCACAACCAGGTGGACCGGGCGGTGGCTTCTTCCCGGAAATGGAATCCGCCGTCCTCCCGAAGCGAGGCAGAGCAATGGACAAGAAGCCATCCGTTGTCCACGATTCCGACGCGGACCTCACGGTTGGTCCGCCGAAGCGATCCGCCGCGGGTTTGCCCAGCCTGATGGAGACCTTGCCCCATGCGTTGCGCCAACTGGGGCCGTCCCGCGCCTGGAAGTCCCTCTTGGCGATGAACCAGAAGGACGGCTTCGACTGCATGAGCTGCGCTTGGCCGGATCCTCCGGAGCGGAAGTTGGCCGAGTTCTGTGAGAACGGTGCGAAGGCTGTTGGATGGGAGGCGGATCCGCTCAAAATTCCGTCCACTTTCTGGGACGAGAACGACGTCGATTCCCTCGCCGCGCGCTCCGAATACTGGCTGGGACAGCAGGGCAGGCTCGTGGAACCCGTGTACAAACCCGCAGGGTCGAGCCACTACCGTCCCATCAGCTGGGACAATGCATTCCGGATTGTGGCCCGTGAACTGAATGCCCTGGAATCGCCCGACGAAGCCACCTTCTATACGAGCGGCCGGACGAGCAACGAAGCCGCGTTCCTCTACCAGCTCTTCGTCCGCGCCTTCGGGACCACCCCACGGCCCCCGTGACGAGCGCAAGTTTCCCACCGCCACGGGGAAGGCAATGTTCATGGTCAACGACCTTGAGACCATCCACGTCCCGGAAGGGCGCCTGCTGCTCCAGACAGTGCGTTCCCACGATCAGTTCAACACGACCACCTACAGCATGAACGACCGCTACCGGGGCGTGAAGAAGGGCCGCATGGTGCTTTTTGCGCACAGCGACGACCTGGCTGATCTGGGCCTTGCCGACGGCGGCTATGTGGACGTCCACAGCGAAGCCGACGACGGCGTGGACCGGGTCCTGCGCCAGCTGCGGTTGATCGCGTACCCGACAGCCCGCGGTTGCGTCACTGCCTATTACCCGGAAGCGAATGTCCTGGTGCCGCTGGATTCGACTGCCGAAGGCAGCAACACTCCCGCGTCCAAATCCGTGGTGGTGCGCCTGGAGCCGGTCGCACCACCCGGATGACTCCCTCGTGGGGCGTCAGGCGGCGAGGCGCGCTTCGACCTCGGCTGCGGAAGGGTTAGTGGCGGCGCTGCCGTCCGGGAAAAGGACCGTGGGGACGGTCTGGTTGCCGCCGTTCAGCTTCTCCACGAGTTCGGCAGTGCCCTCCACCTCTTCGATGTTGATCTCGTTGTAGCCGATGCCCTTCGCGTCCAGCTGCTTCTTGAGGCGGTTGCAATAGCCGCACCAAGTGGTCGAGAACATAGTGATGGTGCCGGATTCGGGGGTGAAGTCCACGGAGTCTCCTGTCGTCTTTGTTATGAACTACTCGCGTCAACGGTAACCCGGCAGTCGCTATTCCTTCGCGCGCATGTGTCACATGACACTGTGTACATGGAAGCGCACATAGAAACGGCGCGACGCATCGCGCCGCGCACGCGCCCGAAGAAACGAAAACGACCCGCGGTGCCCCAGGACCGTAGGTAGTCGATCCTAGAGCGCCTCTTCGACGGCGACGCCGGATTGGAACTCGCGGCCGTCGGCTTCACTGAAGGCCGTCATCACGTGTCCCTTGCCAAGACCGTTGATGGCCGAGAGAGGGAAGTGGCCCGTTATGGTGTTCCCCGAGTGCTCAACACCCTTGAGGTCGTAATTCTCTTCGGCACTTTGATCATGGTTGAACGAGAAGAAAGCGATCGCCTCCCCGTTCATGAACTCGATGCCCAGTCTTCGTTGAGAGGAATAATCAGGAGTGGCGGCGACCAGGCCGACGACATAGGCGCCGGAACCAGGGATGTTGCCCTCGATCTCGAACTTCGCCACGAGCGTGGCTTCCGTGGCGGTGACGCTGGCCTGCTTCAGAAGTGCCTCATGGATGCTCATGGCTCAATCCTGCTCTGTGCGACCTCCGCCGTCCACCCCTGATCCGGGTTTTGTCAGAGCCTTGCCGTCGGCCGGATCTGTTCGGCGCTGCGACCGAATTCAGCCCTGACCAGCCAGAAGACGTGCCGACACAGGTACTGGTGACGCTATCGCTTGAGCCTGACGACGCGCAGGATGATGCCCGCTGCGAACATGAGCACGCCCAGACCCGCCGATAGCGGCGGCAGCGTGGACACGAGGATCACGCAAGCCAGTGCTCCGAACACCTGGAGACTTTTGGGGTATCGGCGGTCTTCGGCCGGCTGGGTGAACGCCGCAATATTGGCGACCAAATAGTAGATGAGCACGCCGAACGAGGAGAAGCCGATCGCGCCGCGCAAGTCGGCCACTGCGACGATCACGCAGATCACGGCGGCGAGAGTGACTTCGGCCCGGTGCGGGACACGGTACCGGGGGTGGACGGCGGCGAGCCAGTGCGGGAGGTCATGGTGCCTGGCCATTGCCAGGGTGGTCCGGCCCAGGCCGGCGATGAGCGCCAGCAGGGCACCGAGGGAAGCGACGGCGGCTCCCGCACGGACCACCGGAGCAGCCCAGGAGAACGTCCCGGCTCCGACCGCGGCAGCGAGCGGCGTCGACGTGCCGGCCACGCCGTCCGGGCCGAGCGCGGCGAGAAGCGTCACCGCAATGACGGCATAGAGGACGACGGCGATGCCCAACGCGATTCCGATGGCACGCGGGATGGCGCGCCGGGGGTCGCGGACTTCCTCTCCCATGGTCGCGATCCTCGCGTAGCCAGCAAAGGCGAAGAACAACAACCCGGCGGATTGGAGGATCCCGTACCAGCCGTGTGCAAGCAGTCCATCCCCGAAAATGTTGGCCAGGGAGGGAGCAGAACCGCCCCAGCAGGCGGCCACGCCAACGGCGAGGGCCGCCAGCACCGCAAGAACCAGGATGCGTGTGAGCCCGGCCGTCCGCGTCACCCCGTGATAGTTCACGACGGCGATGACGACGACGGCGGCGATCGCCACGGGGCGTTCCCACCCCGGAGGAGCTGCATAGGCAGCGAATGTCATGGCCATGGCTGCCGCGCTGGCGGTCTTGCCGATGACGAATCCCCAGCCGGCCAGGTAGCCGGACCACGGTCCCAGCCGCTCACGACCGTAAATGTACGTTCCGCCCGACGTGGGATATGCGGCGGCGAGCTGGGCGGAGGACGTCGCGTTGCAGAATGCCACGACTGCCGCGACGACGAGTCCAATCAGCAGCCCTGATCCTGCGGCGGCTGCGGCCGGGGTGAAGGCCGCGAACACACCGGCGCCGATCATCGAGCCCAGGCCGATGACGACCGCGTCAAACGTACCTAGCCGCCGGGCCAGGGCCTGGGGGTTGCTCATGAGCCTAGGACTTCCCAGTGACTGTCAGGACGATGAGGACGCAGTTGAGGCCCACGATAAGTGCGGCGCTTGTCCACCCTGCAATCTTCAATGCCGTGGAATCCGTGTGGATGCCCATGACCTCGCGCTTGCCGGTGAGCCGGATCAGTGGAATCAAAGCGAAAGGTATGCCGAAGCTCAGCAGGACCTGGCTCAGCACGAGCGCCAGGGTGGGTTCTATGCCCGCGCCGAGAATGACCAAGGCCGGGATCAGTGTGACCACCCGGCGAAGCAGCAAGGGTACCCGGATCTTGAGGAGTCCGCCCATGACCGTTGCGCCGGCGTAGCATCCGACCGACGTTGAAGCGAGGCCCGAAGCGAGCAATCCGACGCCGAAGGCCACTCCGATGATCGGGCCAAGGGCCGATGTAACGGCGGCATGGGCCCCGGCGATGGTGTCGGTGCCTCCTACTCCCCGCAGGCTGGATGCCGCTAGAAGGAGCATGGCGATGTTCACGATTCCGGCCAGCATCAACGCCCCCACGACGTCCACGCGGGTGGTCTTGATGAGCCTCGTCCGTACGGCGGGATCTTCCGAGAAGCCATGCCGGTCACGGGCCAGGGCCGAATGCAGGTAGATGGCATGCGGCATGACAGTGGCACCGAGCATGCTCGCCGCGAGGAGGACAGTGTCTGTGCCTTCGAACCGTGGCACCAGGCCGGCCAATACTCCACCGCTCTCGGGGGGACTGACGAAGAGCCCCGAAAGGAAACCGACCGCGATCACGGCCAGGAGCATCATGATGGCGTACTCAAAGGACTTCTGTCCACGTGAGGACTGGAGCGCCAGGAGCAACATCGAGGCGACGCCGACGATGATTCCGCCCAGGAGAAGCGGCAGTCCAAAGAGAAGGTTGAGGGCCACCGCTCCGCCGATGACTTCGGCCATGTCGGTAGCGCCGGCAACCACCTCTGCCTGGACCCAGAAGAGCCTGCGCCGGTGGGTACCCAACCGTTTGCCGAGGAGTTCGGGCAGGCTGTGGCCGGTGGCCAAGCCGAGTTTCGCCGACTGGTACTGCACCAGGACAGCCATGATGTTTGCCGCTACCAGGACCCACACGAGCAGGTAGCCGTAATTCGCTCCGGCAGTGAGGTTCGCCGCGACGTTTCCCGGATCCACGTATGCGATCGCAGCAACGAAAGCCGGCCCCAACAAGAGCAGGCGCGACTTCCATCGGGTCTTGCCTGGGCGCTGCTCCGCGATAATGGCGGCCATGGTTTCCTCAACATCGGGGATACGGACATGATGAGGATACCGTTAAGTTAGGCATGCCGAAAAGTCGTTTTTAGGTGCGGCTTGGTCACACGCTTTGCCCAACTGGCTCGCACTAGATGTCGTTCTGAGCCCGGCAAAGTCAACTGGTCGTAGCAACGCAGGGGGTTTAGGCTGCCTGCAGCAGCTGGTTGAGCCGGTTGGCTGGGGTTTGTAGGTTGAGGGTGGG
>NZ_JBFBLA010000046.1:0-22739 GCF_040702485.1 Arthrobacter sp. NPDC080031
ACCGACGGACCCAACGGCGTCTACCGCTACGGCGACGCCGCCTTCCCCACCGACAGCTACAACAACACCAACTACTGGGTCGACGTCGACTTCACAGCACCTTGAGTGACGGAAGCCAGGGAGGTTTGAGTGCCTTGAAGAAGAATTTCTTCCGCATATCGCTCGCAACAACCGCCATCAGGGCACGTGTCCTGACGACCGGCCGGAAAATAGCGCGGAACAACACGGAACCCGGATATGGACCACAAGGAGAGGTTGGACTGAGAGCTTCCGCACCGACGCGATATCAACATCTCGAGCGAGGTAGCGGAACGGGTAACTCCACCGCCAATCCTGAATCCGTTTTCACTCTGACCGTCATGCCCAGGAAGGGATAAGCTCCGTGTCAAATCCAGCGCTATTTTTCCTGTCCGGGGGGAACCGGACGAAATCTCAGGTAGGCGACCACGAGGCTGCTCAGACGCTTCTAGGTGGAGCGCTGGTGGACTTGATGGATTTCGACGACGCCGTCCATGCAACCATTGCCCGGGCGATAGACAAAAGGGCTCGGCCGCTCGGAGTCATTTCAGCGAATCTGGACCATATTCACCATTTCGGCAGGGGTGGCAGGTGGGAAGGTTCACTTGACTTCGCTGCTGACGTGGAGTGGCTCACTCTCATAGACGGCGCCCCTCTGCGGGCACAAGCTCGGCGCATAACTGGTCGCGTCTGGCCACGGTTGGCCGGGAGCGACCTCATCGGGCCCCTGCTTGACCACGCTGCTGTCAACGGGTGTCGGGTCGGCTTCCTCGGAGGATCAGCCGAAACGCAGGAGTTACTCAGGAACAAGCTAGCGTGGGAACGGCCGGACCTTGAGGTCGTTGGCTGGTGGTGTCCCGATCGTCAAACGCTTGCGGACGCAACATCATCGGGAAATCTCGCCGACGAGGTGGCCGAGGCAGGCGTAGATATTCTTGTAGTTGGGCTCGGCAAACCGCGCCAAGAACTTTGGATCGCGCAGCATGGGGCGAGATCCGGAGCTAAGGTCCTGCTGGCCTTCGGTGCGGTCGTCGATTTTCTCGCAGGACATATCCGACGCGCGCCTGATTGGGCTAGCCGTTCCGGTTTGGAATGGGCGTGGCGCCTTGCCTTGGAGCCTAGGCGATTAGCCCGCCGCTACCTGGTCGACGGCCCGGAGGCTTATCTGTGGCTGCGTCGACGTAGCCGTAGGATCATCGTCCCCAAGGCAGGTACGTTCCTGCCTGCCAGCGTGAGCGCAGACGCGGCCATCGTCGTCGTGACCTACAACAACGCCGCCGATATTGGCCCACTGATCTCTAGCCTTCGGGGTGAGACCGTCGGCCAGACCCTGAAGGTCATCGTTGCAGATAACTCCTCGTCAGACGGAACACTCGCGGAGCTTGCCAAGCACCCCGACGTTATTACCGTTCCCACAGGGGGAAATCTGGGGTATGCCGGCGGCATCAACGTCGCGCTCAAGCACGCTGGTAAGGCGGAGAGCTTCCTCGTATTAAATCCGGACCTGCGAGTCGAACCTGGAGCGGTGAGCGCCCTCCTGTCCCGCATGCGCACCACTGGCGCAGGGATCGTTGTCCCCTTACTTTTGGATGAAGACGGAAGCACGTATCCCTCGCTCCGTCGCGAACCATCGATCTGGCGCGCCTTTGGGGATGCGTTGTTTGGCAGCCGCCTGCGATCCAGGCCAACCTGGCTCGCCGAAATGGACTACGACGAAGAAAGCTATCTGCACCCCCATCGAGTGGATTGGGCGACGGGTGCAGCGCTACTCATCAAAGCCCAAACGGCCGCTGCCGTCGGAGACTGGGACGAAAGATATTTTCTCTATTCCGAAGAGACTGACTTTTTCAGGCGTGTTAGGGACATCGGTGCCTCTATCTGGTTCGAGCCAGCAGCCCGGATGCGGCACCGACGCGGGGGGTCTGGCTCATCCGCTGCCTTAAAGGCATTGATGGTAGTCAATCGTATCCGTTACATCGAAAAGCACCACCGTGGACACTATGGTGCAATCTTCCGCGCAGTCGCTGCAGGAGCAGAACTACTTCGCCTTTTCAAGCCCGGCCACCGCGAGGCCGTACGCGCGGTGCTGAGCAGGAGTCGCTGGGAGAGCCTGCCAAAGGCAATCGCCGGCTTGACAACAGCGCGCCCATGAACTTTCCAACGGGCGCAGTCATCATCCCGGCCCACAACGAAGCCAGCGTCATCAGGCGAACGCTCACCGCCTTGAAGCCTGTTCTTACCTCCGGATGCGTGGAAGTCATCGTCGTGTGCAACGGCTGTAGCGACGACACCGCGAAAATCGCCTCGGACTTTGCAGGGGTGACTGTTCTCGACCTGCCCGGGGCCTCCAAAGCGGCTGCCCTCAACGAAGGAGACAGGGCAGCCAAACTCTGGCCAAGGCTTTATCTGGACGCGGACGTTGAGATCAGTCCGAAAGCGATCGGGGAAGTGTTCAGCCGCCTCTCCCACGACCAAGAACTCGCTGCACGCCCTTCATTTCGATACGACACCGAGGGTGCATCACTTCCGGTACGCGCCTATTACTGCGCCCGCTCTAGGCTCCCCTCAACCACGACCGCTCTATGGGGTGCTGGAGCTTACGCAATGAGTAAGGCCGGGCATCGACGGATCGGGGCATTCCCCCTTCTTACTGGCGACGACCTTTACGTTGACAGGATGTTTGCCGCAAATGAAAAGGCGGTTCTGGACACAGATCCGACAATCGTACGCACACCACGAACTGTTAGTTCGCTACTAGCGGTCTTGCGCCGTGTCTACGGCGGGAACGAACAACAGGGCTCAGGATCCGGTTCAGCCACACGCACGTTGAACGAACTTTGGCGATCGGTGAAGGGACCGAAGAGCGCTTTCGAGGCTGCCATATATGTGACCTTCGCCCTTTGGGCCCGTCGGCAATGGTCATCGTCGAAGACCGCGCGGCTACGATGGGAGCGGGATGAAAGTAGCCGTTAATCCAAACCGGTCGACTGACAACGCCGCGTCCTACGAAAGAATGTCGGCCGCAGGATTATGTGTGAGCAGATCGTGGTCTTCCGCCTACCATCGCGCGGCTGACCTTGGCGGCCCGTTGCCTTAGCTTCTAGATCCCGAAGGCACGGGCTGCAACGCCAGGTTTTCGGCATCATGACCCAGGGGCGCCGCCCATGAACGGGTTCCCTGACCTATCCGATGTGCCGGACCATGTTGGCTGGATGGATCGCCCAACGAAAAGGCCGCCCGACTCCCTAAAAGGTTACGCGGTAGGTGTGATGGGAAAACTCGTTGTCAAAAGTGTCACTAAAGGTGCTATTAGTTACCTTCAGCGTTCGGTTCTCACCTACGACTTCGACCGTTGATCCGTGAATCTCCGGCGGCATGGCGAATGTCTTGGTGCCGGGAGTCTGTCCCAGGCCAATATCGGCAAAGATATAGGCCGATCCGCCGTAGGCTTTGAGCATCGTGTCTGTAGTGGTGTTGAAGCGAAATTGATATGACTGGGTGTTGATCACGGGCGCAAGTGACTGAATTCCGGCGTTGATTGCCTTGAACCGGTCCAGTCTCGCTTGATCGCAATCGACAAGAGAATAAAAGCCACAGATCTGACCATTGTTGTGTTGAAAGTAGGCAAGGCCCCGGGCTTCATGGATGATGGCAGACCAAGCGGCACCCTCGACTTGCTCTGTTGTAATCGTCAAGGATCCGGCATCGTTGAGCAGCGGCATCGCCGCCTCGACAAAGATCCAATTGGGGTGGACTCCTACGGGGTTCTGATAGGCGCGCATGCGATCAGCCAACCAACCGTACGAACCGGCCGAAACCGGATTGATCCCTACTGGCCAGTGGGGGGATTGCGTCATCTGATTGTCCACAAATGGACTGGTATAGGCGTACTTGTCAACGCTGGCCACGTCCACGATGTTCATAAGTCCGGCCATGGATCCTTGCGCCCAGTAGGTATCCAGGATTCCGTTTGAATAGTTTGCCATTGTGAAACGACCGTCGCCAAAGGCGCGAACCCGATCTACTTTACTTGTCTGATCAGCAAAGTTTGCAGCCGCAGATGAACCAGCGCAGCCGATGCCCATGTCGCACTCGTCGGATATGAACCAGCCAATAACATTAGGGTCGGTTCCAATCTCCGCTTGCGTCCACTCGTCCTGTGGGATGACGAATAAACCCTGGCTGGTAATGCTGTAAATTGAGGACCCGTCATGCTCTGCACCCATGTAATTGTTAATCCCAATGGATTTTAATGCAGCCGCTTGCGACGGCTTCCCCAAGAACACCGATATCGGGAAGAATCCAGGATTGCTCCAGCCGGCAGCATCGGCCTTGGGGAACTTCTTCCAATAGTCCGGACCTCCCTCCCACGGAATTGTTGGCAGGCGCGAGAGCGGGTTCAGCGCAGGGGCAGCGCCTGCATTTACAGGAATCGAACCATTTCTGCTGGCTAGATTCTGCTCAGCGGGGGACGATGTTGCGGGTCGTGGTTGGGCGCCAAGAAGCGCGCCGGCGGAGATGGCTGCCGTCGCGAGTGTGGCCACCGCAATCGATCCAAATGTGAACCGGCGTGTCCTGGACCTCTTGATTGACACTTTCGGATGATCGTTCCTGAACATAGGACCTCCAACACTGTCTTGGTTCCAGTTTGGGACTGTTTGAGCACAGATAGTTTGAGCACAGATAAAGGAACTATTCCGAATCCGCCGCCTGGGGCCCGACGGTTGCGCGGATCATGCCATTGAAGGCCTCGGCACGTTCCAAGGCGCGGAACGATGTTTCCGCAACTAGCCAGTGACCCCGAGTACGCCGGCACAACCTTTACGTCAGCCCGGAAATTCTGGGACGGTACTACAGCGGGAGTTCGGGGTCCACAGACCCCCGCTCATCTTGCGAGCTCGGACAGTCGTTGGCCATCATCGGAGTCCGTTGCTCGTGCTCGTACTGGTTCAGCAGAGGGGCCAAGGCCGGCGTTGGCCCCTGATGGCTGCCGCGTGTCTGGGGAATCCACAGTAAACCTGGCCTTGTTCCTGTTCCTCTTTCTTGTTTCAGTGACCGGTCCGTGTCCACTGTTTTCCTTGAGCCGATTTCGGGACACCGAGACCGAGCGGGCGATCGAGACGGCGCCGAACATGAGCACAACACCGGCGAGTAAAACAGCAATGAGCGACCGCAGTCGGCTTGAGAATTGTTCCGTGGCCTTGTCTGGAGGAGCCACGAGGATCGAGGAAAACAGGTAAGAATCGTCTGCGCCATCAATTTTTTGCGCATCGTATAGATCCTTTTCGAGCATGACTCCTAGAGTGCGCGTGGTTGCAAATGATTTCTCCGGCGTGTCGGCGATCCCTGTGATGTCAACCAGAAAACCGTTGGTGCCCCCAACGCCGCGGTTGACAGTGTAGTCAGAACTTAGTCCCTGCTCCTTCAGCTTGTCGGCCACGGAGCTGTCGTTGAGCCGGGTGAGGAGCACCTGAACAATTAGTGACGGATCTGAAGAGCGTAAATATGGATTCTTGCTGTTGAGTTTCTCGAGTTCAGGATGCTTCACGATATCCAGCTGCGTTGGTATGTCCGGATTTATCATGGCATAGGTAGCGGATGTTTCGTAGGACCGCGGCGCAAATTGAAAAACATAGAGGGCCGAAGCAAGAGTTAAAAGAAGTATCGGCACGGAAACGAGTCGGTGGCGCCAGAGCGTTCTAATGACTTCTTTCGGGTTCATGGACGGCCTCCTGGCGACTTGTAATTATGAATCGTAATACCGGCGAGGGATCGTGGTGCTTCTAGACTGGTTACGTCATTAATTCGAATCTCGAGCTTTACCATGTTCCATGCGGCCCCGCCTAGCCCGACGAGCACGGGATATGTGAGGGCAAAGACGGGGAAGGACATGGAGTCAAATGTCAATGAGCATATTCCTGCCACGAGACCCCCAGCCCCGACTGCCGCGGCGAATGACTTCAACTGAGGCGTCCGAGATGCTCGCGCAGCCAGTATCGACGCCACTCCGGGAACAAGCAGATAAATGATCATGGCGAATAGACCCACAAGCCCGAGCGTCACCGCGGCATTCAAGTATTCGTTGTCAAGAATGTGAATGGCGGTGTCCGCCAAATAATTCCCTGGTCCAGCTCCAAGAATCGGATGGTGCGTTACCATCGACGCGACTCTGGGATAGTTGTCCGTCCGCGTAGAAATGGACGGATCCGTACCCGACGAGGTTATGGTTTCCGTGAGGGTGCTCATAAGACCTGGCACTCCGAGGAACAGTCCGGCAAGAGCAATTGGGGAGGCAATCAATGCCCAGAGACGTGGGGTCGCCGGAAGGAACGGTATGAACACCGCGACCCCAACGACAAGACCAAGGACACCGGAACGGGAAACCGTTGACGCCACCGCAAAAATCAAGAGCGCGGTGCCAAGCAACTTGTAACCAACCCATCCTCGTTTGTCATAAATAAGGCGCCAGATCGAGAGTGGCAGCAGCATCGCGGAAACTACGGCCAATTCAATCGAGTGGAATGTACTTCCCGCAACACGCAGGAGAGCACCCCGTGATTGGAACGGCGTATCCCCGCCGTTATAGGTGAACCCAGGCATTGCATACTGAAACCACTCCATGGGATTCATCCGAAAAACGAATTGGATTACTGCGACTAGGCAACAGAAAAATGCACCGGCCAAAAGCGCTCGTATGAGTATCATGGCGTCTGAAAGGCTACGGATGACCTCGCCGACAACGAGGACTATGCCTGCGCTGGCCATCAACAGAATCAACCAGCGATCGGCGGAAGCACGCGCTAGTTCTGTGCTGCCTCCAGTGATTCCCGCGTAAAGGGCCGCGTAGGAAGCGCAAGTTGCCAGGAACAGTGCAGTCAAAGACAGGCGTCCGGGATGCCGGATCTCCATCGGGTTGTGAAACCCGAACAAGACTGAACAGATCCAGAGCCCGCAAACGAAGACGGCCAAGATCATCGGTACTGTGCCAGCTGCACCAATGGGCTTGAAAACCATGGCTGATGGAAAAAAGAAAATACAAAATGCCATGGCACGGACAATGAATGAAACTTTTCCTGCCCGGGTACTGTCGGCAGGGGCGCCGTGAATGCCCAACGAGCCGACAGTTGGATGGTGAAGTCCGCTCCCCAGGGAGGGGCGTTGGGCTGTCGGTCGATGCTGGCTCAAGGCGCACCGCCCATATCCAGCGGGACACGATGCGGTGATGGCGCATAACAATGACGCTCGATCTCCTGAACAACAAGGCTAGCCGGTGCGCGCCAGTCCGTCCGCTTGGCTTCGGCCATGAGCCGGGCCCTACCCGCGATGTCCCGTGAGTTGACAGCATCAGCTAAGCCGCTGGCGATTGCAGCGGGGGTGGGTGGCACCCAGATCGCGTGGGGCGAAGGCAGGTCGGCCCGCGCGAACGGGTGGTCGTTCATAATCGGAACGTTTCCGGCAGCCATCAGTTCCTCGGCTACTAATGTGATATTTGTGAAGGAAAGGGCAACGCTTGCAATTGTCCGGTTGTAAAGCAGATTGAGCTCGGACGGACTCAACGAACCGTGGTTTGTGACCGGAATGGTCCAGCCCAATGCTTTGTCTCCGAATACATGTATTTCCTGCTCCGGGTGCCGGCGATGAAAGTCCTCTAATCCCAGCTTGGCAAGAAGATATCCCCGCCGATCTACGTTGCGTTTGGCGTAGTAGACAACCCCGCTTCGCGCCGCCGAGGACATGTCGTTCGGAAGGAGCTTGTACTCGGTTGTATCGCATGCGAACGGGACCGTGATGTCAGGAACGACGCTCAACTCGTGGACAAGATTGGAGGCCACCATCTCGCCGAGGGCGATGTTGACGAACCCAAACCGGTACGTGTCTTCCGCCAAGGTATAGAGGGCACCTCTTGGATAGAAGTATGGTTCGTAGTCCTGTATGAAGTAGAAACAGTTCGTCGTCCCAGGCGCCCGATTCGCCACGACATGGGCTGTCCCCCACGAACTGGCCACGAGGGCATTCATGCCTTCAAATCCTTGCGTTGCGCTACGGATTCCTGCTCTGATCCCTGGCCAATGCCGCCGTATAACCTGCTCATGGCGCCCAACGTCATCCGAGTTGCGATCGTAGAGGAACAACGTGCATTGGTGACCCTGCTGTTCTGCCGCCGCAACCATCCGGAAGAGTGTCGTATGGCCTCCTGACCCAGGGCCGGGAGGAGTGCAGACCCACCCGATTCGTAGAGTTGGATCGGTGCTTCGAGAAGGCTCGCGGCGGCCAAGATCGAGAGAATTCACAAGGTCCTCGACCCTCACGGGGAGTTCTGCCCCTATGAGATCGAAACGCTCGTTCATTTTTTGAACAGCACGACGCGCTGCGGTCTTGGCAACTCCAGAAGGACCAATGCTTCGCACGCGCCGCCACAGATCTGCGGGGGAAGTATTTAGCGGAGTCACCGGGCACCTCCTTGGGAGTTGCTGCGGCTGGCCGCAAGATAGTCTGCATAGTCGTTGAGCGCTTCAGAACGTACATTCTGGGCAATTCCGGCCTTGGCGGAAATCATCACAGCCAAGACATCAGTCGGCCTCGAACGGAGCATCGTGCTAATCTCCACCGCCGTCAAAGGTGCTTCTTCGGAGTAGCTGATGCTTTTCATACGGGACGTTGCTGCTGGAGGGCCGCCGAGAACTTCGTCTACGTATGTCCCATAGAGCATCATCTCGGAGAAGTGGAGTTGCGCGGCTATGGCGGACTGCCACGGCTCGCCCTTGACGCGTTCAACATGTTCGAGCATGGAGCGAACAATCTCGGGATCCCAGACACACGGCCAGCAAATGTAGTCCGTCAAGTCGCCAAGATCGGCCGGCCCTAAACCCAGAAGGCCTCGTGCTGATTCGAGCCACATGCGATGTCGGTGCAGCCCGGAATGGACTGCTCCCGGGTTGCGGTACATCACTAATTTTCCGTCCTGCCGGAACGATTCCAGATCAGTCGGAGCGACCATCACCATGTCAGAATCAACGAGAAGCACGGCGTCGGCCCCGAGCTTGGCGGCCGCAGCCAGCTTGATGAGCTGCTGGGCAATCCAGCCTCTGACCGGCGGCCACGGATGTGAGCCGTTGACCCACATGTTGAGGCCAGGAAGCTTCCACATTGACGCCGCAAGAAATTCGTCGGCTTCGTGAATCACGGTCCTTTGGTTCAGCAACATTCGAAATATTGGAATGTCTTGTCGTGGTACCACTATGTGATGCCTGACGTCCTCGGGCATCCAGTGCAGAACCGACCGGTTAAGCTCCCGGCACAGCTCAGCATCCGCGCTGTAGCTGGGTGTGAGAACGGCAAGGCCTCGTCTAGATTCCATATCTCCTCCACCGCTGCCACCGAATACGGGGACCGAACTCCCGGTTGATGGATCCGCGCCAAGCAGCAAGTCGTCCGGAAACGCTGAGTGACGTTGCACTTCCACGCTGCCGGATGTAGTCGTGGTAGGCGATCGACGAGTCTGCCGCCGGAAACACGGATCGCGCGAAGGCCAGTGCTCCTTTGATGTCTTCTTCTGAAACATTGCCTCTGGCGCAATTCGATGCCGACCACTCCAGCGCCTCCATCGCCATCCTGCGGTTTACTGTTGATCGCAGAGAATCAATACGCGGAGCGGGGAGGCGTGATACCGCCAAAAACGACTCGTAGGCTTTGACCCGTTCCTCCAGGTCACGCAATAGCGTTCCATAGCCGGTCGTCATCATGCTGGCGTTATGAAGACGGCGATACGCTTGGTCAACACCGTTGACTCTGCCGACGTCGGAAATGTCTGCGATGCGAAGCCACATTTCAAGGTCGCCTGAATGCGGCAGTTCGGGGCGATAATAGCCGACCCGATGTTGAACAGAGGTCCGTACCACCGCTTCAGGGCTACTGATGATGCCAAGGCCGCGACGGAACTGCGCCCTGATCCATCTCTGCCCTTGCCAGACGGACCAATTCCGGGGACGATCATCGTTTTGGCGGGGGGGCGTCTCGAATGCCTGGGGGTGACCGTATACAAGGCCCACGGAGGGAAACTTCTCCATTAGGGCAACAGCCCTGGCCAGAGCACCAGGTGCGAGCATGTCGTCCGCCGACAGGAGCACCACATAGTCCGAGTCAACCGCGGAGAGACCCTCGTTATAGGTTGCTATGTGCCCTCTATTCTGTTGATGGCACGTCAATCGAACACGCGGATCGTGACCTGCGATGGCTTCCGCAATCTCAGGGCTGCCGTCCGTCGACGCATCATCAATGATGTGGACTTGGGTGGTGACGCCCGGCTGGGTCAGGACGCTGGCGACGCACGCATCAAGGTACCGCCCGTAGTTGTAGCAGGGGATAACGACCGCCACATGCGCGGATCGAATAGCGCCAGAGCTTGGGATCGACCTAAACATCGACGCTGTCTCCTGCTCCGCCGGAACCAACGGGCTGGCTGTGAAGGCCGAGCGCCTCGACAATGCGGTCCGCGACATCGGCCCACGAAGATGTCGCAGCGTTCCGTGCGGCTGCAGAACCCATCAATTGTGCTGCAGATGGGTCGGCGAGGAAGAGCATTGCGTGAACGAGCGCCCTTGAGTCGCCAGGATCTACTACGATGGCTCCGTCTTTGATCAGTTCGCCGGCGCCACCCCGGGAGGTCGCGATTACAGGCAATCCGGCCGAGGCGGCCTCCAGATAGGCAATGGGCGATGGGTCGAACCGGCTCGGCAGCACAAAGCAGCTCGCCTCCGCGTACAGCCTGTCCAGCTTTAACTGGGCCGATACGTCTCCCCTTGCGAGGAACCCGTGACCGGTCACGCCCGGAGCATCGATTTCGGGATGGTTCCCGACGAGGTCGAGGGTAGCCGCGGGCACAAGCTTGCGAACTTCCTCGAAGGCCCTGACGACCGCCGCCCCATTCTTGCGTCGCCATTCAACCCCTACGAAGAGAAACCTGGGCTTCGACCAGTCCCGCACGACGCCGGGCGCCGCGCGACGTGACCGGTGACCCATTCCCACGACCGTTACCTGATCGGATGGAATCCCGTAGTCGTTTTCGTACGATCCTGCAGCCCAGTTCGTGCTTACGCAGCAAACGTCTGCGGCGCTGCTAGAGGCAGACTGGCGCCCGATCCATCTGGCGACATGTCGATGAGGAAACCCGGACTGACGGATATCCGAGTTGGGATCGCGGTACATCTGCAGCAAAGTCCCGTCGTCGTATGTTGCGCATGGAGCCGTGCCTTGTAGAACGGTCGCCAGATCGTACATTTCGGTCCCCATCGCAACCACGGCGTCTAATGGCTGCTGCCGCTCCAACGACGTCCTTAGCGCGCTGGTGCGCGCCCACTGCCGAATTTGCATTCGGTCGGCCACCGCCCCGCGTCGGCCGGTACTCCTGGACAAGATAGCAACGAGCTCGTGGAGCCCGTGCGGCACCCTGACGCCGATCGGGACCACGTCCACTCCGCGGGCGGCAAATCCAGACGCCAGTCCGTGAGGAGTTCCCGACCAGTTCGCTGGCGCCAGCGGATTTGGAACTGGATAGATGATTCCTACTCTCATACTGGATTCCTCGATTCCTTGTGTCGGCGGCTTGCCACACGCTTTAGTTTCAGGAGGGAACGAGCTTTGGCGGGCGTCAGGGCTGTAATCGCGAGGTGGTTCAACGAGCCGTAGATGATGGCGCCGATCAGGGCGCCTAAAACCAACTGGAGCACCGCGCTTTCGATCCACCATGTGGCCAACCAGGCTGCTGCAGCCGCCGTCAGTGCCGTCACGGAAGGACGTCCGACGGCGTGGAGCAGCCTCCGCAGTCCAAGACCAGTCGATCGCCGAAGTGCAAAGACGTATACAGGGGTGGTTACCGCCCCTATAACGACGATATGTGCGACCGCCGCGCCCTCGATCCCGCCCACACTAATGCCTAGCGGCAGCGCCGGCATGAGGGCAGCCAAGGCGCAGACCTGGACGACAAGTAAGACTCCGGTCCTGCCCGTGGCAATTATGACGTTCGCCAGCAAAAGGCCCAGGACAAAGAGGACTCCGTACACGGCCAGAGTGGAAAGAACGGGCGCGGCCGCGTGCCACTTCGGGCCGTAGATTGTCAACAACAGGGGACTTGAGAAAGCACAGAGGAACGCCGCCATTGGGAATGCAACCAACCCGACCGTACGGACGCCCTTCGCGACGGCCGCCGCGACATCCCCGCCGTCGCGCCGCACGACCGAAATGGCAGGCAGCACGAGTCCATTCAAGATCGAACCTATAACCGCAGTTGGCCACATGGCGATGCTGAAGGCAAGAAAGTAGACTCCCAATTCCCCGACGCTCAACATCCTCCCGATAAAGAGGTAATCCGTATTCAGGAGAATCTGGCTTAACAGGTTTGCGCCGGCAAGTGGGAGTCCGAACACAAGGAGAGGTCGCAAAACGTCCAGATGTACCCGCGGCCAGACAGGAGCGCCCGCCGAAGCCATCATGAAGCCGCCCATTATTACTTGGCCGACAACTCGGGACCAGGCGAAGGCTTCAGGGCCGCTGCCGACGGAGGCGAGCAGAAGCAACGTACCGCTGCCGGGCAAGAACGATATGGCTGACGCCCAGAAGACCACGTTCTGCCGGAAGTCGCGTTGAAGCAGCGCGCCCGGGACAGCGAAGGGGCCGATCAGTGCCACCCCGATCGCCAGGATCCTGACGGCTGGGCCGGCTTCTGCGCTGCCGAGTGCCCAAGCGATGTCGTTGGCGAAGATTGCCATGGGCACCGCGAGCAGGAGGCTGCTCCCGATCGCAACCGTCGCCACAGTTGGCGCAATCCGGCTGACATCGAGGTCGGAGCGTGCGATCGCGGAAGCAACACCCAGTTCAGCGATGCTGACGACTATGGTGTGGACTGTCACAGCGAGAGTGAAGATGCCCAAGTCCCGGGGCGACACGATCCTGGCGATTACTGCCATGAGTGCGATGTTCCCGAGACGGAGGAAAATAGTGCCGCCCGCTGACCACAAGGCTCCGCGCTTCAGCGCTGACGCGAGGACGGCGCTCTCGGTCGGCGCCGTATCAACGAGACGGGGCAGAGATTCCCGCACCGTTGGCCGAGTCTTGGAATCAGGAATCATGTCCGACGCCCATGATGTCGGTAGAAAGAGGCGCATCCACAAACCACGTCATCGTGATCTCCCGACAATCGCGGTTGATAGTGTTCGGGCAACATATTCCTGCTGCTCAACGGTGATATGCGGGTAGATCGGCAGCGACAGCATAGTGTCCGCTGCGCGTTCTGCTACGGGAAAGTCACCGCGCCTGTAGTCCAGCTCCCGATACGCCTGGCTGAGATGGAAGGGAACCGGATAGTGGATCCCGGCACCGATACCGGCAGCCTGCAGTTCGTGCAGAACACGGTCACGGTCATCGGTTCTAATCACGTAGAGATGCCAGACGTCAACGTTTCCCTCCGCGCTGACGGGAAGTTGGACGCCGGGCAGCCCGGACAACAGAGAGGTGTACCGTTCAGCGGCCTCCCGCCGTCGTTGGTTCCAGCCGCGTAGCCGACGCAGTTTGGCACTCAATACAACGGCCTGCAGCGTATCGAGCCGGGAGTTCAGCCCGATGGCCTCGTGCTGGTATCTGACTCGGCTGCCGTGGGCGCCAAGCAAACGCACCCGGGCGGCTACTTCAGGATCATCGGTCGTGACGGCTCCGGCATCACCCGCGGCACCGAGGTTCTTGCCGGGGTAGAAGCTAGTGCCAGCGGCCCGGGCCAGTGTGCCGGCGAAGCGTCCATGCCGGGTTGCACCCTGCGATTGGGCGGCGTCCTCCACAATGGCTGCCCCGTAAGACGCCGCCAGGGATTCCAGCCGCTCAACCGGTGCGGTCTGGCCGAATAGATGGACCGGCACGATAGCCTGGGTCCGCGGCCCTGCTGCTTCTGCAGCGCGTGCAGGGTCGATCAACAGGTGGACCGGATCGACATCCACGGGGACCGGCGTCGCACCGATCCGCGAGACCGCCTCCGCGGTGGCGATAAAGGTGTTGGCGGGAACAATGACCTCGCCGCCCGAGCGGACGCCGCATGAGCGCAGGGCTAGTTCTATCGCGTCCGTACCGTTGCCCACACCCACGCAATGGCGCGCTCCCAGAAATCCCGCATAGGCCTTTTCAAACTCGGTCACTGCTGGGCCTCCAATGAAAGAGGTCTGGGCGAAGACTTCCTTCATGCCGATTTCGACCTCGTCGGCGATTTCCTCCTGTTGGGCCCCCAGATCTACAAGCGGGATCGTCGGAAAGTCCATGATCGGAACCCTTCTGCCGCGGTTGCGTGGTTCATCATTCGAATGCTCGGGCCGGATGGTTTTCACCCTTCTCTTCCTTCCGCTGGATCTCCCGACACCAACTGAAGCCGGTCATGGAGTCTTTTTGCAGGAACACCCGCCCACGTTTCGCCGGCTGGGATGTCTTGAAGCACGGTTGCCCCCATGCCGATCACGGCTTCGGCACCTATCGCCAGCCCTTGGCGGACGCTGGAGTTCATGCCCAGATAGGCGGCACGCCCAATACGCACACCGCCGCCCAATGTCACTCCCCCGCACAGGGTCGCGAAGTCCTCCACGACGTTGTCATGCGTCAGCGTTACCTGCGGCATGGCGACGACGTGCGTCCCCACGGTGACGTCGGCGGTCAGCACGACATTGCTGAGCAGGATACTTCCGTGGCCCACTGTGGATCCTGGCGGCACCCGCACTCCCGGGTCCAGGACCGTTGCGAAGCGCTCTCGAGTGATGCCCTGATGGGCCAGGCGCTGGACTATCTGCTGCCGCGCGGTTCCAGAGCCGACACAAACCAGGAACTGGGTGTAGTTGTACAGCGCGGCGTCCGCGATGGTGCCCAGGACAGTCACCCCGCCAACCAGCCTGCCTTGGATGATGGAGGAATCATCGAGGAAGCCGACCACGCGGTACTGATCGGAGCCCCGGATGACGGCCAGTACTTCCCGGGCCAGTCCACTTGCGGCGATCAGCATCAACTCCTGCACGGTTCACCGTCCCCCGGTTACCGCGGCGCGCACGGAGTGCACAACCCTTGCCTGTTCCGACTCGGTCATCTGATGGAAAACCGGAAGGATCAGGGTATTGTCCGTGAGGCGTTCGGTGACGGGGAGCGGTGCCCCTCCTGTGTCCCGGCCCCGATACGCCGGCTGGCGATGGGCCGCCATGATTCCCCGACGGGCTGATATTTCATCCCCGGCCAGATGTTCGAGTAGACCTTCACGGTCGACGGCGGATCCGGGGAGAACCTCTAACCAGAAGGACTGGAAATTGCTGGCACCCCAGGCCGGGTCCCGCACCACGCGCATCCCCTCGACATCCGCGAATTGCTTGCTGTACTCGGAGGCGATTTCCCGGCGCCTGCGCACTACCTGCGCCAACTTGTCCAGCTGGACCAAGCCGACGGCGGCCTGCAGGTCTGTCATGCGGTAGTTGAAGCCCGGCTCCAAATACTCTTCCGCGGGCGCCAGCACGGAGGCGTGCCGGGCGCTCGCGGAGACACTCATTGAGTGCTCGCGCAGCCGACGGGCACGATCAGCCCAGTCCGGGTGCGGCGTGGTCAACATGCCCCCCTCGCCGGTGGTGAGGATTTTCCGGGGGTGGAAGGACCACGCCGTCACGTCAGCCCCCGCTCCTACCGGGAGGCCTCTGTAGCTCGATCCTGCGCCGCAGGCGGCATCCTCAATCACGACAATTCCGAGCGGGTCGCACAGCAGACGGATGGAATCCAGATCAACTGGAATTCCACCCTGGTCCACGGCGATGACAGCCCTGGTACGGTCCGTCAACGCGGCGCGGACCGTTTCTGCGGTCAGGTTGCCGGTTGTCAGGTCGACGTCGGCAAAGACCGGCCGCGCGCCTACATAGGTGGCGGCATTCGCGGTGGCGATGAAGGAGAACGACGGAACGACGACGTCATCGCCCGGGCCGATGGAGGCGACGACCAAGGCCAGGTGCAACGCCGTCGTGCAATTCGAGGTGGCGACCGCGAAAGGAGCATGTTGGCTGCGGGCGAAGGCCGATTCAAACTCGGAAACCCGCGGACCTTGCGCGACCCAGCCGGACTCGATCGTTGCACTGACGGCGGCTACTTCCTCTGCTCCGAACCACGGCTGCATGACATTGATGCGGGTCATGAGGACACCCCGGCGGTTCGCGTAGCGGCGATTTCCGCTCGAAGGGGTTGCCACCACTGCACCAGCTGCCGAAGCCCGTCGTCGAGGGAGACTTCCGCCGCAAAGCCCAGGTCTGAGCGGGCCGCGGAGATATCCGCCAGCCTGCGGCTAACGCCGTTCACCGCCCGCTCAGGTCCATGCTCCACGGCAAGGTCGGAGTCCATGGCGCGCAACAGGGACTGTGCGAGCTGCAAGAGGCTTGTCTCCGTTCCGCTGGCGACGTTGTAGACCCCCTCAGCAAGGTCGCTGGCGGCCGCGAGCAGGTTGGCCCTCGCGATATCGCCGGTGAAGACAAAGTCCATCGTCTGGCGTCCGTCCCCGAAAATCAGCGGAGGTTGGCCGTCCGCAATTCGCTCCATCCAGCGCACCAGGACTTCGGTGTAGAGCCCGTGGACATCCATGCGCGGACCGTAGACGTTGAAGTATCGCAATGCTACGTAGTCCAGTCCGTCCATGGCGCGGAAGCTGCGCAACATGCCTTCGTTGAAGGACTTGGCGGCGCCGTAGAAGGTGTCGTTGTTGTGGTGATGATGCCGTTCATTGGTGGGGAAGCTCTCCGCCAGGCCATAGACGGAGGCGCTGGAGGCGGCAACCACCTTGTCGACCTTGTGCGCAACGGCGGCTTCGAAAACGTTGAACGTCCCGTTGACCAGGACCTCCAAGGCCAGCCGGGGCTCTTCCGCGCACTGGGTGATCCGGATGGCGGCCTGGTGGAAGACGAGGTCCTTACCCCTGGTCACATCGTGGACGAGGTCCCTGTCACGCAAATCGCCCTCCACCAAAGCGACGCGGCCGCTGCTCAGCGCATCGCTCAGGTTGTCCCGCCGCCCGCGCACCAGATTGTCCAGTATGTCGATGCTGGCCACGCCAGCGTCGAGGAGTTGGTCCACAATGGTGGAACCGATGGTCCCGGCACCGCCCGTGACGAGAACCTGTGCTCCGGCCAAATTGCTCACGCCGTCTCCTCAAGCTGCAGTTCGGCACCGTCAACCAGGGCGGTGCGACCATCCTCGGCCAGGCTCCGCGAGGCGGCCTCAAGGACCGACAGGACGCGCAGGCCCGCCGATCCGTCGGTGCGCGAGAGCCTTTCTTCACGGATGCTCGCTGCGTACTCGCTGACCATTTGGCCGAGCGGTTCATGTTCCGGCAAGGCAGGAGACCAGGTGTCTCCCAGGCGGTACGAGATCGTAGCGGCCGTCCGGTTGGCGCCGTCGGAGGGTTGATGCTGGAGATTGACGCCTCGGTCGTAGAGGCTCAGACGCTGCTGTGGATTCAGGTCATCCCAGACCAGCGTCCGCTTGGATCCGCCAATGACCATCTGGCGGATTTTGGTGGGGCTGAGCCAGTTCACGTGCACGTGCGCCAAGCCCCCGGCTGCCAGCGGGAAGCTCAAGTGACCTACACAGGCCCGGCCTGCACCCAGCGGGTCTGCGCCGTGCGCCGACACATGGGCGGGCTGCAGTCCCGCGGGAAGGATGAAGTCCAGAATCGAGAGGTCGTGCGGGGCGAGGTCCCAGAAAACGTCGACATCAGGCTGTACCAGGCCAAGGTTGATACGGACGGAATCGATGAAAAGAATGTCGCCCAACGCCCCGTCAGCGATCAGTTCCCGGATCTTCAGAACAGCCGGCGTGTAGCAGTAAGTGTGATCTGCCATCAGCACCAATCCCTTTTGCCGGGCGAGCTCCACCATCTCCTCGCCTTTTTCGCGGCTGTCCGCAAGCGGCTTCTCGACCAGCACATGCTTCCCGGCCAGCATTGCCGCCAGCGCAATCCGGTGGTGGGTTCGTGCGGGTGTCGCAATAGCGACGGCTTCGAGGTCGGGCCAGGCCAGCAGTTCATCCAGATCCGTCACCACTGGCACATTGCCCACTTGCTCGGAGACACTCCTAGCCCTGTCGCCGTCGAGATCGCAGATGGCCGCAAGATCCCAGTCACCGCTGATTCTGAAATTCCGGGCCAAATTCGGCCCCCAGTAACCTGCCCCGATCAGCGCAACTCGCAGCTTCCTGCTTGTCATGGTGGTTGCTTCCCTCCGTATTGAAAACCGAGTCCGAGGTCTTGACTAACGCTCGGCCTAGCCTCTTTCTTCAACCGCAAATTCGGTGTCTGACCGATTCAACTTCGGAACCTGCCGACCGAAGGAACTTCAGGCTATGGAAGATTGACTCGGGTCACACGAGTAGCTCCTACCTGTAATTTCCCACCATCAACACGCGAAACGTCCGCCGTCGTACCTGTCTCGCACTCCAGTACTCCTACCTGTCATTTCCTTGCAACAACACGTGGATTGCCGCTCGCGCACCCGTATCGCCTCCAGCAGGCGTGGGTCAGGACAGCGCCGTGAACAAGGGCGCCGCTAAACCCTTCCCCTACGGCGTTGTGAAGACGACGTCGACCCAGTAGTTGGTTTTGTTCCAGGTGTTGGTGGGGAACGCGGCGTTGCCGTAGCGGTAGACGCCGTTGCCGCCGTCGACGCCGTCGGCCAGGCCGTGGAGGTACCCGTTGTCGGTTCCCTGGTTGAAATAGCCGCCGGTGGCCGAGTAGTACCCGGCGGGGTTGAAGTAGGACACGATGTAGGTGGTGTTGGCGCTGATGGTTATCGGGGTGGAGAAGGTGGCCTGTTGCCAGCCGGAGGCGCTTTCACTGGTGAAGGTGACGCTGCCCAGCAGGGAGCCGGTGCCGGACCAGAGGTAGCCGGTGTGGGTTCCGGTGTCCTGGCTGGACTTGTAGAAGCGCACGCCGGTGATGGTGCCGGCCACGTCTGAGCGGAACTTCGTGCCTAGCTCAATCGCCTGGCCGTCGTTCAGCCCGGTGCTGGCCGGGGTGGCGCTGGTGGGAAAGAGGCTGCACGGACAAGCCGGGGGTGCGGACGCTGTGGTGAAGGTCCAGGTGTAGGGGCTGGCCATGGTCTGCCCGGTGCTGTTGGTGGCCCCGTTGATGGTGGCGGTGTAAGTGGTGCCGTAGGCCAGGGCCGCGGTGGGGGTGAAGGTGGAAGTGTTCGTCGTGCTGTTATAGGTCACCGTCCCGGCCACGGAGGCGTTGGCCGGATCCTTGAGCGTGAAACCGACGGAACCTGGCGTCACCGCCTGGTTGAACGTCGCGGAGACCGCGGTGTTGACCGCCGCCCCGGTCGCCCCCGAGGCGGGCGACGTTGACGTCACGGCTGGGGTCGGGGGCGTGTTCGTCGTTGTGAAGACGACGTCGACCCAGTAGTTGGTTTTGTTCCAGGTGCTGGTGGGGAACGCGGCGTTGCCGTAGCGGTAGACGCCGTTGCCGCCGTCGACACCGTCGGCCAAACCGTGGAGGTACCCGTTGTCGGTTCCCTGGTTGAAGAAGCCGCCACTGGCTGAGTAATACCCCGCGGAACTGAAATAGGACACGATGTAGGTGGTGTTGGCGCTGATGGTTATCGGGGACGCGAAGGTGGCCTGTTGCCAGCCGGAGGCGCTCTCACCGTTGAAGGTGACGCTGCCCAGCAGGGAGCCGGTGCCGGACCAGAGATAGCCGGTGTGGGTTCCGGTGTCCTGGCTGGACTTGTAGAAGCGGACTCCGGTGATGGTGCCGGCGACGTCTGAGCGGAACTTCGTGCCCAGCTCAAGAGCCTGGCCGTCGTTCAGACCGGTGCTGGCCGGGGTAGCGCTGGCGGCAAAGAGGCTGCAGGGGCACACTGTCGCCGCGGCGGTGGTGAAGGTCCAGGTGTAGGGGGTGGCCATCGTCTGCCCGGTGCCGTTGGTGGCCCCGCTCACGGTGGCGGTGTAGGTCGTGCCGTAGGCCAGGGCTGCGGATGGGGTGAACGTTGAGGTGTTGGTGCCGGCGTTGTAGTTGGAGGTCCCGGCCACGGTCGCGTTGGCCGGATCCTTGAGCGTGAAACCGACGGAACCGGGCGTCACCGCCTGGTTGAACGTCGCGGAGACGGCGGAGCTCACAGGGATAGCGGTCGCCCCGGACGCGGGCGAGGTTGACGTCACGGCCGGGGCGGGCGGCGCGGACACGGTGGTGAATGTCCAGCTGTACGGAGCCGTCATGGTTTGGCCGGTTGAGTTGGTGGCGCCGCTGATCGTGGCGGTGTAGGTGGTGCTGTAGGCCAGGGCGGTTGCAGGGGTGAAGGTGGAAGTGTTCGTGGCGCTGTTGTAGCCCACCGTCCCGGACACGGAGGCATTGGCCGGATCCTTGAGCGTGAAACCGACGGAACCCGGCGTCACCGCCTGGTTGAACGTCGCGGAAACCGCGGCGTTGACCGCCACACCGGTCGCCCCGGAGGCGGGCGACGTCGAGCTCACGGCCGGGGCTGGCGGCGCGGACACGGTAGTGAAGGTCCAGCTGTACGGAGCCGTCATGGTTTGGCCGGTTGAGTTGGTGGCGCCGCTGACGGTGGCGGTGTAGGTGGTGTTGTAGGCCAGGGCTGCGGACGGGGTGAAGGTCGAGGTGTTCGTGGTGCTGTTATAGGTCACCGTCCCGGTCACGGTGGCGTTGGCAGGGTCCTTGAGCGTGAAACCGACGGAACCGGGTGTCACGGTCTGGTTGAATGTCGCGGAGACCGCGGTGTTGACCGCCGCCCCGGTCGCCCCGGACGCGGGCGACGTTGACGTCACGGCCGGGGCGGGCGGCGCGGACACCGTGGTGAAGGTCCAGCTGTACGGAGCCGTCATGGTTTGGCCGGTGCTGTTGGTGGCGCCGCTGATGGTGGCGGTGTAGGTGGTGTTGTAGGCCAGGGCGGCGGACGGGGTGAAGGTCGAGGTGTTCGTCGTGCCGTTATATGTCACTGTCCCGGCCACCGGGGCGTTGGCCGGATCCTTGAGCGTGAAACCGACCGAACCGGGCGTCACCGCCTGGTTGAACGTCGCGGAGACCGCGGTGCTCACCGGGATGGCGGTCGCCCCCGAGGCGGGCGACGTTGACGTCACGGCCGGGGCCACAGGCGTGGACGGGTTGAAGACTACGTCGATCCAGTAGTATTCGGCGCGGTAGGTCTGGGTGGGGAAGGTTGAGCTGGCGCTGTAGCTGTACAGGCCGTTGGGGTTGCTCGCGGTATTCCGCAGGAAGTGCAGCGGGGGGCTGTCGACGCTGTTGTTGCCGGCTGGTGAGGCGGAGGGGTGCGGGTAGAAGTAGTCCTCTTCCTGGGAGTAGTGGCCGACGGGGGCGAAGTAGGACGCCACGTAGGTCGTGTTGGCTGCAACAGCCACCGGCTGGGCAAAGGTCAGGGTCTGCCAGCCGGTAGCCGTTTCGTTGGCAAACGTCCCGGTGGCCAGCAGCTGGCCCCCGGTGGTCCACAGGCTGCCTACGTGGGTTCCCTTGTTGCTGGTGCCTTTGTAGAAGCGGATGGCGCTGATGGTTCCCGCGGCGTCGGAAGTGAATTTCACGCCCAGTTGGCTGGAATTGGGGTCGCCGGAATCGATGCCTGTCGCTGTGGGCGTGGCGTTGGTGCCGTACATGGAGCAGGGGCAGGCGATGTTGACCGTGATGCTGGCCGGGGAGCCCTGGATGTTGCCGCTGTCGTCGGTGGCGCGGACCTTGATGGTTGAGCTCGGGGTGCCGTGCGCGAGCCAGGTGTAGCTCCAGTTGGTGGTGCCGTTCGCGGGATGCCAGCTGGTGCCGCCGTCGGTGGAGATCTCCACCCCGGCTACCACGCCGCCGGCGTCCGAGGCCGTGCCGCTGATGGTGACCTTGGTGCCGTCGGCCAGGCTGGTCCCGGTGACGGGCGAGGTGATGGTGGCGACGGGAGCCGTTGTGTCGGTGGACGCCGTGGCGGCCACGAGCCCGGCCGCGAGCGTCGCGGGCTGGGTGCCCATGTCGGCAAACAAGTTGACGGTGGCCTGCTGCATGTTCCGGTCCGTGGCCTTGCCGGTGGTGAAACCGTCCAGCCCCCACGGCCACTGCACGGTGCCTGCGCCGAAGACGAGGGCCCCGCTGGGAGCCCTGTACAGGGTGAGGTTGTGGGTGGCCGTTTTCCCCTGGGCGGTCTGCGAACCGTAATCCGTGAAGACCTCCGCAGACGTGTTCGTGGTTGCCGACATCTTGATTTCCCCGGGAGGCCGGAAGCCGTTGTCGGCGTCGATATCCCATTCATAGCCGAGCGTGCCGATTCCTGAGCCGAGCGTCAGGGTCTGCCCGGCGCTCAGGTTCGCGGCAGCCGTGTTGCGCCACAAGCGCTGTTTGGCGAAGGTGTCCGGAACTTGAATGTCCGTGGTTCCGGAGTTCACCAGGAAGAACTGGCCCGTCAGGGCGTTTTCCGGGTTGCCTGCGCCGCTGGCCGTACCGAACCGCGGGTCCCGCCACGTTCCGGTCCACGTGACAGGGTCCGTGGGTGCGTCGAAGTGCGTGTCCTTGTACGCCACCAGCGTCCGCCCGGGCGTGCTGGGGCCCGCGGCGCTCGGCTCCCAGCGGGTCTTCCAGAACATTTCATTGCCGCTGAAGAACGCAAGGTTCACCCCGGCGTCCCGGGCCGCCTGCACGCTGGCCCGCTGGTCGGCGGACCAGTATTCGTCATGCCCGA
>NZ_JBFBLA010000047.1:0-21176 GCF_040702485.1 Arthrobacter sp. NPDC080031
GCCCACCCTCAACCTACAAACCCCAGCCAACCGGCTCAACCAGCTGCTGCAGGCAGCCTAAACCCCCTGCGTTGCTACGACCAGTTGACTTTGCCCGGCTCATAACGACAACAACTGCGAGCTACTTGGGAGGTTTTGCTGGCTTACACGAGGTGCGGTTCGTGCGACTTCAAGTAGCTGCGGCCGCCGACGGCCACGAGGATCGCGACCGCGAGCGCAAGGGCCGCGGCGAAGAACGGGACCTGCGGGCCGAAGTGCTCACCCAACTGTGCCGCGGCAAACGGAGCCAGCGCACCGCCCATCCACCGCACGAAGTTGTAACCGGCCGAAGCCACGGGACGCGGCGAATCGGAAACCTCCATGGCCAGTTCGGTGTAGAGCGTGTTGTTGATCCCCAGCAGGGCGCCCGCCACAATGACAAGCACGACGACGGCAGTCACCGAGTGCCCCGCGGCCAGTCCCAGCCCGACGAGGTCCAACAAAAGGGCCCCGAGGGTGCCGACCAGGACGTTGGTGGTACCAAAGCGACGCTGCAGCACGGGTGCCACGAAGACCGAGAACACGGCCACGGCAACGCCCCAACCAAAGAACACGGAGCCGATACCGTAGGCGTCCATCCCGAGAATGAAGGGCGTGAAGGCCAGGATCGTGAAGAAGCCGTAGTTGTAGAACAGGGCGCTGGCCGCGGTAGTGCGAAGGCCTTTATGGCCCAGGGCAAGGAGCGGGTCACGCAAACGGGCCTTCGTGGCCGGCGTGGGGGTCTTGGGCAGCAGGGCCAGCAAGGCGATGAAGGAAATGGCCATGAGGACCGCGGTGCCGAAGAACGGTGCGCGCCATTGCCAGCCGCCGAGAAGCGCGCCAAGCAACGGGCCGAGGGAAATTCCCAGGCCAAGGGCGGCTTCATACAGGATGATCGCAGTTCCGGTTCCGCCGCTCGCGACGCCGACAATCACGGCAAGCGCGGTGGCCACGAAGAGGGCGTTGCCAAGTCCCCAACCAGCGCGGAATCCGACCAGCTCACCCACGCTTCCGGACAGGCCCGACAGCGATGCGAACACGACAATCAGTGCCAGACCGATCATCAGCGTCTTTTTGCCACCGATCCGCGAAGAAACGAACCCGGTCACGAGCATCGCGACGGCGGTCACCAGGAAGTAGCTCGTGAACAGCAACGACACTTGGCTGGGGCTGGCCTGGAGATTCTTGGCGATAGCCGGCAGGATCGGGTCCACCAGGCCGATGCCCATGAAGGCGAAAACGGCGGCAATTGCCGTGGCCCACACGGCTTTGGGCTGCCTGAGGAACGAGGCCTTTTCGGCCTCGAGTGTTTCTTCCGCTGGCTGCAGTTGCTCTGCGAGCTGGCCTTTCATGGACTGCTCTCCTAGTTCTTGGGTCGTTCAGTTCTTGGTTTTGTTCAGTTCTGGACTGAATGGTTGATCTTGTCGAACACCGGAAGGGCGGCTCGGACGGCGTCACGTTCCGCCTGGCTCAGCGTTCCGAGGATCCCGGCGATGAATTCGTTGCGGCGCCGGTCTGCATTCTCGACGGCGGCACGTCCCGCGGCGGTCGCGGCCACACGGACGGCACGGGAGTCGTCCGGGTCTGCTTCGCGCTTGACCAGGCCTGCGCGCTCAAGCTTGATGATCTGCTCCGTGGCGCTTGGGACCTTGACCCCAAGGTTCCGGGCGATCCCCCCGACGCGGGCACCGCCGTCGAGCGCCATCTTGAGGACGCCAAGCTGGGCCGAGCTGAGTTGCTCCTCGGAATCGAGGCGGCGCATCACGTAGACGCTCTGCCGCAAGGCTTCCCGGAATGATTGGGCGAGGGCGAGGAGCGCGTCGTCAGCTTGATCGGTGTTCATATTTAGGTATCCTAACAGTTAGGTTGCCTAAATATCAAGAGGTGCGTGGCCTTGCCTTTGACCCCTCGAGGCTACGGGCGCTACAGCGCCAGCTTCATTCCCTCGTGACTGGCGACGAAGCCGAGCCGCTCATAGAAGCGATGGGCGTCCTTGCGGGACTTGTCGCTGGTGAGCTGGACAAGGGTACAGCCCCGGTTCCGCGCCTCTTCGATCGCCCATTGCATCATGGCCGCACCGACGCCATGATCCCGCAACTCCGCGGCGACGCGCACGGCCTCGATCTGGCAACGCAGCGAACCCTTCCGGGCCAAGCCCGGAATGAAACTCAGCTGGAAAGTTGCCACGCAAGCGCCGTTCAAATGGCCTACAACCAACAGTTGGGCCGGATCCTCGTTGATCTGCTGAAACGCCTGCAGATACGGGCCGACGTCCTCGGCGTTTTCACGGGAACTGCCCAACTGATCCGCCGCGAGCAGTCTCAGGATGGCGGGCAAGTCCTCCCAGTGGGCCCGGCGGAGCGTGAAGACTCCTTCGTCCAGGGCCATGCTCAACAGCGGCTTCACGCCTGGATTTGTGTGACTCATAGCACCAGCCTGACACAGTCGGGTGCTTTCGTTTTACGAGCGTTCATGAATTCTGAGTGAAACGTTCAATCACAATCTTTTGGGTGGTTCGAGTTACTTTGGACTAGCAGATTTGTTAGCCACGTCACCATTGCGGCGAATCACCCGAAGGATGCAGATATGTCTCACCAGACAACAACAGGGCAACGCACTGCCTCCAGCAAAGACAGCGAGCCGCACCTGGCGCGCTCACTGAGCAACCGCCACATCCAGTTGCTTGCCATCGGCGGCGCCATCGGCACAGGCCTGTTCATGGGCTCCGGAAAGACCATCTCCGTCGCCGGTCCGTCCGTGATCTTCGTGTACATGATCATCGGCTTCATGCTGTTCTTCGTCATGCGCGCCATGGGCCAGCTCCTGCTCTCCAACCTGAACTACAAGTCCTTCAGCGACTTCGCCGGCGACCTCCTTGGTCCGTGGGCAGGCTTCTTCACCGGCTGGACCTACTGGTTCTGCTGGGTAGTAACAGGGGTGGCCGATGTCATCGCCATCGCGGGCTACGCCAACGAGCTCTGGCCAGGCGTGCCGCTCTGGATTCCGGGCCTCGCGACCATCGCCATCCTGCTCCTCCTGAACCTCCCCACGGTGAAGGCCTTCGGCGAGACCGAGTTCTGGTTCGCCCTCATCAAGATCGTCGCCATCGCCGCTTTGATCATTGTGGGCATCGTGATGATCTCCACCGGCTTCAAGTCAGACGCCGGAGCCGCGAGCTTCACCAACCTCTGGAGCCACGGCGGCTTCTTCCCCAAGGAATTCATGGGCTTCGTTGCCGGCTTCCAGATCGCGGTTTTCGCTTTCGTGGGGATCGAACTGGTAGGCACCGCCGCGGCCGAGACCAAGAACCCGGAGCACAACCTGCCCCGCGCCATCAATGCCATTCCGGTCCGCGTGATGCTTTTCTACGTCGGCGCGCTCATCATCCTGATGTCTGTCATTCCCTGGACCGAGTTCAAGGCCGGCCATAGCCCGTTCATCGCCATGTTCTCCCTGGCCGGACTGGGCATCGCGGCAACCGTGGTGAACCTCGTGGTCCTGACCTCCGCCATGTCCTCGGCCAACTCCGGCATCTACTCGACGTCGCGCATGGTGTTCGGCCTGGCGAACGACGGCGATGCCCCCAAGGTGTTCGGCCGCTTGTCCAGCCGCAAGGTTCCGCAGAATGCCTTGTTCCTCTCCTGCGTGCTGCTCCTCGCCGGCGTCGCCCTTCTCTACGCGGGCAAGGACATCGGAGCCGCCTTCGACATGGTCACCACTGTGTCCGCCGTCTGCTTCATGTTCGTCTGGTCCATCATCCTGGCCAGCTACCTTGTCTTCCGGAAGCGCCGGCCCCACCTGCACGAAGCGTCCACCTTCAAGATGCCCGGCGGCATCGTGATGGTGTGGGTGGTCTTCGCGTTCTTCGGCTTCCTCGTCTGGGCCCTGACAACCCAGCCGGACACCCTTACGGCCCTGCTCGTAACCCCCATCTGGTTCGCCGTCCTCGCCGTGGCCTACGCCTTGGTCCGGAAGACGCCACTGCACCAGGCCCGCGTGGCCGAGTGGAAAGCCATGGCCGAAACCGAGACGACCGCCGTCGAAACCGCCGCCCCCTAGGAGGACGCCCGCTCACAGGTGAGCGGGCGTTCCAGGGCCGGGGGCTAGGCCTCGACCTTCCGGTCTTCGATCAGCTTCCGCACCTGCGGGAACAACGGATGCGACGGCGGCAGCTCCGTGATGCGCTCGACCGCCTCTGCGGCGTCCATCTCGGCGAGCATCCGGGCGAGTTCCACTGCTTCGTCGTCGGCCCCGTCGTCGAATCGCAGGGCAGCGGATATCGCGTCGAGCAAGGCAACGGGAGTCACTCCGCGCTCGGCCAGCTCGGCGGCCGGGCCGATGAACCGTTCGTGCCGGCCCAGTTTGCGGAGCGGCGCACGGCCCACCCGGGTCACGGTGTCCGGTAAGTACGGGTTGGTGAAGCGGGACAGGATCTTCTGCACGTACGCTTCCTGCTCTGCTTCGACGAAACCGTGTTTGGCCACGAGAAGCGACTTGGTCTCCTCCAACACTGCCCGCACCCGGGCGGCCACGGACTCGTCGGCCATCGCGTCGGAAATCTTTTCCAAGCCGGCTCCGTAGCCGAAGTACGCTGCCGAGGCGTGTCCCGTATTGACGGTGAAAAGCTTCCGTTCGATATACGGACCGAGCTCGTCCACGAAAGTCGCGCCGGGGATCACCGGCGCCTTCCCCGCGAACGGCGTGCGGTCGATGACCCACTCGTAAAAGGTCTCCACAGTGACGTCCAAGCCTTGGCCCGGCGCCTGGTTGGGGACAATCCTGTCCACCGCGGTATTCGCAAACACCGCCGCGGAGGAAAGGTCACCCGCGGCGCCGTCCCAAGCGGCTTCCACTTCGGAGTGCAGGAGGTCCGTGGCGTTGATCGCGTTCTCGCAGGCCATGACCTGCAGCGGAGCCAACGACGGCGAGCGGCCGGCAATGCCCCGCGCGATCACCGGTGCCACGAACTTGAGGATGTGCGGCCCCACCGCAGTGGTGACGAGGTCCGCCGTCGCGATTTCCGCGACGACGGCAGCCTCTTCAGTGCCCGAATTCAGGGCCCGGAAACCGGACACGGTCTTGACCGCGGCATTTTCGCCGACCTCGTGGACCTCGTAGGAGGACGCGGAGGCGAGCTGGCTGATCAAGGCATCCGCGACATCGGCGAAGACCACCTCATATCCGGCCTCGTGCAGCAGCAAGCCTACGAATCCCCGTCCGATGTTCCCTGCCCCGAAATGGACTGCCTTCACTATGCATTGACCTTTCCGAACATATCCAACACTTCCTCCACCGACGTGGCCTGCTCAAGCTTGGCCACTTGCGCCTTGTCCGTGAAGATCTTGGCGATGGAGGACAGGATGTGGAGGTGCTCGTTGTTGATGCCGGCGACGCCGACGACGAACTTGACCTGCTTGCCTCCCCAGTCGATGCCCTCGGGGTAGCGGACGATCGATACACCGGAGTGCAGGATGTGGTCCTTGGCAGCGTTCGTGCCGTGCGGGATGGCCAGGAAGCTGCCCATGTAGGTGGACACGGATTCCTCGCGCTCATGCATTGCGTGAATGTAGCCCATGTCCACGGCGCCGCGATCCAGCAGCAGCTTGCCTGCCTCGTCGATGGCCGAGTCACGGTCCGTGGCGGTTCCGTTGAGGATGACGCTTTCGGGGAGAAGGACTTCCTTGCCCCCGACGGCGGCAGGCTGGGCGGCGTGGGCACCGGCGGCCGGTTCGGCGACCGCCGTCGAGCCCTCAGCGCCGGGACCGGCGTTGCTGCTCTTGACCAAATCAACGATCTCGTCGTACCGCGGACTATTCATGAAGTTATCCACGGAGACGTGCACGGCGCTGGAGGTGGCCGGCCGGGCGCGTTCTGTCAGGTCCTGGTGCGTGACCACGACATCGTAAGTGTCGCTCAGGTTGGCGATGGACGCATTGGTCACATTCACACCGGGGAAGCCCGCCGCCTTGATCTTGTTGCGCAAGACCGTGGCGCCCATGGCACTGGAACCCATCCCGGCGTCGCATGCGAACACGATGTTCTGGATGGGCTTGGTCAGGACGGCAGTGCCGCCTGAGCCCAGGAGGGCCGAAGCTACGGAGCTCTTCGTGCCCTTCATTTCCTCCATCTTGGAGGTGGCTTCGCCAAGGTCGACCTCATCGCTGTGGTGCGTGGTCCGGAGAATCAACGAGGAGACGAGGAACGAAACCGTTGCTGCCAGTACGACCGACAGGATGACGCCCACATAGCTGTCGCGGGATGTCTGCGCAATGACGGCGAAGATGGATCCCGGGGCTGCGGGAGCCACGAGGCCGGAGTTGGTGATTGCAAGAGTCGCAATGCCTGTCATGCCACCAGCCATGGTTCCGAGGATCAGCAGCGGACGCATGAGGACGTATGGGAAGTAGATCTCGTGGATTCCGCCGAGGAACTGGATGATGAGGGCACCGGGTGCCGAGGCCTTGGCCGCGCCGCGTCCAAAGAAAATGTAGGCGAGGAGAAGTCCTGCGCCTGGACCGGGGTTGGCTTCAAGCAGGAACAGGATGGACTTGCCCTGGTCGAGCGACTGCTGGATCCCCAGGGGCGTCAGCACCCCATGGTTGATTGCGTTGTTCAGGAACAGGACCTTCGCGGGTTCGATGAAGATGCTGGTGAGCGGAAGGAGTCCGTTGTGCACCAGGAACTGGACGAAGTTGCCCGCAGCCGTGCTGAAGGACTGCACCACGGGCGAAATGCCGAAGAATCCGAACAGGGCCAAAATAGCGCCCCAAATACCGGCGGAGAAGTTGTTCACGAGCATTTCAAAGCCCGCGCGGATCTTTCCGTGCCAGATTGCGTCGATCTTCTTCATGGTCCAGCCACCCAGCGGGCCCATGATCATCGCGCCAATGAACATCGGGATGCCGGCGCCGACAATCACGCCCATGGTACCGATGGCACCGACGACGCCACCGCGGACGTCGTAGACCTTCTTTCCGCCGGTGTAGGCAATCAGAAGCGGAAGCAGGTAGGTGATCATGGGGCCGACAAGGCCTACATTCGGTGTCCCGGCTGC
This sequence comes from Arthrobacter sp. NPDC080031, assembly GCF_040702485.1. Lineage (NCBI taxonomy): Bacteria > Bacillati > Actinomycetota > Actinomycetes > Micrococcales > Micrococcaceae > Arthrobacter > Arthrobacter sp. NPDC080031. Next base: position 7,073 of record NZ_JBFBLA010000047.1, read on the forward strand.
GTTGTTGCCGAAGCCACCGAGTTCAGGGACGGGCAACCATCCAGTCTTGATGAACAAGGCGGTGATGATGCCCCATGCAATGAAGGCCCCGATGTTGGGCATGATCATGCCGGACAGGAACGTTCCGAACTTTTGGACACCAACGCGCACGCTGGTGCGCTGTTTCGCAACTGACGCTGTTGCCATTATGTGAATTCCTAACGTGAGCCCCGCATCAATGCGGGATCAGTCGATAACTATCGAAGGAGGACAGCTTTAGGAGCTGGAGGAGATTCGGTGAAGCCATTCAAGGAAAAGCTTCAGCTCCGAACTGGATAGCTGGTCTGAATGCGAAGCTTGGAGTGCCGCATTCAGCGCGATTGCCGCAACAACAACCGACGACTTGCCGGAGTCGTCTGCTGCGGCGCCACGGGCTGTTTCCGTGGACACGGCGAAAATCATGGAATCCCGGGTCATGGTGGAAAGTTCGAGGTTCCGGTCTTCCAAAGGCTCGGCAATGAGCATGAGCGTAACGCCAACGTTGGCCGCCAGGATGCTTCTGGCCGCCTCCCGCGGGGGTACGTTGATCTGCCCGGCAATGGCTGCCTTGCTCAGCATTTCCTCCAGGAGCGACTCGGCATCAGCCACGATGGCCGGCCTGCTTTCCGGACGGATGTTGCCGAACATCACCAGGTAAAGGTGCGGTTGGGTAAGTCCGAACTTGACGTGGTTATCCCACATCCGCCGGACGTCCTCCAGGGGTTCCCCAGAGGGTGCGAAGTCCCGCTCTCCCGCCACGTACTCCTCGAAGCCAGCTGAAACGACGGCGTCGAACAGCCCCTCCTTGTCGCCGAAGTGATGGTAAAGCGTGGGCGCCGTGACGCCTGCGAGTTTGGTGATTTGGCGCGTAGAGACCGGTGACCCGTCCGAATTCGCCAGCAACTCGGCAGCTGCACGGAGCAGCCGAGTTTTGGGCGGAAGCTGGTCATCGAAACTCATAGCCGCTACCCTAGCACCTATAGCAACGCTATATGAAGTGAGTCACAGGAGATTTTTTCGGACCCCGAGGCGCCGCAGCCGGTGGGTCCGATCCGAGAGCAGGAACAGAGGATTTCAGTGCAGAATTTCCAAGGAGTAGGCGTTAGCCCGGGCCGCGTCATTGGCACTATCCGTCAGATGCCCAAACCGGTCAGCGAACCGCCGTCGGGCGAGCAGCTGGCCGCATCCACCACCGCGGAAGAGGCCGTCGCGGGCCTCAAAGCGGCTGCCCAGTCGGTCCACGACGAACTCAAGGCACGCGCGGACAAGGCCAGCGGAGATGGTAAAGCGGTGCTGGAAGCCACCGCGCTCATGGCCAAGGACACCATGCTCCTGAAGTCGGCCACCAAGCTCATCAACAACAACGGCACCTCCGCCGAACGCGCCATCTGGGAAGCCGGCGCATCCGTGTCCGAAATGCTCCACAACCTGGGCGGATACATGGCCGAACGCGCCACAGACGTCCTGGACGTCCGCGCGCGGATCGTCGCCGAACTTCGCGGGGTACCCGCCCCCGGGATCCCGGCGTCGGACACTCCGTTCATCCTGGTGGCCGAAGACCTCGCTCCCGCCGACACCGCAACGCTGGACCCCGCCGTCGTGAGAGCACTGGTCACCTCGGGCGGCGGACCGCAATCCCATACGGCGATCATCGCGCGCTCGCTCGGCCTGCCCGCCGTCGTCGCAGCCCGCGGAGTGGACGAAATTCCTGACGGCGCCGAAGTCTTTGTAGACGGCGCTGCCGGCTCACTCTCCCTCGAACCCACCGAAGAGCAGCGCGCGGCCGCCCTCGCATGGCTCGAAAATGCCGCCACCCTGGCGGTTTTTGACGGAAACGGCACGACGGCGGACGGCCACTTGGTGCCCCTCCTCGCCAACGTCGGCGGGGCCAAGGACTCTGCCGCGGCCGCCGCATTGGGCGCCCAGGGCGTGGGCCTCTTCCGCACCGAATTCTGCTTCCTGGAACGCGACACCGAACCGACCGTCCTGGAACAGGCCGCCGCGTACAGGGGCGTGTTCGACGCCTTCCCGGGAAAGAAAGTGGTGCTCCGGACCCTCGACGCCGGCGCTGACAAGCCCCTTCCCTTCCTCACCGACGCCACCGAACCCAACCCGGCCCTCGGTGTGCGCGGCTACCGCACCGACTTCACCACGCCCGGAGTTTTGGAACGCCAGCTCGAGGCCATTGCCATCGCAGCCGGCGAATCAGAAGCTGACGTGTGGGTCATGGCACCCATGATCTCGACCGCGGCCGAGGCCGCCCGTTTCGCTTCGCTGTGTAGCGCCGCGGGAATCAAGACCCCCGGGGTGATGGTGGAAGTTCCCTCGGCGGCATTGACCGCGGCGTCGGTCCTGCGCCACGTGGGCTTCGCTTCGCTCGGCACCAACGACCTCACGCAGTACGCCATGGCGGCCGACCGGCAACTCGGCCCCCTCGCCGAACTCAACACCCCATGGCAGCCAGCCGTTCTGCGGCTCGTGCAGCTGACTGTCGCGGGCTCGGCCGAAGAGGGCAACGGCAAACCCGTTGGCGTCTGCGGTGAGGCAGCCGCGGACCCGGCCCTCGCCGTCGTGCTCGTTGGCCTGGGCGTGTCCACACTGTCCATGACCGCCCGCTCGCTGGCCGCCGTCGGAACCGTGCTCAAAACGGTGACGTTGGAACAGGCGCAAGAGTTGGCCCGGCTCGCGCTCAGTGCACCCGACGCGCTTGACGCAAAGGCCTGGGTCCGCGCCAAACTGCCGATCCTCGAGGAACTCGGGCTCTGAGCCCGGCTGCACTGTCCTACCTGAACACAAGGAGAAACAATGCCCGAACGCACCGCAACCATCGCCAGCCGCTCCGGATTGCACGCACGCCCCGCGGCGATTTTTGCCGAAGCCGCGGGAGAATCCCCGGTTGAAGTGACCATCGCGATGGCCGGATCGGCACCCGATGACGCGCTCGACGCCGCCAGCATCCTCTCGCTCATGACGCTCGGCGCGGCAAAGGGCGACGTCGTCGTGCTCCGCGCCGAGGGCGACGGCGCCGACGCGGCCCTGGATTCCCTCGTGACACTGCTGGAAACGGACCTCGACGCCGAGTAGGAGCCTTCCGGGCAACGCCCGCTCACATACAGCCGCCTCCCGGGCAACGCCCGCTCACATACAGCCGCCTCCCAGGCAACGCCCGCTCACATACAGCCGCTTCCCGGGCAACGCCCGCTCACATACAACAGGAGGGTTCCGTCGATTGGACTCATATCCGAGCGAGCGTTCGGGAATTTGGCCACATACGTGAGCGAGCGTCTCGGTGGGGGTGACGCTTAGGCGAAGGCGGAGATTCCCGTAATCGAGCGTCCGATAATCAACGCCTGGACAGTCTCCGTGCCTTCATATGTGTGGATGCCTTCGATATCGGCGAAGTGCCGGGCCACGCGGTTGGCCAGCAAGATCCCGTTGCCTCCGAGCAGGTCGCGCGCGTTCGAGGCGATGCCGCGGGCAGTGCGCGTGCACGTGAACTTCGCGAGCGCCGCCTGCGCGGGCGTCAGCACACCCTCTTCGTCCAGCCTGGTCATCTGCATGACCATGAGCTGCATGGTGGCGAGCTCGGAATGCATGCGCGCAAGACGCTCCTGCACAATCTGCGAAGCGGCCAGCGGGCGGCCGAACTGCCGGCGTTGGGCAGCGTACTGCACAGCGGTTTCGTAGCAGGCAGTGGCATGCCCGACGGCGGACCAGGCCACTCCCAGCCTGGTCGCCAAGAGCACCCGGGCTGTGTCCTTGAAACTCCGGGCACCCTGGAGCACGTTTTCCGCCGGGACGAAGACATTCTCGAGGCGGATGTGGGCCTGCCAGATGGCCCGGAGTGACAGCTTGCCCTCGATGGTCGTGGCGAAGTATCCGGGGGAATCCTGCGGGACAAGGTATCCGTGGACGTGCCCGTCGTCGCCACGAGCCCAGACCACTGTCAGGCCGCCGATCGAGCCATTGCCGATCCATTTCTTTTCACCGTTGAGTACATAACCGCCCTCGACGGGTGTCGCTGTCGTCTCGAGTCCCACCGAATCGGAGCCGTGCGCCGGCTCGGTCAAGGCGAAGGCACCGTATTCCTCGGCTCGGGAAAGCGCGGGAAGCCAGCGGGACTGCTGCTCCGGAGAACCGCATTCGGCCACGGACCGCAAAGCCAATCCACCCTGGACCGCGACAACCGTGCCGATGGACCCGTCGCCGCGGCTCAGTTCCATCGTGACCAGCCCGGCGGCGGTCTTACTCATGGCCGGGAATCCGTCGATGTTGATCCCGTCGCGAAGCAGATCAAGTTCACCCAGGCGCTTCACTAAATGCAGCGGATACTCCGCGCGCTCCCAGTACCCCGCGATGACCGGGAGCACCTCGCCCTGGACAAACGTCCGGGCGCGGTCCCAGTAAGCGCGGTCTTCGCGGCTGATGTCCTTGAAGACGGAGGCCGGGTCCGGGTCCAGGGATTCGTTCAGGACATACTCGGGCTCCATGGTTCCGGCCGGGAAAACAGCCCCGGACGGAAAAACAGAATCCAGTTCTTCGGAAGTGCTATCGGACGTCGTCGTCATGGGGGAATCCTCGCTCTGGGTTGCGCTCTGCGACTCCCAGCATGCGCTGACACTCAGTTTCATGTCAAGGAACTCAATGCCAAAGAGGTTCTGCTGGATCCAACGCTAAGCCAGGGCGTCCCGGACCGCTTGGAGGATCTGCTCTGTGCCCGCTGCCGGATCCAGGACAGCAACCACGACGGCGGGACGGCCGCTTTCCGGAGGAGGCGCACCGGCCGTCAGGCTGCCGGCCTCGCCGGCTGAAACCTTGGCGAAAGTGTCGGCCAGAGTACCCAACTCGCGCCCAAGTCGAACGGCCAACCCCACGGCTTCAGCTTCCCGCACCTCGCGTTCGCCGCGCTCGACGTCGTCGCCGGCAGAAAGAGCCCGCAGCCATTCGCGCAGGACACTGTTGTGCACCGCCACTACCGATGCAGCAAAGGCCGCGGCAGTGAGTTCCCGGTTTTCGCCCTCGGGAAGAGCGGAAGAGAGATGATTCCGGAAGGCCCGCTGATAACGATGTGTCATGACCAGTTCACGATCACGAAGGGCAGGCACCTGATGCAGGAGTTCGTAGCGGGCGAGGGAGGTTTTCCGGTTGCCCACGTGGTGGCCGAAGACCAAGAGCGCCGCCTCCACGACGGCACGCAACGGATCCGCCGTCGTTCCCGCAAGGAACTCCTCAACCTGCGCCAGGATACGGTCGTGATCGGCGAAAACGATGTCCTCTTTGGATCCGAACTTGCGGAAAAACGTGCTTCGACTGATCCCGGCAGCGCCGGCGAGGTCGTCCACGGAGGTCGTGTCGTAGCCGTGCCGAACCAATAGCTCGATGGCCGCGGCCACGGCAGGGCCTGGATCCGGATTTGCGGGGTAGTTGACCATAGGCGTGAATCTAACACGGCGGCGTAACCGCATAGCCTCGAGCGCGGCTAGGCTTCTGCCATGGCATTGATAGCTCCCCGCGTGACGCCTGGCTTGCCCGCGGACGACGCCCGGAACCTGGCTCGCTCACTCCAGGACAGCAACGACATCACCGTCTTCGTGGACGGCACGGTCCACCGGCTGCCGGATGAGGCGAGGGACGCCGTCGTCGACCTCCTTGGCAGGCTGGGCCGAGGCGAAGCGGTGACAGTGAGCAGCGTCGAGGAAATGCTCACGACGTCGAGGGCGGCCGAACTCGCGGGAATCTCGCACACCTACCTGCGGAACATGACCGACCGTGGCGAAATCCCGGTGGAATACCGCGGCACTCACCGCCGCATCAGACTCGCCGACATCATGGCATGGCTGGAAACGCAGAAGCGAAAGCAAGCCGAAGCCGCCACCGGAGACGACGCCGCCACTGACTAAACGCCCGGTACCCGGGAATCTCACTGCGGCAGGGACAGGATTTCGCCGAGATCGAAGTCCACCGGTTCTTCCAGCTGTGCGTAGGTGCAACTCTGCGGGTCGCGGTCCGGACGCCAGCGACGGAATTGTGTGGTGTGCCGGAACCGATCGCCCTCCATGTAGTCGTAGGCAACCTCGATAACGAGTTCGGGGCGCAGCGGCACAAAAGATAAGTCCTTGCCCGCGCTCCAACGGCTAACCGCTCCCGGCATTCGTGAACCCGCACCGGCTTCCTGGCCGTCCCATTTGCCCCAAGGGTGTTCACTGAGATCGGCTTGGTATGGTTCGAGTTCGGCCACAAGGCTTTCCCGGCGAGCCATCGGAAACGAAGCCACGACCCCCACATGTTGCAGGCGTCCTGCCCCGTCGTAGAGCCCGAGCAACAACGATCCAACCACCTTGGCGGTCTTGTGCCAGCGGAATCCCGCCACTACACAGTCCGCGGTCCGCTCATGTTTGGTCTTGAACATGACGCGTTTGTTGGGCTGGTAGACCCCATCGAGGGGCTTGGAAACCACCCCGTCGAGTCCCGCGCCTTCGAGGAGGGTGAACCATTCGTGCGCCTGGGCAAGGTCATGAACGGCCGGAGTGACAAAGACAGGGGCCTTCGCCGCGGCGAGAGCCTCCACGAGTGCGGCGCGCCGCTCGCTGAACGGACGATCCATGAGATTCTCCTCGCCCAGTCCAAGGAGATCGAAGGCGATCAACGACGCCGGTGTCTCTTCAGCAAGCATTCTCACGCGGCTGTCAGCAGGATGGATACGCTGCTGGAGGCGTTCGAAGTCCAGCCGGTTGTCCGCGATGAGGACAACCTCGCCGTCGATCACGCACTTGGGCGGGAGGTTCTTCCGGAGCGCCTCCACGAGTTCAGGAAAATAGCGGGTCAAGGGCCGTTCGTTACGGCTGCCAAGGATGATCTCGTCCCCGTCTTTGAAGACGATCGTTCGGAAGCCATCCCATTTGGGCTCAAAATGCCCAACATCGGGGATGGATGGAACAGACTTGGCGAGCATGGGCGAGATGGGTGGCATCACGGGCAGGTCCATGCGACCATTCTGCACCTGCACCACCCAAGGATCACGCGGCCCGCCCAAAGCTGCCCTCGCGCAAATAGCATCTTGACCCTACTTTCGCCCGGATCCCACCCAAGCGACACCACCCCCGTTACCCAAATGTGACTTCGGGCCGCGGCTGTTGTAACGTCGAGGGGCGGCCCATCCCCAACTGGGCCGCTTCCGGGTTGACGCCGAGCTCTGCCGCAATCCGGAATCCGCCAGACCCGCGGCAGAGACGGGGGACCCAGAGTCTCCGGGCCTACTTTTCCACAGGCCCTTGGGGTGAAGCCGCCACGTGCGGCCGGACGGCCTCGTCCGAACCCGACAGCTAACCTCGAAGGCGTTGAGAGGCAATCACCATGTCCCCAACCATGGATCAGCCTCGCCGTGCCCAAGTGGCGCGCGAGCGCATCAAACCAACCGGACGTCGTCGGGCCAAAGACAGCGAACCGTTCATTGCTGCACCGGCTTCTGAACCTTTGATTTCGACGCCGGTTCCCGCCACCACGGCAACCCCGACGACGGCGGTGCCCACCACGCGTGCGGCCGCCCGCGCTGCCGAACGGAAGAGAGCTTCCCAAGCCAGCGAAACCGCGGCCATTCCGGCGGTGGCTACTCCCACCGTGGCTACTCCGGCGGTCGCTGCCGAGACCGCAGAGCCGGCGACCGCGGCCATTCCGACGGTGGCTGCTCCCACGGTGGCTACTCCGGCGGTCGCTACCGAGACCGCAGAGCCGGCCAGGACTGAGAAGGCGGCCACAACGCCACTCCCGCCGGCACCTCGTGCCGCCGTTGGGCTGGCGTCGTTCACGGGTTCGTCCTTTAGCCGCGAACCACACGCCGTCCTTAAGAAGGCTGCCACCATCCGGACGATGAGCAACCGAATGGCCGTGGTGACGGGTGCCTTAGGCATCTTGTTGGCGGCGGCTTCGGTCAGCCAGGCCCTTGAGTTGCCCTTCTTCGGCCAGCAGACGCAGACCCAGGGCGCTACCAGCCCGGATAGCCAAGACTCCACGCAATCCAGCGTTCCTTCCACGACGGCAAGCACTCCACTCAGCCCAGCAGCATCACCCTCGGCCGCTACCCCAAGCGCCAAGTCCGGCCAGACCGCCGCGGACCCGGCGCAGCATTCGCCGCAAGGACCCGCCGCCGTCGAACCGTCGAGTGTTTCGGCGCCGTCGATCTCCGTCCAGGTTCCTACCACCCCGTCAGCACTGCCCCCAAGCCTCACCCCGGGGCCTGTTCCGTCCACTCCGGTTCCGGCCGAGCCGGCGCCGGCCCCCAGCCCCGGTCCGACGGGGCCAACGAGCCCCGCCCCGACGCCCGATCCGACGGACCCAGCGTCTCCGACGCCCGCGCCCACTGGTTCTTGGAAGCCGCGGACCCCGCCCAGCCCTACTCCCACGCCGAAACCCACGCAATCGGGCGTTGACCTTGGGTCGATCTTGGACGCAGCAACCAAGGCCCTGCAGTGAGGACGGGAGAGCATCGAACATTTGCCGTTGAGTGGCATGGGCGGTGCTGCCGGCGCACCCGGACGCAAATGATTCAGCACCGTCCGGACCGCTGGCGCTGCAGCTTGCAGCAGCTAAGGCAGCTCAACAAGTAGGCCAGCGCGGCTTCCGGTACCAGTGGCTTCCTGGTACCGGGGGCTTCAAATCCGCGGGCGGCCCGCCCAGCGGCGCGCTTTGAGCGTTGCATGGAGTTCGAGCCGTGTCGCGCCATTCAGCGGATCTGCACCAATGAGCTGGCGGACCCTGGCGAGCCGGTTGTAGATGCTGCTTCGGTGCAGGTGAAGCTTCTCGGCCACGTCCTGCACGGAGCCGTCGCTGTCGTAAAGCAGTTCGAGCACGGGCAACAGCTCGCCATTGCGGTCCGCATCCTCGATCTCTTGGAAATGTGCCGAGCCCGAATCGTCCCACCCACCGGGCGCCTGGAGCCGTTCGAACAATTGGTAGATCCCGGCCGAGCGGCTGTCCACGAGCTCGCCGAGTGGAGGATCGACGGCGGCAGCCTGGGCCGCGAGCTTCGACTGACGGTAGGCCCGGCCCAGCTGGCGGATGACTGAAAACGGCTCACTTATGCCGAGAATGACCCGGTCCACCTTCCGGCCCGCGCGCTTGGCGAGTTCCAGCTGATAATGAACCAGGACCTGGGCGTGCTCCGCCCGTCCGCCCGTTTCGCGGAACAACAGGACCGAATGCGTCTCGGTGCCGGCGCTGAAAAGCACGGAATCGACTCCGATAGTTGCTTGCAGCGCAGCGGAACGGTGCGTCAGGGTCGCCGCGATCGGATCCGAGACGCCGCCGCTGTCTTCCGCGTCGAGCACGGTAACCAGTTGCCACGGCCCACGGCCTTGGATTTCCTTCCACCCCGCTACGGCCGCAACCGCATTGGACTCGCCCTGGCATGCAGCCAGGAATTCCTGCTCGCGGCGGCGCCGGAACTCCGATTCGGCAGTATTGGAATCGAGCAGCAACCCCGCGAGGAGGTCCAACTCGTCCCGGACGCCGGGCAACTCGGCGAGTATCGCCGTCGCGGTCTGCTCGTCAAGGTCCTGCTGGACCCAGAGGTACCCCACGCGGAATCCGCGCACCAGCAGCGGGACGCAGACGCGTCCCACCATCCCGAGTTCTTCATTGGCGGGCACGACGACGGGACGCACCGCGGTGGCGATGCCGTGCGAGAGCTGCCACGCACTGACGTCCACCGGGACCCGCTTGCTCAGGAGGAAATTCACTCGCACACGGTCGGCGTGGGACTGGTTAGAACTGTAGGCGAGCAGCACGCCGTCGAGGTCTTCCAGGGAGAGCCCGCGGCCCAATTTGAGTGCGACGTCCTCGACGATTTTCTCCACTTCTTGCTGCATGGAGCAAGACTACTTTGCTTGCCGGACACGAGTGGCCGGATTTGTTTATCCAGCGTGGAACATCTATCCAGCGTGCGCCGGCATGGGAGCCTCGCTGGCTTTTTCGGGAAGGGCCCCTTCCCCCCGGAAGGCACGAAGCATGGCGTCCCGATCGAACTCGCCTTCCCACTTCGCGACGACAAAGGTGGCCACGCAGTTGCCGAGCAGGTTCACTACCACCCGCATGGAGTCCATCAGCCGGTCCGCGCCCAGGAGAAGCGCGACGCCCGCGACGGGAAATATCCCCAAGGCACCAGCCGTGGCCGACAAAGCGAGGAAGGCTGAACCGGGAACGCCCGCCATGCCCTTGGAGGTGAGCATGAGGATCCCCAGCGCCACAAGCTGCTGCCCGAGATCGAGATGGTGCCCGAAAGCCTGGGCGAGGAAAAGCAGGGAGATCGACAGATAGATTGCGGCACCGTCGAGGTTGAAGGAGTAGCCGGTCGGAATAACGAGGCCGGTGGTGCTGCGCGAGCAACCTGCGTTGGAGAGCTTGGCCATGATGCGCGGCATGACAGATTCCGTGGACGCCGTACCAAGGGCCAGCAGGAACTCTTCACGGGTGTACTTCAAAAACTGCCAGAGCGGCACCCGGGCGATGCCCCACGCCACGAGGAAGAGCAAAGCGATGAACACGACGGCGGCCCCGTAACACGCCGCGATGAGTACCGCGTATGTGCCCAATGAATCCAGTCCGTACTGGCCAATGATGAACGCCATGGCCCCGAACGCGCCGATGGGTGCCACCCGCATGACCCAGGCCATAATCTTGAAGAACACGTCCAGGACCGTCTCCATGAACGTGAGCACAGGCCCGCACCGTTCCATGCCGATGACAACAACGGCCGAACCGAAGAAGACGGAGAAGCACAAGACCTGCAGCAGATTGTTGCTCGCGAAGGCGCCCACGACGCTGGTGGGGATGACACCGATCAGGAACTGGCCCACGTCCTTGGGCGGGGCCGAGCTGGTCTTGGCGTTCAGGGCGTCCTGGCTCAGCGAATTCGGATCGATGTTGAGCCCTGCCCCTGGCTGGACGAGGTTGCCCACCACCAGGCCGAATGCCAGGGCGAACAGTGTGGCCCCGGTGAAGTAGATGAGTGCCTTGGCTCCGACACGGCCTACGGCCTTGACATCCCCCACCGCCGCGATTCCGGTGACGATGACCAGGAAGATCAGTGGCGCGATGATCATCTTGATGAGCTGAATGAAGCCGTCGCCAAGAGGACGCAGCCCGGAACCGATACTGGGCCAGAAGTGGCCGATCAGCACACCTGCAACCACGGCGGCGAATATCTGGACGAACAAGGACTTGTACAGGGGCTTCCTGGCTGCAGGAACAACAGTCGAAGAGGTCTGTGTCTTCATGGTGCTGGCCAATCGTTGGACGGAGGTGCGTGTTGCTCATCCACGATAGGAAAGCCACGTTTCAACGAAGTGACACAAATGTCACAAGATGAATCATTCATGAAACATGCGTTTCAGCTGGCGGGCGAGGGTTCATGTCGGATCCCGAATTGCCCGACGAACATCAGGCGACACCTGACGTTCTCAGCTTCGACAAATGTCGAGTTGCCGGAGGCAAAAACCCCGGAAATACAAGGAAGTTCACGACGGCGGTCATCGCCTTTCGTGTCGTCTGGCTCACAGCGGATTTATTCTGGAATCACAGTCCGCCGCAGAGAAAAGGCCGTTGAAGCCTTTCGAACATGGAGCCCAAAATGATCATCGGTGTCCCCAAAGAGATCAAGAACAACGAATTCCGCGTTGCTATCACAGCCGCAGGCGTTCACGAGTTCCGCACCCACGGCCACACGGTGTTGGTGGAGAGGGGCGCAGGCCTGGGCTCCGGTATCACGGACGAGGAATACGCGGTTGCCGGCGCGGAGATCGTGTCCGAAGCCGACGACGTTTGGGCACGCGCTGACATGGTCATGAAGGTCAAGGAACCCATCAAGGCCGAGTACCACCGCTTCCGCAAGGGCCTGATCCTCTTCACCTACCTGCACCTGGCCGCTGAGCCTGAACTGACCCAGGAGCTCATCAACTCTGGCGTCACCGCCATCGCCTACGAAACCGTCCAGGAAGGCCGCACGCTGCCCCTGCTCGCACCCATGTCCGAGGTCGCCGGCCGGCTGTCGGTCGTCGTCGGCGCTTCCTCCCTCATGGCTCCTGCCGGCGGCAAGGGCGTGCTGCTGGGCGGCGTTCCGGGTGTCCGCCCGGCCAAGGTCGTTGTCCTCGGGGCCGGTGTCGCTGGAACCAACGCCGCCGCCATGGCCCTGGGCCTGGGCGCCGATGTCACCATCATGGACATCAACATCAACCGCCTCCGCGAACTGGATGCCCTCTACCAAGGCCGCCTGAAGACGGTCGCTTCCAACGCGTACGAGATCGAGAAGTCCGTAATCGACGCCGACCTCGTCATCGGTTCCGTGCTGATCCCGGGCGCCAAGGCTCCCAAGCTCGTCACCAACGAGCTCGTCTCCCGGATGAAGCCCGGCTCCGTGCTGGTGGACATCGCCGTGGACCAGGGCGGCTGCTTCGAGGACACCCACCCCACCACGCACCAGGAACCCACGTACAAGGTCCACAACACGATCTTCTACTGCGTCGCCAACATGCCGGGCGCCGTTCCGAACACCTCCACCTACGCTTTGACCAACGTCACCCTGCGCTACGCGGTGTCGCTGGCCAACCTGGGCGTCAAGGCCGCATTCGACCGCGACCCCGCCCTGGCAGCCGGCCTCAACATCGCTGCAGGCAAGGTCACCCACCGCTCGGTCTCCGAGGCGCACAACCTGCCCCTCGTCGCCGACTGGCACAACCTGGTTTCGGCGTAGTTTCCCTTCGCCGCTGACGGGCGCGGCTTAGCGATCCCGACGGCGGGGTGCGGCTTCCATGGGAAGCGGCACCCCGCCGTCGTAGCTCTCCGCTTCCGGAAGCCCGAAGATGGAGTGATGGGATTTAGTCGGTCTGCCCTTGATTCGTTCCGAGGCCAGAGCCTGCCGGACCTGCTCGGGGACCAAACACGGCTTTTGTTCGTCGGCATAAATCCCGGCCTGCGCGCCGTCGCGGTGCAGGCGCATTTTGGCGGCGGAAGCAACCGTTTCTATCCCGCTCTCTACCGGGCGGGAATCATCGATCGGCGGGTAGATGCTTCCGCGGGCTTCCGTCCCGAAGACCTCGCGCATCTGCGTGAACGTGGCCTCGGCATCACGTCTCTCGTCGCGGGAGCGTCGGCGCGCGCGGACGAACTCACCGCAGCGCAGCTCGTCGCTGGAGCCGAAGCTCTCTCAAGCCGCGTCGAAGGCATCGCTCCGGCAGTGGTGGCCGTATTGGGAATCACCGCCTACAGGACTGCCTTCGGGCGGCACCGGGCAACAATTGGACCTCAACCGGACCCTCTCGGCGGCCCCCCTCGTCTGGGTGGTCCCGAACCCGAGCGACTTGAACAGACACGCGGGCCTCGCTGACCTGGCACACGCCTATGGAGAAGTCGCGACCGCGGCCGGGATCGAACTCTTTACAGGATCGGAATAAGACAGGATCGGCATAAGCGGCACGCGCCTGCCGTGTCCCGTCGATTCCCTCCGCGTCATAATCCGTCGACGATCTCGTCGACAACGGCGCCGAACTTCCCTGGCTGCCCACCTGCCTTGACGAGCACGCTGAGCCCGATCACGGAGGCGAGCAGTTGACTGGCAGCAGCGCCGGCATCCCGATCCACACCTAATTCTCCTGACTCTTGTCCTTGCACGACTGCTTGCCGAAAAACGGCTTCGATCTGACTTTCTCGCTGATGAACGCAGCCGGGTGGCGGTCACGGAAAGCGGTCCATCAACAACATAAGGAGTCCTTTCGATCTTCCGGGTTTTCGGCTGGACTGGTTGTCCGCCTAAAAAGTCGGACCCCTCTGCGATGCTTTGGTTATGGCCGGGAACCGGGGAACACAGCTGATCAGATCGGGCACGCCTTCGGGCGGCGCAGGTCCGGATATGGCTGTGTCAGATGCCTGGGTGCGGGACCTGATCGATGCCGTTGCCTCGTTCCGGCCCGACGCCGCCACCGAACCGGCCGACTGTGCCGAATTGATCAACCAGTTGCGTGCCCTGGAGGATCTGAAGTCCGCGGCCGCCGCCGCGCAAGCCCGGATCGCGGTCGCGTTCGATGCCGCCCAGCGCAGC
>NZ_JBFBLA010000048.1:0-16563 GCF_040702485.1 Arthrobacter sp. NPDC080031
CGTCGCCGTCGTGCCCGGCGTGGCTGCCCGGGACGCGGCCTGGGCCGGGGTCAACGCCGCCGCCGCGGCCCACCCCGCGTTCGTCGTCAGATCAATGTTGTTGATCTTCTGCACCGTGAACGTCACCCCGCTGATTGGCGTCAGCCCCTGCAACTGGGCAGCCGTCAGGGCCGTCCCGTCGCTCGGCAGGCTCGTCGCCGTAACCGGCTTCTGATACTTGTGGATCGTCAGCGACGCCGTCCGCAGAACGGGGTTCGTGACGCCGGTTCCGGAATCAACCACCCTGGCCGTCTCCTGCGGCACAGGAATCATTTCGGGGACGATTGGCGCAGGCACCGTAGGTTGCGGCACCGCCATGGCGGGCGGGTCCGACGTCGGCGCCGGGCTTGGCGGGGGCGCCGGGCTTGGCGGGGGCGCCGTCGGCGCATGTTCAGGCACGGGCTGCTGGGCTGACGGCGCGCTGCTCGGAACGTGGGCTTCAGCGATTGGCGCCGGACCGGCCTGTCCATTCCAGACGAGGATGCCTGTAATCGCGAGGCCTCCCAGGACCATCGCGGCCACTGCCATCTTCCAAATTCCCGCCACTGTCCGCAGTCCCGCGGCGGCCGGTTCGGCCACTCCCCGAAGGAACGTCTTTGGAAAGAACGGCTTAGCAAGGAACGGCTCCGGCAGGACCCCTCCGGGAAGAAGCGACTCGAGCAGTGTGGTTCCGGGGAGGAATACGGAGGTCACTGCCGGTGTGAAGACCACCCCGACCACCAAGGGGAAGACAAGCGCCCTCATGCCTGCCTGGACATCGTTGAGTTCCACCAGCACGGCCGTGCACTTCGGACACTCATCCAGGTGGGCCTTGACCTTTTCGCGCGACGCGCGCTTCAGGCCGTTGCGGGCGTACTTTCCGAGCTGGCTAGAATATTCGGCGCATGAGTCGTCGCTGACCACTGCCACGTGGTTTTGCAGGTAGGCCTGCCGGAGCCCCTCACGTGCCCGTATCACGAGCGAGGAGACGCCGTTGGGGCTCAATCCGATGAACGGCGCGGCTGCGGCAGGTTTGAGGCCTTCGATGTCCACGTGCCAAAGGGCCGCCTGCCAGCGTTCCGGAAGCGATTTGAACGCCTTCGCCATGGTGCTGGACTCGAAGGCGTCCAGAACGGTGTCCGCGTCGACGGCAACGCTATCCAAGGCGTCGACGTCGCCCACGACCTGGGTACGCCTGGCCTTCCGGTTCCGGTCGTGGGCGATTCGCCGCACGGCAGTCAGAAGATAGGAGCGGAAGAACTGGTCCGGCCCCTTGCCCTCGGTGAGCGCTTGGAAAATCGAAGCAAACGCCTCGGACACGACGTCTTCGGCGTCGCTGGCATTGTCCGTCTGGGCGCGGGCAACAAACCTGGCCGCTGCCACATGTCGCCGGAACAGCACATCGAAGCCGGAAGCGTCACCGTCACGCACCATTGCCAAGATTTGAGGGTCGCTGTGCCCGACGGCCATCGACGCGTCCCCGCCATTCGAACCGTCCTCTGAAACCTTCCCCATAACCATCCAGTGTGACAGCCGAATTTGCGTGTGACTTGATTTTTACGCAGGCCCCGGTTAAGCGACGGCGTCCGACCACTGGCACGGCTGCGAGCTTGTCAGCGCCATGCACACGGGCATGTCCCGAGCCAGGGCAATCCGCGACGAACACGACGCCATTGTCGCCCGCAAACAATAGTTCCTGGGCAAAACCGCGTCACAATCCCGCGTTCGCACCCACTCATCAGTGATACGACCACTCAATGCAGTCGACGGGAAGATCAGATGATTCAACGCACGCCGCGAGCCCGCGACGGAAAGTCCGAGGTGTTCTACCTGACCCTCGATTGCAGGGACGGAGTTCACGCGGCGTGCGCCGTTTGCCATTGCCTTTGCCATGCCCACGGGCACGCGTCCCGTGGGCTGGAGGAGCCCAGCCCGGCGGAATGACTAGTCGTTGTCGGGTTCCCCCACGGGCGGTTCCGGCGGCCAATCGACGTCGAGGTCGTAGCCCTCATGCTGGCGCAGATAGGCCGCGATGAACGGGCAATGCGGAATGATCCTCTTGCCCGAGGCCAGCACGTCATCCAAGGCAAAGTGCGCCAGCACCTTGGCCAGGCCGCGGCCTTTGAACTGCGGGCGGGTCTCCGTGTGCAGGAAGTCTATGTGGCCGGGCTTGTCCATAAACTGCGAGATCACGGCTACTTCACCGTCAACCAGAAGCTCGTAGCGGTGGAATTTGTCGTTCCTGACCGTTGTCACGTCCGGGCTGAACGACTCTGCGGTTGGATCCGTGAACTCAGTCATGAGTCGAGATTCGCACGTAAACCGGGCTCTGGCAATGGCACCGGAGGGGCATCGGGAACGGCGGCGGAAAGGACTCCGTCCGGCACCCGTCCCAGCAGTAACACTCCCAGCGCGAAGCACGCCGCTCCCCCGCCGAGAAGGGTCAGCGTGAGTCCGTTGAAGGCGGCGTCCACCACCGGAATGAAGACCACGACGCCGGCAGTCACCACCGCGACGTGCGTCCTGCCGCGCGCGTGGCTGGCCGCCGTCGGGCGCTCCTCAAGCCTGCCGAACAGGAGCAGGACCGGGACTAGAAGCAGGAGGACGCCGAGGAGCACCAGCGGGCGGGCCCACCACCATTCGGCCGTACCGGCCGCCGGCTTGGGGAAGTCAGTGAGCAGAAGCAACCCCGACATGGCTGCGAGCAGGGGCAAATGCCACAGATACACCGTCATCGACCGCCGGCCGGCCACGGCCACCACCCAACGGATCCAGCGCACGCCAGCCACCCAGGCAAGGCCGGGGCGCAGCAATTGGAGCGTTGCCGCCTGGGACAGCCCCAGTAGCAGCATGCAGAAGTTGGGCGGATTCAGGTCCACGATCATGTTTCCGGAGTAGACACCAATCCCGGTCACGAAACCCAGCAGCAGGTTGCTGCCGACGATCAATCCCGCGAACCAGCCCCGGCTTCGTCCGGCGAAGATGCCGTCGGCGATGAAGAAACCGAATTGCTGGACCGCGCACCACACAAAGAGCAGGTTGACGAAGGCGAGCATCGGAAACGCCCCGCGCAGGGAGTCCAGGGTGATCACGGCGGCCACGAGCCCGCCGAGGGTCAGCCACGGGGAATGTCCATGCAGCCGGGCCAGCAGGGGAACGCTCAATTGAGTAGCGAGGTAGGCGGCCAGGAACCACAAGGGCATGCCCGCGCCCGTCGCGATGAGCTGGACCACTTCCGGATCGACGCCAAGTAGAGTTGCCGCCCAGAGCCCCACGAACATCGAGGCCAGCAATGCAGTTGCCGGACGGATGAGGCGCAAGAGCCGCAGTTGTGCGTAGTCGACGCCGGTGCCGCCGCGCGCACGCAAGCGGCGCCACGATTCCAGGCCCGTGATGCCGCCAAGGACGAAGAACAGCGGCACCACTTGGAACACCCACAAGACGGGTTCGAACCAGTGCTGCTCCATGAGCGTGTTTTCGGTGGTGACGGTGCCGTCCGGGTGCAGGACCGGGCTCACCATCATGCAGTGCGAGAGCACCACCAGGATGAGGCAGAAGAACCGGGCAAGATCGATCACGGGATCACGGGAACGGCCAAACCCGGCTATGGCCACCGACGTCTTTTGTTGCCTCGAGAATCCCATTGCGCTCCCTCGCGAACTGCTGAGACCATTGTGCGCCCGCTCGACGGCGCGAACCATAGCGGGCGACGCCGTGAATTCGTGGGTGCGGCCCGCGGGCTGCGTTCCGGAACGCAGCCGTGGAACCGCACCCACGATCACGGCGTTTAGCGGCGGACGCTCAGCAGCCGTTCCCGTTGCCGTGGGTCGGTTGCCGCCGCGCATGCCGCCAATGCCAGGCCGAAGGCGCCGTCCAGGACCGCGCGGTCCGCGGAAGCGGAGGAGCCGTGGGCAGCAAACTCGGCGGTGTGGTGGGCGGCCCCTCCCACGTCGTAGCCGAGCAAGGGATGGATGCTTGGCACCAGTTGCGAGACGTTGCCCATATCCGTGGAAGCTACTGGATCGTCGTTGAACGCTACAGCCCTCCCCCGGGCGGACATCGCTTGCCGGTAGGCCTCGGAAAGGTACCGGTCCTGCCTCAGTTCGGCGTAGGCATTGCCGGTGGGCGTGACCTTGAGGGCGCTCCCGCTGGCAAGTGCGCCCGCCTCCAGGCAGCGCCGCACGCGTTCCTCGATGGTTCGCAGGTTCTTGAGGCTCGGCGAACGCATTTCCACGCTCGCCCGGGCGCGCTCCGGTATGACGTTGACGGCACTTCCGCCTTCCGTCACGATCAACGAAACAACCGAGCCGGGCGGAAGTTGCTGCCGTGCCAAGGCAATGGCCGTCTGTGCAATCACGAGCGCGTCGAGGGCATTGACCCCCTCGGATGGAGCGGCTGCGGCATGCGCGGGGCGCCCTTCATAGAGCACGTCCCACATACCCATGGCCAAGGACGAGCCGCCGATGACGTCCTCGGCGCCGGCATGGGCCATCATCGCCAGGGATACGTCATCGAAGAAGCCCTCGCCGATGAGATCGACCTTGCCGCCGCTTGTCTCTTCCGCCGGAGTGCCGAGGACCTTGACAGTGATCCCGAGCTCGACGGCGACGGAGGCGAGCGCGAGTGCCGCGCCCACAGCACAGGCGGCGTTCACGTTGTGTCCGCACGCGTGGCCAATGGTCGGCAAAGCGTCGTATTCAACGCACAGGGCGACCACCAGCTCACCCGTTCCGAACGTTGCGCTGAAGGAAGCAGCGAGCAGCGGCTGCGGGCCGTCAAAGCTGAAGCCTGCGCCCCGAAGCAGCCCGCGAACCCGCTTGGCGGCCCGGAACTCCTGCCCGCTGAGCTCCGGATCGGCGTGGATCGCGTGGCTGAGGCCAAGGATTTCGGGTTCCCACCTTTCCAGCGCGGCAGAGACGGAGCGTTCGACGGCGGCCGAAGACGTCGTGACGGGCGTTGCGGTATCCATGGAGGCGGCTTTCATGGCCACGGCTTTCATGGCGGCGCCTTTCATGCGGCTGTCGCCGCTGCGTGGCGCTTCGGGTAACGGGCGGCTGCCGCCGCGGCGATCAGGGCCGCGATGGCCAGGGCAATCCAGATCGACAAGAGTCCCCCTTCGCTGATGTGCCCGGACTGGACTGAAGACGAGGAGATGAGCTTCACGACGGCAGCACCCACCGCAATGCCCACGGAAAGTGCCAGTTCGTTGAGGCCGGCCGCCGTCGAGGTTTCCTCGAGCGGAACGCCCTCGACGGACAGTGCCCGGGTTCCTGCCTGGTACATGCCAAGGCTCAGGTTGAACATGGCGAAGCCGGCGCAGTAGCCGGTCAGGGAGCCGTGCGCAGCTGCCATGACCAGGAAGCCGCCCGCCAGCAGGAGACCGGCGAATACCAGGGTGGCACGTTCGCCGAACAGGCTGAGCGCCTTTGAGGTCAGAAGGGAAGAGAGCAGCGAGAGCACCGATGCGGCCGCCAGGACAATGGCGATCATGAGCGGGCTCAGCGCGAAGCCGTAGCCGGTCTTGTCAGGGTTCGAATACAGGAAGATTCCGTTGGTGCCGAAGTAGCTGATGGAGGCGAAACCGAAGAAGAAGGTGGCCAGTGAGACCGTCCGGATGCGCGGGATGGCGAGCATCCGCAGGTCCATGAAGCGCTTCCCGTTTACGCCTCGAGCGTCCAGGACCACCCAGTAGGCCAAGAGCGCGAGGCCGATGATTCCGGATCCGATTGTCTTGGCGTCCAGCCAGCCCCAGTCCGGGCCCATCGAAAGTGCCACCACGAAGCCGATCAGTCCGAGGGAACATGCCAGGAGCGGCACCAAGGCGAGTCCCTCGCGGGTGGGGGTCCCGGCGTCGGGCAGGACGAAGGAACAAAGCAGCCCCACAACCGCGAACGGCACCGCTACCCAGAAACCGAGGGTGGGATCGTCGACGCCGATGATCCCGGCAAGCAGGCCGCCTGCGCCGACCATGATCATGAGCATGCCGATCATCACGCTGACTCCGGTGCGCGTCTGCGCCGGGCTGCTCACCCGCAGGATGCCCATCATCAGCGGGATGAAGCCGACCACGCACGTAAGCATGACGACGCCGATTGTCACCGTCCATAGCGACGGCCACAACGCCATCATGAGGACGCCGGCCGCGACTACCGCCGTCGACCAGCGGAGCACCAGCCTGTAGCCATAGCTGTCGCCGAGCCGCGAGATGATCGGCGTGAGCACAGCAAAGCTCACGTTGGAGATCAGGAAAATCCCGTTGATAGTCGGGTCATCGATCGAAAAGCTCGGCCCGAGGGCGGGGAGGATCGGGTTCAGGTAACCCTGGGTGACTCCACTGAGTGATTCGATCAGGGCCATCGCCACGATCATTCCAGTGATGGTCCGGCGAGCGATGGCCGCCGTCGCTGGAGGTGCTGTCTTGCTTGCCATGTGCTTCCTTGAGTGTTGGGGGGCGTCGTTGCCTGGGTTTTGGGATGCGAACGGGTGATGCGAGTCACAACGGTAGTTTGGCCGTCTACACTGACTAGGAATTTGTTTGAAATCCTCTGATAATCGTGAATTTTGAAGGAATCAGCCATAATCTCCGAAATTGATCTTGAAATCGTCAATGCGCTGCAGATCAATCCCCGTGCCGACTGGAGCCGCGTGGGGGACGTCCTGGGCTTGTCCGGACCTACCGTCGCGCGCCGCTGGAACTCCCTTGCCGAACAGGGACTGGCTTGGATCACCCCGGCACCGGGACCGCGCTACCTAAGCGCGGGCTGGTCGGCGTTCATCAGCCTTTCTTCACTTCCGAGCGAGAACGAAGCCCTGGTTCGCAAGCTGTGCGCGGAGCCGGCATTCGGTACCGTTTCGCTGGTGTCCGGCTCCCACGATCTCTTCGTGGACTGCTTCGCCTCAAGCCACGAAGAACTCATGGACATCGTCACTGGATCCTTCGCCGGGCTCCCTGGAGTGACCCACCGGGAGGTCGTCTTCGTCACCAAGCTGTACCGGCAGGCTTCCGACTGGCGCAGCGGCACCTTGGAGCCGGCGCGGGCACGGCTCATGTCGGCAGAACCCCTGCCTGCCCCGGCCGCCTACGCACCGGACAAGCTGGATGCGTTGTTGTTGGAAGAACTGGCCCCGGGACGGGCGGGCCAGTTGGGCAGAGCTGGGGGCCGCTTGCGGCGTCTCTCCCCAAACCGCACGACGGCGGGTGGAGCGGTTCCTCGCGTCCGGCTACATGACGCTGAGGTGCGACACGTCCGCTTCCGCCCAGCAAGGGCTAAGGGAAGTGAGCCTGATCCTCAACGTGCCCGCCCACCATGTTGACGGCGTCGGGCGCTACTTCGCTGCGCTGCCGAACTGCCGGCTCAGCGCCCAGGTTCTGGGCGCCCAGAACCTCCTCGTAACACTGTGGGTCCGCGGCTACTTGCAGGTCCAGGGCCACGAGCGCGAACTGGCCGAGCGCGCACCGGGGAGCGCCGTGATCTCCCGGCAAGCCGTGGTCCGCAACTACAAACGGCTCGGGCACGTGTTGGACGAGTCCGGACGCAGCCGCAGCGTGGTCCCGTTGCCGCTGTGGCGTGAAGGCTAGCTGCTCTCGCTGCCCGCCCTGTCCCCAACGCTCGCTCACCTATGACGCCAAATCCCCCGACGCCCGCTCACCTATGACGCCAAATCCCCCGACGCTCGCTCACCTATGACCGGAAGTGCCGCTCCCATCTGGAAACCCAGACGGCAACCCGAACATTTGCCGTGCGCCGCGACGGCTCGCCGCGTTTAGTAGAGAGTGCTATCAATCCATGACAAAGGAGTCATCGTGGCACGCGCCGATTTCGCGACAGTGCAGTCAGCCCCATTTCCCCTCGCTCCAGCCGCCCTTGCCAGCGGCGCAGCTCTTGGCCTCGGCTTGGCGGCCAGGCCAAACGCCGACGGCGACTCCGGGCCCGGCGGCGAGGTCCCCAGCAGCGCCTGGCGGGTCCGCGCCGATGCCTGGGAGTTCCTTGGCTACGCCGTCAAACAGCTGGCTGCCGCCACATCGCGTTCCGGGGCCGCCCGCCAGTCACGGGAGCTGCCGCGGGAGGTTCGAAGGTTGTTGCCAATGCTGGAATCCCTGGAAATGTACTGGGCGTCTCCGGGGCAGCAATATGTCATGGAATTGCGGCGAATCCTCGAGGCTGGAGAGTACCGTGAGGCGCTAAGCCTCATCGAACCGGTCGCGCGTCGCGTTGCCGGCCACAATCAACACGCCCAGGAACCCTCGCAGGACCCCGAACGCGAAGCGGACCGCGTTGAAGAAACCGCCGAATCGCGCAAGCGGTTCGAGGTCCTCGTGGTCGACGACGTCGCCGGCGCCGACCGTGAAGCCCTTCAAACAGAATTGCTCAACCAGCGCCGCCCCGCCGATGCCTTCAATTACGAGCTCGTGTTCGTGCCGAGTTTCGAGGACGCGGTGGTGGCAATCCTGCTCAACCCCGACATTCAGGCGTGTGTGTTGCGGCCGGGATTCGTCCCCAAGAGCAGGCAGCGCCTGAACAGGGATGTGCGCGGATTCCTGGACCGGTTCCTGGGGAATTCACTCCCCGAGCGCCCCTTGGACCGCATCCTGAGCTTGGCCGAGAAACTGGGCGAACTCCGCCCCGAACTTGATCTTTATCTGGTGGCGGGCGTGGGAATCGAAGAGCTCGCCGGTTCCTTGACGCGCCAATTCCGCCGGATATTCCGCCGCCAGGACGGGTTGGAACTCCATTTGTCATTGCTTGCCGGCATAGCGGAACGATATGAAGCGCCGTTCTTCCACGCGGTCCAGCAATACAGCCGTAAACCCGCCGGTGTCTTCCATGCCTTGCCGGTGTCCAGGGGCGGATCGGTCATCCATTCCAAGTGGATCAACGATCTTGGCGAGTTCTATGGCCTCAACCTGCTCCTTGCCGAAACCTCCGCCACCTCCGGCGGCCTCGATTCGCTGTTGGATCCGCATGGCTCCCTCAAACAGGCCCAGAAGTTGGCGGCCCGGGCATTTGGTGCCCAAAAATCGCTCTTTGTCACCAACGGAACGTCAACGGCCAACAAGATCGTGCACCAATCGATCCTGGCCCCCGGCGATGTGGTCTTAGTGGACCGGAACTGCCACAAATCGCACCACTACGCCCTCATGCTGGCCGGCGCCCAGGTCTCATATTTGGATGCCTACCCGTTGAACGATTTCTCCTTCTATGGCGCGGTTCCCTTGGAAAGCATCAAGCGGATGCTCCTGGATTACCGCCGGGTGGGCAGGCTCCACGAGGTCAAGATGCTTGCCCTCACCAACTGCACATTCGACGGCATCGTTTACGACGTCGAACGAGTGATGGAGGAGTGCCTCGCCATCAAACCGGACCTGGTTTTCCTGTGGGACGAGGCATGGTTCGCGTTCGCCGGCTTCCACCACATCTATCGCCGTCGTACGGCCATGGCTTCGGCCCGGTCACTTGAAAAATCGTTCGCGGATCCGGCCTACGCCCGGCGCCACGCCCAGCAATTGCGCGAGCTTGGGGCGGCGGGCGGCCCGGGTTCGGGCTTGGATTCAGTCAGCGATGAGCTGCTCCTGAAGACGCGCCTGCTTCCCGATCCGGCAGAGGCTCGCGTGCGGGTCTACTCCACCCAGTCGACCCACAAGACCCTGACGTCGCTCCGGCAGGGGTCCATGATCCACATCCATGACCAGGACTTCGGTCAGTTGAACGAGGAAAGCTTCCGCGAGGCGTACATGACCCACACCTCCACCTCGCCCAACTACCAGATCCTGGCCTCGCTGGACATGGGCCGGCGGCAGGTCGAGTTCGAAGGCTACGAACTCGTGCAACGGCAGGCAGATCTCGCGGTCAGCATCGCCCGCGCCGTGGCGAGGCATCCCCTGCTGAGGAAGTACTTCCGCGTCCTCGGCACCCGGGACCTTATTCCCGAGCAGTACCGCGAAACGAGCCGGCAAATGCCGCTCCGCGATGGTCTGGCAGCGATGTCGGAAGCTTGGGAGCGCGACGAATTCGTTGTTGATCCCAGCCGTTTGACCCTGCACATCGGCCTCACCGCCGTGGACGGCGATACTTTCAAGCACGAGTATCTGATGGACAAGTACGGGATCCAGGTCAACAAGACGTCAAGGAACAGCGTCCTCTTCATGACCAACATTGGTACCTCCCGGAGTGCCGTCGCGTACCTCGTCGAGGTCCTGGTCAAGCTGGCCGAGACCTTCGAAGACGAGAAATCCGGCTTGAGTGGCCTGGGGCAGCAGGCCCGCAAAGCCCGCGTTGCCGCGCTGACCAGCACGCCGCCACCCTTGCCGGACTTCAGCCGGTTCGCCGAACGATTCCGCAAGGACGCGGAAACCCCCGACGGCAACATGCGCGCGGCCTACTTCGAGAGCTACAAGGCCGGATCCTGCGAATACTTCAGCGCGGCCGAACTCGCACGAAGGGTCGCCGCCGGCGAGGAAATGGTGTCTGCCTCCTTCGTCACCCCCTACCCGCCCGGATTCCCCGTCCTGGTTCCCGGGCAGGTGATCACGGAGGAGATCCTGGCCTTCATGTCGGCATTGGACACGCGGGAGATCCACGGCTTCAACCCGGAATTGGGGTTCAGGGTGTTGACGGGCAAGCCCTCGTGACCAGCCTCGACAGGCAATGGTGAGCGAGCGTCGGGCCGAAAGCCCACATACGTGAGCGAGCGTTCCAGTCAGTCGAGCGCGACCGCCAGGATGCCGAGCACGACGGCGAGTAGCGGCGTCGTGCCCTGAAGGACCGCGGCGCGGAGGTACTTTCTGCCGCTCAGGGCCAGCACGATTGCCGCCAGCAGCATGGAGCCGCACGAACTGAACAGGAGGGTCCAGCCCACCTGCGGATGACCAAGTGCGACAAAGACGATCCCGGCGAGCGCCCCGATGGCGAGGAAGAGGTTGTAGAAACCCTGGTTGTACGCGAGGGGCCTGGTGGTTTCGGCGTCGGACTGGGAAGCGACGCTGAAGCGCTTCCACGTGGCCGGACGGGTCCAGGTGATGGACTCCATGCTGAAGATGTAGACGTGCAACAAACCGGCAACGAGGGCGAAAATCAGGGAGGCCAGGATCATGTGCTGATCCTAGCCTCCCTGCGTTTCCCGGCCTCGCTTCCCGCGCCTAGCTGCTGAGCATGTCCAGCGTTGCTCCGGCGAACGTCGAGGCGGAGGAACTCCAGCGGCCCAGCAGGCCCTGGAGGTTCTCGCCGTCGGCCCGGTGCGCGGTGGTCTCGGCCTCGAGCGTGGCAAGAATGCCGGTGCGGAGCTCGGTGTTGAAGTTCACCTTGCCAACGCGCATGGAGGTGGCCTTGACCAGGTCCGCTGCCGGGATGCCCGACGCGCCGTGGAGCACGAGCGGAAGCTCCGTGCGCGAGGCAATGTCCTCCAGCACCTCCCAGTGCAGCTTGGGCTCGCCGGTGTAACGGCCATGCGCATTTCCCACGGCCACTGCCAAAAGATCGGCCCCGGTGCGGGAAAGGAAGTCCTGCACCTGGCCCGGGTCGGTCAGGCCTGCGGGATGGGCTTGAACATCCACCCCGAAAGCCTTGTCCTCGTCGCCGGCGAGCCCGCCGAGTTCCGCTTCAATCACGACGTCGGAGCCGCCTTGCGCGTCCAGTGCGGCACGGACCTCGCGTACCAGGGCGACGTTTTCCTCGAATGGGAGCGACGAACCGTCGGCGAGGACGGCGTCGGCACCGGCGGCCACGGAATCACGGATGACATCCAGGGCCGAGGCGTGGTCCAACTGAACTGAGACCGGCACGCTGGCGTCGTCGGCCAAGGCGCGCAGCGCCGTGATCAGCCGCAAACCGGCAAGAGACGCGGCCGTCTTCGGTGCCACCAGCAGGATGACCCCTTGTCCGGACTTCTCGGCAGCGGCCACCACGGCCAGGGCGGTGGTGAAGTCGTAGCAGGTGAAGGCCGGGACGGCTGCCCCTCGCTCCAGTGCGGAGCCCACAAGTTCGTCAAGGCGTACACGCATCAGTGGGCCAAGCCTCCCACCAGGATCCAGGCGACATAGCTGAGCAGATGATCAGGATTCAAGGGTGTGTCTTCCTTTGACAGAACCGGCCTGGACTCGAGGCCGGCAAGAGGGGCGACGACGGCGAAGGGGGACCGCCGCCGTCGCACGTTGTGCGAGGGGCTAGTTTGTGCGCCGGGTGGGCGCGACGACCTTGATCACGGCGGAGTCGTCGGCGGCGGCGAGGCCCTGGGCCTGGCCGAGGAGGTAGAGCTGTTCGGCAGCGGCGGCGACGGGTGCGGCCAGGCCGGCGGCGCGCGTCGCCTTGCCGACGATGCCCATGTCCTTCACGAAGATATCCAAACGGCTGAGGACCTCGGCACCATCCGCGTCGTAAGCCTCGAGGATGCGGGGGCCGCGGTTGGACAGCATGAACGAGCCAGCGGCACCTGCTTCCAGGGCCGCGAGGGTCTTGGCCTGGTCAAGGCCGAGGGCGTCAGCGAGCGCCATGGCCTCGGCGGCAGCGGCGATGTGCACGCCGCACAACAGCTGGTTGACGGTCTTGAGGGCCTGGCCGTCGCCGGGCTTGTCACCCACGATGCTCAGGGTGGAGGCCAACAGTTCCAGCGCGGGACGGGCCTTTTCCTGGGCGGCCGGCGTCGCGCCCACCACGATCAGGAGATCGCCTTCGCCGGCACGCTTGGGGCCGCCGGAGAGCGGCGCGTCCACGAGTTCGACGCCGTACTCGGCCAGGCGGGCGACGGTGGCTGGAATGGCTTCGGTACCTACTGTGCTGCCAAGGATCACGACGGCGCCCGGCTTGAGCACAGGGGCGACGCCGTTCTCGCCGAAGAGGACGTCGTCGAGTTGTTCGCCGTTGCGCACGGCAAGGAGCAGGGCGTCGGCGCCTTCGGAGGCTTCGCGCGCCGAAGCGAAGGTGCGTATCCCGGCGTCGGCCGCGAGCTTCAGCCGCGGTTCGGCGATGTCGAAGCCGTGGACGGTGAGCCGGGTTGCAAGGCGGGTGGCCATCGGCAGGCCCATCGCGCCCAGGCCGAGGACGGCGACGGTGTAATTGCTGGTCATGGTGTTCTCCATTGAATTTGGGGGTAGAAGGTGGCGCTGAGCTTGCGCGTTACCTGCGCGAGGGATTCGTCGTCGCCCACGTTGCCGGCGAAGACGATGTACGGGATGCCCTTCGCGGGTCCGTCCACCGGTTCCCACAGCGAGACGATGCCGGGCAGCATCGGGCCGCGGACAATCGCGTGGCGGATTTCCAGGCCGTGCGCGGCCACGTCCGAGGACGTGATTCCGCCCTTGGCGATGACGAAGCGGGGCGGGAAGGTCTTGAGCGTCCGGTTCACGATCGCGACGACGGCGGCAGAGACGGTGCGGGCAATCTTCAGGCTCGCTGCGGCGTCGTCGGTCTTGATGAGAAGGCGGCTCGTGTGGACGATGACGTCGCCGTCGCGGAGGGCGTCGACGACGGCGGCGACCACAGTTCCGATGTAAGCGTCAGCTTCGGCTTGGGCGGCGAGAAGCCTCTCCACGTCGATCTCAATGATGCGGGCTGCGCTGTGCTGGGCCGTCAGGGTGTTGAGCTGGCGCGTGGTGAGCCCGACATGCGAGCCGACAACGATCAAGCCACCGGCAGTGGAGGGTGTGTTGCCTTCGTAGGCTTCCTCGCCGCTGAGCGCTTCGCGGATTTCCTGGCCGATACGGCCGCGGACGAATGGCGGACCCACGCGGTAGAGCAGCTTCTTGCCGCGGCGTTCAGCTTCTTCCAGCCCGAGGGCCAGCGCGCGGAGGTCGTTCTCGGTGACGATGTCCGCGACGATGGGCGTGGAGTTCGTGGCCGGTTCGATCGCGTCGGCAATGGCCTTGGCCGAGAGTTCGGGATCTCCGGCGGATCCGTTCGCGGCAGCCGCACCGGCGCGGATGATGTTCAGGCCCAGGACGATCACATCGCTTGCCGGGAAACGGCCCTGCGACTTTTCCTCCACATACTTGGCCATCTCGGAGTTGGCGAAGCCGAAGCTCGCGTCCTTCGCGAACTCGGTCTCGGAAACCGGGGTGAGCTTGCCGGCGTCGGCCCCGGTGCCGCGCATGTAGTGCACGCCTCCGATGGTGACGCGTCCGGCGTCGGGAAACGCCGGGACGATCACGACGCCGTCGGTGGCCTCGCCGGTGACGTCGGCGATCGTGGCGGCAATGACGTCGGGTTCCAACGGGTAGTGGCCGCGGAGGGTGGAGTCGGAGCGGCTGACGAACCCCAAGCGAAGCTTGGAGCCGCCAGAGTTCTGGCCCGCTGCGACGAGGGCGTTGCGCACGATTTCCTCGTTGCGCGCCGCGGCCTCAACCGCGTCCAGGCTGCGCGTGTTGGTCAGCACATAGACCGCGGGCTGGGACCGGCTCTGCGCAATGTGGGCGAACGCCCACGTGAAATCGGCGACCTCCCAGCGGGTGAGTACCGGCAAGTTGGCGACTGATTGTGTGCCCGTGGGGTCGTCGTCGAGGACTACCAGGACGCGGGGCGAGGCTGTGGAAGACGCTGCTACGGCGTCGGCAACCAGCTGAGCGGGGATCTGGACTTCCGCCGGGAAGGCGGCCAGAACATCGGCTTCAAGGGTCACTTGCACTCCATCGTGGTTTTGAAGGTAAATGTAAGATGTCAGACATCTAATATTTGAATGCTAGTGTGACACACCCGCTTTCACCTGTGCAAGTGTCAGCGGTCACTATGCTTGGCGCATGCTTCAAGAGCCTCCGGCCGCGCTACATGTGGACATGCGCCTCCCGGCAACCGCCGCCCCCACGACGCCGGGACAACCGTCCCAGCCTCCCGTCCTGTTGCTGCACGGCTGGGCCTCGACATCGGCCTATTGGGAGCCACTCGCCACCGAACTGCTCGACGCCGGGCGAATCGTCTGGATCGTCGATTTGCCCGGGTATCACCGCGGGGACGTCTTGCCTCCGGATTTCCGGTGGACCCTGGAATCAGCGGCCGATTCCGTTGCTGCCGTTGCTGCCCGGCACGCGTCGCCCGTCCACCTTGTGGGGCATTCAATGGGCGGCAGCGTGGCGCTGACGCTGGCGGCAAGGCATCCGGAAATCGTGGCCAGCCTGGCCCTGATCGGCATGGTTCCGGCTCCGCCGAACGAAAGCTTCAAATCGATGCTCGAATCCCAGCTAGGGCAAGGTTTCATTGACGATGCGACGCGCGCCAAGTGCATGAAGGCCTGGTTCGGGGATTTGTCCCCCGAGGACCACGGCTTGCTGAGCCGGGGGTTTGGACTGCCGTTCGAGATCCTCGGACCCAGCGGCCTTGCGGCGATGGGCGGAGTGGCTACGGATATCCCCGAAAAGGTGACTGCACCGACGCTGGTGATTGCCGGCGTCGGGGACCGCTTACGCTCTCTGGACCAAGCGGAAGCCTTCGTCGCGGCCAGCCCATTGCGGAGGCTCGTGGCAATCCCCGACGCCGGGCATAGCGTGCATTGGGAGCAGCCGCATGCTTGCGCAATAGCGCTCGGCGCGTTTTGGAACGAAAGCCGGCAGCCACCAGCGTAAGATGTCAGACATCTAGGAACGGAGCACCATGGCACGCAA
This sequence comes from Arthrobacter sp. NPDC080031, assembly GCF_040702485.1. NCBI lineage: Bacteria > Bacillati > Actinomycetota > Actinomycetes > Micrococcales > Micrococcaceae > Arthrobacter > Arthrobacter sp. NPDC080031. Next base: position 15,602 of record NZ_JBFBLA010000048.1, read on the forward strand.
GTCGTTGGTCGGCGTCGTCGCTGACGAACTGCTGGACCGCATCGTCGCGGGCGAATTTCCGCCGGGAACAGTGGTTCCCGGCGAACTCGAACTGAGCGCCAAGCACGAAGTCAGCCGCATGACCGTCCGCGAGGCCATGAAGACCCTCGAAGCCCAGCGAATCCTCAGCGTGGAACGCGGCCGGGGAACATTCGTCAACCCGCTAAACCGCTGGGCGTCCCTCGAGGCGGTATTGCGTGCCGTTTCGGAGGGAAAGAACGACGCAGCAGCGTCCGTCCAACTCATCGAGCTGCGCCGCATGTTCGAGACCGGCGCCTGTGAACTCGCCGCGTCGCGGGTCTCCCCCGAGGAGATCGACCAACTGCAGGTTTACGTGTCCGCCATGCAGAAAGCCCACGATTCCAATGATGTGCGCGCGTTCGTCGAAGCGGATCTGGGCTTCCACGACGTCATCCTGCACGCCTCCGGCAACGTCTTCGTGGCCGTGCTCTTCGAACCCCTGCACCGCGTCCTGGAAACCCGCCGCACCCAGACCTCGCAAATCCCCGATATTCAGCAGCACGCGATCGGACATCACCGGGCCATCCTGAAAGCCCTCGAAGCCGGCGACGCCCCCCGCGCCCGCGAGGCCATGGACGCGCACATGCAGCAGACCCTCGACGATCTCAGGACGTACGTCCTAGAGGCCTAGCCCCCGGTCCCCGCCCGTGGGGCCGGACGCCCGCTCACCTATATGCGCCAATTCCCCAACGCCCGCTCACATATACGTGCCATTTCCCCAACGCCCGCTCACCTATACGGGCCAATCCACGGACGCGCGCTCACATCTGCTGAGGCCGGGGGGCGTTCCGCCGAAAGGCCCTATAGGTGAGCGAGCCCCCCTTCGTCAAGCTGGTTGTGAGTCATTCATTGCCTGTTGATTGAAGGAGCCGGCGATGGCCGTTGATAACAAGGGTTTTACG
>NZ_JBFBLA010000049.1:0-15966 GCF_040702485.1 Arthrobacter sp. NPDC080031
TCCGGGGCCACCTGGGTCTCCATCCACCACGGCGGCGGCGTGGGCATCGGCCGTTCCATCCACACCGGCCAGGTCTCCGTCGCCGACGGCACCGACCTCGCCGCCCAAAAACTCGAACGCCTCCTCACCAACGACCCCGGCATGGGCGTCATCCGCCACGCCGACGCCGGCTACGACCGCGCCATCGACGTCGCCCACGAACGCGGCGTCCGAATCCCCATGGAAGAAACCCGCTAACCAAGACCCGACAACCCCAACTGGCTCGCATTAGTTGTCGTTATGAGCCCTCATAACGACAACAACTGCGAGCTAGTTGGGAACATCAACCGCCCATCTGAGAAAGAATCACCTCCATGATCGAAATCGACGGCAAACAGCTGCGTCTGAGCGACATCGCAGCCGTGGCAAGTGGCGGAACTAAGGTGACGCTGGCGCCGTCGGCGGTTGAACGGATGGCCGCATCCCGACGGTCCGCCCGTGCGACGGCACTGTCCCGTCCCGTCTACGGGCGGTCCACCGGAGTCGGGGCGAACCGATCTGTCGCGCTGGACGCCGGGGACAAGGACGTCAACGTCCACGGTTTGAACCTCCTGCGCAGCCATGCGGTCGACGCCGGACGGGTACTTGACCGGGAAACCGTCAGGGCAATGCTGGCCATCAGGCTGTCCCAGCTTGCTGCGGGCTCGTCGGGCATCAACCCGTCTGTGGCCGATGCAGTCGTGGACATGCTCAACGCCGATGCCTTGCCCGAAGTGCGGGAATTCGGCGGAATCGGCACTGCGGACCTGCCCGCGCTGGCGGGAACGGCGCTCACCCTCCTCGGCGAACGCCCCACCATGGACGGCAAGTACGTCCCGGCGCCTCTGGACGCCTGGGCCACCGAGGATGCCCTTCCTTTCATCAGCTCCAGCGCCCTCACCATCGCCCAGGCCGCGCTTGCCCAGCAAAAGCTCGCCACACTGATGGAAAACCTAACCACGGTGAGCGCCTTGTCCTTCGCGGCAATGTCCGGGAATCCCGAGGCATTGAGCCCCGAAGTCGCGCGGGCAGCCGATTCCCCCGCAGTCACCGGGATGGCCGGAGTGCTGCGCGGCCTCGTGGAAGGCAGCGGCGACCCGGCGAGGATCCAGGACCCGTACTGCCTGCGCACCCTGCCTCAGGCCCTCGGTTCGGTGGCGGAGGAACTCGAGGCGCTCGGTATGCTTTTGGAGCGTTTGGTTGTGGCCGGTCATGAAAACCCGCTGGTGTACGGTTCCGCAGAGGATGGAAGCAACGGGGTAGCCCATCATGGCCTGTTCCAGATGACCACCCTCGCCCGCCGCATAGATGCCCTGCAACTGGCCATCGGTGCGGCGTGCGCAACGAACCTTCGGAGGATCAGCCTGCTGTGCGATCCGGCATACACCGGCCTCCACCGATTCCTTGCGGGCGATGATGCCGGCCAGTCCGGCGTCATGATGCTTGAATACGTGGCAGCCGCAGCGGTCGGCCGCATTCGAGCCAATGCACAGCCTGTGAGCCTGCAAACGGTGGTGCTCTCGCTGGGCGCCGAAGAAGATGCCAGTTTCGCGAGTGTGGCCAGCTCCCGCATGGATTCCACCGTGCTGGCGCTTTCAACGGTGGTTGGCATCGAACTCCTTTGCGCATCGCGCGCGCTCAGGCTGCAGGGCAGGACGCGAGGAGAATTCACGAGTCCGCGGTTCCGAAAGGCCTTCGACGCCGGTCTGTCCTTGCCCGCCGACGTCCAGGACCGGGACCTCCGCCCCGATGTCGACGCTGCGTCCCGCGTGGTGACCCTTCGGGAGTTCGGGAGCTAAGCATACTTAGCTATGGACTGCCGCCCCGGACGGGCGTAACTTAGTACCCAGACACCGCACTGGGGAGGTGGAGTGTTTGGCTTGGCATCTGGGGTGCCGTGGCTTTTCTTTGGTTCGCCCCGTTCTTCTCGCCGTTTTCGGCGCATTGGCGTGGTTGCTGTGGCTGGCCGGTCCTTCGCAGGCCACAGACCTTCTGCCGGCGATTCCCGCTGTCCCGACACCGTCGGTTTCACAGCCCCCGGTTCCCCTCACCGGCCCCATTGGCACGCTCGTCGACAACGTCCCGTCCGTGGTTCCAAGCCCGGGTCAGTTGGCCACAGTTCCTGAAACCGTGGTCGGTCAGCCAACGAAGCAGGTCCTGACGCCAGTCGTCGGACTCGTCGACGCTGTGCCGCAGGTAGTCGAGAACACGATCAAGGAACTCCCGGCCTTGCCGCCGTTGCCCTCCATACTGCCGCCTTCCGTGCCGCAGTTGCCGCCATTGCCCTCCATACTGCCGCCTTCCGTGCCGCCATTGCCCGAGCCGCCTTCCGTCCCGGCATTGCCGCTGGTGCCCGCAATACTGCCGCCTCACGGACCAAGCTTTCCAGCTGTCCCGACGAACCGCTTTTCGCCCTCGGTCCAGTCCGGACCGAACGCGATCACCCGGAACCCCGGATTCACAACGAACACCGGATTCCTGCCGGACGGGGTTGTCTTCATGCCCCCCGCAATGTTGGCGACAACGGATGGGTCGCCGGTTTCCGGCGGACCTCCGCCTGACGCGCCGGTTCCTGAGTCGGTGTCGCCACCCGGGGCAGGATCGACGTCGGGCCCGGAGGGCGGTTCCGCCTTTGGCGCGGCAGATCTGCCGGAACAACGCGCGCTGGCACCGCCACCCCGCGATGGCCCGATCCCCGATAGCCGGCAAAGCCCCTCGGCCGAACCTGCATTCGATCCTGGTTCCTCTCCCGACTAGTCAGGCCGCCCCTGCCCTTTTGGCAGGCACGACCAACTGCGTCGCATCGCGCAGAACACCGTCTTAGTCAGGAGAAGACCATGCAGAACCAAACCCAATTCATAGGAAATTGGCCCGACCCCATGCGGAAGGAGGCATATAGATAGCACCGCGACAGGCGCTCAGCGCATATAAGGGAACAAGGACGCCGGCCGCGCAGTCAGTCCGACTGCGCGGCCGGCGTCGTGATGCTGAAGGTCGGTCCAAGTCCTTTTAGAACGGGCCTTTTAGAACAGGCCGTTCACTACGGCCTGGGTGAGCTGGTGGAAGATGTCGGTGCGGGCGGGGATATCGCTCTCGTCCTGGCCTTTGGTGTAGACCACGAATGCATAGGAGTTGGCTCCGTTGGTGAGGATGCTGGCGTCGTGGAGTTCGTCGTCGAGCAGTCCGTACTTGTGGAAAACGGTGATTGCGGCCGGAACCGCGGCGGGGATGAGCGATTCGTAGTTGGTGTTCTGCATGTAGGACAACAACTGTGTGGTGTCCTGCTGGTTCAGGAGCTTCCCGCTGTAGAGGCCGGCCATGATGCTCGCCATTTCGCTGGGAGTCAGCGTGTTGTTCATCGGGTCATAGCTAACGCCGATCGATGCGGCGTAGGCCTGAAGCTCCGAATAGCCGACCGCGTCCATGATCAAGGACCAGGAGTCGTTGTCGCTGTCCTGGATCATCTCCTTGAGCTGGAAAGCGGCCGTGTAGCCGCCCAAGGGATCGTCAAGGGACACTGCGCCCGTCTCGACAAGGTGGTAGTACGCGGCGGCAGCCAGGACTTTGGCGGTGCTTGCTGCCTCGAACGGCGCCTGGACCCCGTACTGGTGGTTCGAGCCATTGGACAAGTCGATCAGGGTGACGCCGATCTGGTACTGGCTGTTGGCGTCGATGATGGCGTTGATCTCGGAGTCCAACGCCGAGGTCACGCCGGTACCCGCAGCAACGGCCACTGCGGCTGCCGGCGCTGCAGCTGCCGGAGCCGCGGGGGCTGGAGCGGCAGTCGGCGCCTCGGCAGCAGCCGACGGCGGTGCGGCGGCCGCCGTCGTCGGGGATGCGGCTGGAACAGCTGCCAACGGCGTAGCGCCGGCCATCGCCGATACTGCACGAGAGACTGATGAGCGGGCATGCGCAGCTGAGTACACCGTGGCCGTCAGGGTCACGACCAGAATGGCCGCGAAGGCTGTCAGCAAGGCCGATCGACGACGGCAGGGACTCCAGCGGTTCCACCGGCTTCTCTTTCGTCCGGACCCTTGGACGGGACGACGGGGCTCTTGCTCTTCCATAATGAACCAACCGTAGCTACTAGAGCTATGTGAGAGCTATGAAAATCCTGTCCGTCAGCCACGTGTCGCCTGGGTGAATATCAGGGGTTTCGGAGCGGTGAGCCCAATACCGTGAACCGCGTGCCGCCCATCTCTCCGGACAGCAGGGGCATCGCCTCACTTATGGCCGCCCGGACGCTGTCCAGCTGCAGCGATCCTTGGTGCGCTTCTGCCGATTCCCATAGTTCGCAGACAAAGACCGTGTCCGGCGATTCTTCGTTGACCCCCACCTCGTAGAGCAGGCAGCCCGCGCCCCGGAGTTCCGGTTTCGGTCTGAGCAGGATGGAGACGACGGCGTCGCGCTGGCCGGGTTTCGTGCCGAGGCTTCCCACATTTGCAAAAGTCATGGGCCCATTGTGCTTCATTCCTCCGACGTTATTGAGGAATCGCGTACCTGCGGACAAAGTTGCCGAGGATCTTCATCGGTTCGGTAACCGTGATCTTCCGCGCGTCTGCCATCAGCTGTTCAGCAGCCTCGGGCGGGAAGTATCCGGCGTGGCGGTAGGTGTCAATCCGCGTGACGAGCCCCTCGGCGTCGAGCTCGGGATGGAATTGAGTGGCGTAAAGATTCCGCTTGATCCGGAACATCTGCACGGGGCAAGTGGCCGAACCGGCCAGCAACACCGCGTGTCCTGGCAGGACCGTGCAGGCTTCCTTATGGCCGGTAAAGGCGACAAAGCGCTCGGACATCCCTTGGAGGAGCGGGTCCCGGAGGCCCTCCGCCGTGAGTTTGATGGTTACCCCGCCGAGTCCTTCACCGTAGGTCCGGTCAATCACAGCCCCTTGATGAAGCCCCAGGGTTCCGACCCCATAGCAGGCCCCCAGAAAGGGAAAGTCGGCGGCAACAATCGTGTCCAGCAGGTTTGCAAGTTCTTTCTCCACCCGTTTCTGGACCGGGCTCTTGTGCTCCATCGGGTCGCTCGAAGTGAAGGGACTGCCACCCACAATCACGCCGGAATAATCAGAGAGTTCAAGCGGCGGGAGGGGCGCCGCCTCCATTCGGATGCGTTGCAGCTGCTCGGGAGCGAGCCCTCCAAAACGAAGATACGCCTGGTATTCTTCCTCGGCGGCGGCGTCTTCGGCGCGAGATGCGAGCAGGAGAAACGGCTTCACAGGCTAAGTGTGCACGCGGAGGCCGTGACGCGCCAGCGTTCGGCTGAAACATCCTTCGGGGGACGGTGAGCCGCCGTTCACGTCGAAGAAATGTGCGGATTTCCTGCCGGGTGGAAGGATTTCACCTTCCTTGGCCCCTGGAATCCGCGGAATCACTGGGATCCAGGGCGCCCGCTCCGCGCGGCCACTCGTGTGCGCCGGGATGGCGTTAACATTCCCGAAACACGCCCGTCATGCGTTCTTCACGCCAAGGCAAGTTATGTAACGTCCCTGCAATTTTTCCCCGCATTGCTTGAAACACGGAACCGGAAATATTGGGCCGGGGAAGAACGGGGCCAAGCTTCGGCGGTCCTCCTACGGCATTCCGACAAGAAGGGAAACGCGTGTGAATATCACTGCGGAAAACGTTTGGGTGATGGTGTCGGCGGCACTCGCACTGCTCATGACTCCGGCACTCGGCCTCTTCTACAGTGGCATGACCCGGGCCAAAGCCTCCCTCAACATGATCATGATGAGCTTCATCTCCGCGGGCATCGTAGGCGCCGTGTGGATCCTGTGGGGCTATTCGATGATCAGCGGCAAGAGTGTCCTGGGCATTTTCGGCAATCCGTTCAGCAGCTTCGGCTCGGCGGACCTTGTCGGTTCCACCGATCTCATCAAGCTCGGTTTCAGCGCTACCTTCGCCATCGTCACCGTTGCCCTGATCAGCGGCGCCATCGCCGACCGCGCAAAATTCACTTCCTGGGTCATTTTCGTCCCCATCTGGATCACCCTGGTGTACTGCCCGTTGGCGTTCATGGTGTGGGGCGGCGGCCTCCTCAGCCCTGGCGGAGCCATCAGTTCGGTCTTCGGTCAGGTGATTGACTTCGCCGGTGGCACAGTTGTGGAAATCAGCTCCGGCGCTGCCGCATTTGTCCTGGCGTTGATCCTGGGCAAGCGTCACGGCTTTGGAAAAGACCCGAACCACCGCCCGCACAACCTCCCCCTCATCATGCTCGGCGCTGGCCTCCTGTGGTTCGGTTGGTTCGGTTTCAATGCCGGCGCGGCCACGACGTCGGCGCAGGCCGGCTTGATCTGGGTGAATACCCTCGTAGCCCCGGCCGGGGCAATGATCAGCTGGTTGGTCACCGAGAAGATCCGGCACGGCCACCCCACATCCCTGGGTGCCGCTTCCGGCGTCGTTGCCGGCCTCGTGGCTATCACACCGGCCTGCGCCAATGTGGCTCCCGCCGCAGCCCTCGGCCTCGGGCTGGTAGCCGGCGCAGCGTGCGCCGTGTTTGTCGACCTGAAACACAAGTTCGGCTTCGATGACTCCCTCGACGTCGTGGGCGTACACCTCGGTGGCGGGCTTGTCGGCACGCTCGCGCTCGGATTCATCGCGTTGCCGGTGAACGGAAAAGGAGGAGGACTGTTTTACGGAGGCGGACTCCAGCAGCTCATGGCGCAGATCGTCGCCATCCTTGTCACCCTTGCAGTGTCAGGAATCATGACGGCAATCATCGCCCTTGTCATCCACAAGACCGTCGGATTCCGGGTCAGCCACGAGGCAGAGCTCGCCGGCGTGGACCTGTCCGAGCACGCCGAGACCGCCTACGAGTTCGGCAGCATGTCCCGGAGCCACTACAACGCCCTCCCCCACGTTGCCGCCGTCGAGCTCCAGCGCGAAAAGCAAGCCGACCCCGCCTAGCGGAGGCAGGCATTTCCGCTGCCGCAAGGGACGCGTACGCTCAATTTGTGGATATCGTCGATTTCCTCCTGGACCGCCTGAACGAGGACGAGGCTGCCGCGCGGAAACTCCTCGGCGACCGTTCGGTCTCCGAGGCGGGCAAATGGTACGAGCGACGCCTTCTCATGGAATGCGAATCTAAGAGAAGGCTGCTCAGCATCGTGGAATCCGCACGGCAGACGGCCCTGGCCACGATGGTTCGCGGCTCGCTTGGTGATACGCCGCAGTGGATCCCGGAATCGATCGAATGGACCACGAAGTCGTTGAATGCCCTCGCGCTGCCCTACTCGGACCATCCGGACTTCGAGACCGAATGGCTGGCAAGTACGTAGCTGGCAGGTCTACCGCGGCTCCGCGAGCGGGACGATTAATCGGCAGGATCTTGCGGATTTTGGAAAAATGGACCAGACGGAGCTAGAAAACCAAAAACCTCAAGGCGAAGCACTGGGCCGACTTCGCGGCGACCCTCGGCTTGCCACAACGTGCTGCCGACAAGGCCAACGCACTGGCCCTGTCAGCTTCCGGGAAGGTCAAATTGGAGGACCTACCGTTCACCGGGTCACCACTGCGAGGTGCCCTGCGGGAGTTGCGATTCCGGCGCAGAGAGCTCGGGGGCTGATTGCCGGCGGTGACCCGACTCCGACACCTGCCGGTTTCATCAGTTCACTGATGATTTAGCTGATGGTTCCCTGTGAGTCGGGCCAGCGTGTTTCACGGCTCCTAGCTTTGGGACCATGAAATTCAAAACAATCCCGGTCATCATCGGATCATTGTCTTGTGTGCTCGTCGGCGGCGCCGCGTTCGCGGCGGTTTCGACGTTCGCCGGCCCCCACGAGGACGGAACGGCAGTCACGTCAATCGGAATGCGCGTTACGCCAACCGGACAGCAGACCTCACTCGGAGACCTCCCGCTCAACTCCGCCCTTTCGCCCGACGGCAAGAGGCTCGCGGTCACCAACAACGGTCAAGGTACGCAGTCACTGCAACTCGTCGATCTCTCAGACCACGAGGTGGACCAGACCATCTCCTACAAGTCCCCTGAATCCCTCTACATGGGCTTGGCGTGGGCCCCTGACGGCACCAAGCTCTACGCCAGCGCAGCAGCAAACTCCAAGATCCGGACCTACAGCTACTCCGGCGGCAAACTGGCAGAAGGTGCGCCCATCCAGCTTCCCACCACGACGCCCGCGGGCAAGGCACTCAACCTCTTCCCGGCCGGATTGGCGATCACGCCCGACGGTAAGCGGCTGGTTGTCGCAGATCAGCTCGCTGACGCCGTGTCCGTCGTCGACCTCTCCACGGGCAATGTCTCGACGACGCCGGCCGGTCACCGACCGCTTTCGGTCACGGTTTCCCCAGATGGGACGACGGCGTTCGTCACCAACCAGGGCGCCTCGGACCTCTCCGCGGTGGACATCACAGGCGCCGAACCGAAGGTTTCCCGCACCGTCACGGTGGGCCTGCACCCCAACAAGTCCGTCCTGTCGAAGGACGGCCGTACGCTTTACGTCGCCAACGGCGACGACGACACCGTCTCGGTTGTCGATACCGCCGCCGGCACAAGCTCGAGTGTCAGCGTCGCACCTGAAAAGGGCGCACCCGTGGGAACCAATCCCACCGGACTGGCCCTGGACGAAGCCGGCCGCCGCCTCTTCGTGAGCAACTCCGGGAACAACGACGTCGCCGTCGTCGATCTTGCCCAGAACGCAGTGGCGGGCGTGGTTCCAGTCGGCTGGTACCCGAGTTCGTTGGCCTTCAGCGGCGGGACATTGCATGTCACCAACGCGAAGGGTCTGGGCGCCGGACCAAACAGCGGACCTGGCCACCCGAACCCGGAGTCAACCGCCCCGGCCGCCGAAAACCAGTACAGCGGGTCGATGATCGTTGGCACGCTGAGCAGTTTCAGCGTTCCGGAGGGCGGCCAGTTGCAGAAGGCCACCGAGCAGGTCAAAAACAACAACCGTCCGGACACCGCCGGTGGCAACATCATCCCGCGCCAACCTGGTCAAGAGAGTCCCATCAAACACGTGATCTACGTGGTCAAGGAAAACCGCACCTACGACCAGGTGCTTGGAAGCCTCGGCAAGGGCAATGGAGATCCTTCGCTGAATCTCTTCGGCGACGAGTCTGCGCCGAATATGCGGGCCCTCTCCAAGAAGTTCACCACTATTGACAACTTCTACGCCGATGCTGAAGTCAGCGCCAACGGTTGGAACTGGGTGGCCTCGGCCAACTCGAACCCGTACGCAGAGCAGATGTGGCCGGCCAACTACTCGGGCCGCAAGGCGCCGTATCCCAGCGAAGGAAACGCCCCTGAAATCGCGGCCCAACAGCCTGACAACACGTATGTCTGGCAGCGGCTCGCCAAGGCAGGCGTCAGCTTCCGCAACTACGGCTTCTACGTTTCCAACAACGCTGGAATGTCCAGCGCCGCGGACCCCGTTCTGGATGCGCAGACCGACCACAACTACCACGGTTACGACTTGAACTGCCCTGATTCGGCGGGATCCTTCGCGCCGTTGAAGCCTGGCTGCGGTACTCCACGCATTGAAGAATGGGCCAAGGACTTCCAGTCCCAAGTGACATCCGGAACGGTTCCCACGGTCCAGTTCGTCCGGCTACCCAATGACCACACCCAGGCCACCCGCGTCGGCGCCCCAACGCCGAAGGCCTACGTCGCGGATAACGACTACGCGCTCGGCAAGCTGGTGGACACCGTGTCCCACTCTTCTGTTTGGAAGGACACCGCCATCTTCGTCACGGAGGATGACGCGCAGAACGGCCCGGACCACGTGGATGCACACCGCACCCTGGCACTGGCCATCAGCCCCTATACCCAGACCGGGAAAGTCGATTCCACCTTCTACAGCACGGCTTCGATGGTCCGCACCATCGGCCTCATCGCCGGCATCGGCCCGCTGACCCAGTTCGATGCGTTCGCTACTCCCATGAACGCGTCGTTCACAGCCAAGCCTGATAACACGCCGTACACCGCGCTCAAGCCCAGCTATGACATGACCACCGTCAACGGGGCGAACGCTCCGATGGCCCCCCAGGTGGCCACCCAGGACACTGCCAGCGAAGACAAGATCGATGAGCAACTGTTCAACAAGTCCATCTGGCAATCAGTGAACGGTGCTGACTCGAAGATGCCCGAACCCCAGCACAGCGTGATCGGTTCCGGGTCCGGTTCCAGCAGCCAGCCGGCCGCGAAGGATACTGACGGCTAAACAAATCCACATTTGGCGGAGGGCGGTCACCGGCATCGGTGGCCGCCCTCCGCTTTTCATTTGCGGGGCGTTCCTGTTAGCGCATCGTCCCGAAATTAGTGTTGTACCTGTACATGAACGCGGCCATCGCATCCCGATTGACCCCTAGATACGGCCGGTAGGTTTTGCTTCCGTCGGACTCCGTCCATCCCGTGCTGATGCCGCTGTTTGCGAGCCAGGTGATTTGTTTGAAGAACGGGTTGTCGGTGGCGACGTCGGTGAATGGCGACGTCGCCGGTGCCGTGAAAGCCGGACTACCTGCGAGGCGGTACATGAAAGCAGCCATGGCGTCGCGGTTGACCGAAAGATACGGACGGTAGGTTTTGCTTCCGTTGGCTTCTGTCCAGCCCGTGCTGATGCCGTTGTGTGCGAGCCAGGTGATCTGTTTGTAGAACGGGTTGCTGGTGGCGACGTCGGTGAATGGCGACGTCGCCGGAGGCGTGAATACCGGGCTGCCCATCAGGCGGTACATGAAGGCGGCCATTGCATCCCGAGCTACCGTGGTCAGGGGGTTATAGTTCCTTGACCCATCCGACTCGGTCCACCCAGTGGATATGCCACGGGAACCGAGCCAGTTGATTTCGGACGTGAACGGATCCCCGGAAATATCGGAGAAGATAGGGCCCGGGTTGGTGGCGAAATCCGTCAACTGGGTGGGTGTGCCGTTGAAGACGTCTTGGTCTCCGGGAAAGACGCCCGTATCGGAGTTCTGCCACAGGGTGTAATCCGGCCATCCGGCCGGCAGGGTCCCGGGGTCAGTTGAGAATTGGGAAATATGCAGGGGATGGTTTCCGAACCCCGCCGCATTGCCCGTGCAGGTGGTCCACCAGTCGGTGGTGGTGTAAATGGCAGGCAGGCGCCCCGTCCGGGAAAGAATGGTCGTGGCGAAATCGGAGATCCAATTCACCATGTCAGCCTGGTTCAATCCGTAGCAGGTACTTCCATACGGGTTGTATTCAATGTCCAAGAGGGCAGGAAGGGTCTTCCCGTCCGGGGTCCAGGCTGCGCCGCTCTGCAGAAAGTAGTTGGCCTGGTCCGCTCCTGAGGACGCGTCGGGCAGCCCAAAATGGTATGCGCCGTGCAGGAGTCCGGCGTTTGCGGATCCGGCATATTGGCTTGCGAAGTACGGGTTGGCGTAGCCGGTTCCCTCGCTGGCCTTGACATAGGCGAATTTGGCGCCGTTGGCGGCCGCAGTGGACCAGTCCACATCGCCCTGGTGGCTGCTGACATCCATTCCCGGCACCCCGGAGGAAACCGAAGCTGGCGCTACTGCCTGGGCAGACATCCGCATCGGCGTAGCGGGCTCGTGACTGCGGACCGTCGAACCCATCGCGTGGTCATTCGAGGTAGTTGATGTCGCGGACGGGGATGGGGGTGGTGGAGTCGTGGCGGGTGACGCGGAAGCAGCGCCCGCTCCTGGCGCGACGAGTACGATGCCCGCCACTAGAACAGCTACGTACCCGGCGATGCCCTTCCGGATGCGGAGCCGGACTGGATTCTGCAGCCTGGGAGCGCGCGGGGTCGACGCGTTCATATGAAATTCCTTCCGTTTTGGCAGCGGAAGAGACCCGCGCCTGCCAACAAACGCCCGCAGGGGCGGACGTCACGGATATTACCAGCTCTAATCAAGACGAATGACAAACATTCGAGTTCCGCTGTGCGGGTCTGGCTACTTTAGACAACGACGACGGCGGTGCTCCCGGCAGTGCCGCCCGACACCAAGGCTCCCTGGCGAAAAAGCGTGGGCCACTTCCCCTGTCAAAGAATTAATCCAGAATCTATTCTGTTGATGAACCGGTATATATACGGTCCATAAGGCCACCGGTACGTCCCGGGAAGCCCATCCCGATCCGGGGGCCGTCTCTATGAGGAGGCGTCCATGTCAACTCCCGATGTGCCGACCCGGGGGCCCGCAAGGCCCGGCCCGTATATTGTGGCCGGAATCCTGTTAGCCATCGCCATTCTGGTTCCGCTGTACGTTCCGGCGTATTCGACTGATCAGCCGCGGCTAGCCGGCATGCCGTTCTTCTATTGGTACCAAATGCTCTGGGTTCCCGTCACGGCATGCATGATCGGCATCGCTTATCGGTTGGTAACCAAGGAGGACCGCCGCCGCCGCGAGGCCGCGCGGGGCGCACGCACGAAGGAGCAGGAACAATGAGCGGGCTCGCCGTCCCAATGGCGACCACAGCGGATCGACCCGTCAACGGCGTCGCGCTCACCGTCGTCGTCATCCTCTTTATCCTGGTGGCGGTCCTGGGCTTCTTCGCCGCACGCTGGCGCGCGGGCAAGGAGACAGGCCTGCACAGTCTCGATGAATGGGGCCTCGGCGGACGTGGTTTCGGAACCTGGGTGACGTGGTTCCTTCTCGGTGGAGACCTCTACACGGCCTACACGTTCGTGGCCGTCCCGGCGGCAATGTGGGCTACCGGAGCCGTCAGCGGCTTCTTCGCAGTGCCTTACACGATCGTGCTCTACCCGATTGTGTTCCTGCTGATGAGCCGTTTGTGGTCGGTCTCGCATCGGCATGGGTTCGTCACGCCGGCAGACTTCGTTGGCGGGCGCTATGGCAGCAGGGCTCTGACGGTTGCGGTGGCCCTCACCGGCATTGTCGCGACCATGCCGTACATCGCACTTCAACTTGTCGGCATCAAAGCAGTGCTCACGGTGTTGGGCCTCGGCAGCGCGCAGAATGTGCTGCTGACTGACCTGCCGCTGATTATCGCCTTCGTGGTTCTGGCCGCCTACACCTACACCTCGGGCCTACGGGCGCCGGCGCTTATCGCCGTCGTGAAGGATCTGCTGATCTACCTTGCAGTCATCGTTGCCGTGATCTACCTGCCGATCAAGTTCGGGGGCTGGGACAACATCTTCGGTGCAGCCCAGACGAAACTCGACGCCATCAGTCCCGCCACCGGCAAGCCGGCCGGCGTCTTCATCCCGGGCGCGGCCAGCTACTCGGCGTACTGGACACTGGCCCTTGGCTCGGCCATGGCGCTGTTCATGTACCCGCACTCGGTCACCGGTGTCCTGGCGACCAAGAGCAGGAACACCATCCGCAAGAACGCTGCGGTTCTTCCGCTGTATTCGCTCATGCTCGGGTTCCTGGCCCTCCTGGGCTACGCGGCCATCTCCGCGGGCACCAAGCCCATTGACCTGAACGGTGCCGTCAATCCGCAGCTGGTGGTTCCGCAGCTGTTCCTGGACAACTTCCCCGCGTGGTTTGCAGGGATCGCCTTGGCGGCTATCGCCATCGGCGCGTTGGTTCCGGCCGCCATCATGTCGATCGCTGCCGCCAACCTGTTCACCCGCAACATCTACCGCGACCTGATCCGGCCCGACGCCGACCCTCGGCAGGAAGCGAAGGTCTCCAAGATCGCCTCGCTCGTGGTGAAGTTCGGGGCGCTGATTTTCGTGATCGCGATGGACCAGTCGGCCGCCATCAACATGCAGCTCCTCGGGGGAATCTGGATCCTGCAGACCTTCCCCGCGATCGTCGCAGGGCTGTACACCAGGTGGCTCCACCGCTGGGCGCTCTTCGCAGGCTGGGTTGCCGGGATCATCTACGGAACCGTCGCAGCGTACAACGTGGTCAACCCCGTGACGAAGGCCAACTTCGGCGGCTCCATCGCTGCCATTCCCGGCACCAACGTGCAGGTCTATATCGCCGTCGTGGCGTTCGCGATCAACCTCATTGTTGCTGCCGTCTTGTCGCTGGTCTTCCGCGCGATGAAGCTCCCCGACGGAAAGGACATCACCCGGAACTCCGACTACGGAGCCGACGAAGACGATCCGAAAGTTGTACAGCTCCAGCGCGAGTACCCTCTGGGCGAAACGCGAGGCGGCACGTTCTGACTGAAGCTGGCATCTAAGGCTCCATCGGCAGTCTCGCCACGGCAGCGATATCCCGCGGCGTCGTCCGGCAGCACCCGCCAATGAGCCGGGCCCCGAGGTCGTGCCAAGTGGCAGCCCCTTCGGCGAGGCTTGACGGGCCTCCTGCGTTTGCTCCGGCGCGAGGTTTCCACGTCTTGGTGACGGCGTCGTAGCTTTCGCCCGAGTTCGGGTACGCGAGCAGCGGCTTGTCCGTCGCGTTGCGCAAGGCCTCAAGCGCCGGGGAGACCAGGTTCAACGGTACGCAATTCACGCCGATTGCCGCCACGCGCGGCTGGGCTCCACACAGCGCCGCCACCTCGGCAAGAGACGTGCCGTCGCTGATGTGTCCGCCGTCCCGGAGCGTGAAGGAAAACCAGGATTCGACGTCGAAGTCTTCCACGAGCGCCAAAAGGGCCTCAGCCTCCGCGAAGGAGGGCAGCGTCTCGCAGGCCAGCAGGTCCACCCCGGTCTCCACGAGCGCCCGAATCCGCGGCCGGTGGAACTCCTTGAACTCGTGCTGGGTGAGAACGTAGTCGCCCCGGTACTCGGAACCGTCCGCGAGATAGGCGCCATAGGGGCCAACAGATCCGGCAACCAGCAAGGACCCAGCATCCGGGTTTTCCGCCAAGTACTCGCGCCGGGCCTCGTCGGCCAAACGAACGCTTAAGGCCACCAGTTCCAAAGCTTCCGTCTCGGCAATGCCGCGCCGGGCAAATCCCTGGGGCAGGGCTTGATAGCTCGAGGTGATGGCGATTGCGGCGCCGGCGTCGAAATAGTCGCGATGTACCTGCTTGATCAGTTGAGGTTGTTCCAAAAGGACCTTGGCGGACCATAGCGGATCGTCCAAATCGCAGCCGCGTGCTTCAAGCTCGGTGGCAAGGGCACCATCCACGGTCAGGTCTGCACCGGAGTCGAGCATGCGGGACAAACTGGTGCCGTGACTGCTCCTCCCGTCCATAGCTCGAGCCTACGTTCCTTCCGGCGGGTTTGTACTAGAAAGGCGTCGGCAATGGAAGGCGAACGGTAGCTCAGGCGGCGCGCGGTTCCGGTCGATGGGGCCTGCGAAACAGGTCCCCGAAATAGTGTGCCGCCATGACGGGCGGGTCTGAGCTTCTTGTCAGCCTGGTTCCTGGCAGGGGTGGGGCTGTTGATTGGTAGGTATGGCCGGTGGGGGTGCGGATGTCCAGGACGTGCCGTGTCCCGGGGCTTGTTTGTGCCGTGCCGGTTCGTGCTGTCCAGGTTCGTGCCATCCAGCCGGGGAGTTCTTTGGTGTGGTTGCAGGCTTCGCACAGGCCTGCCCCGTTGGCCAGGCTGGTGGGTCCGCCGTGGTGCCAGGGAACGATGTGGTCGAAGTGCCGGATGGGTGCGTCGCAGTAGGGGGTCCGGCAGGTCTCGTCCCGGGCCTGGATGAAGCGGCGCATGCCTGCCGGGAAGAGCCGCGCCTTTGAATCGGCGGCGACAAGCTCCCCGGTTCCGGGGGCGGTGTAGAGGCGCCGGAGCCAGAGCTTGAGGTCTTGGGCCTGGCCGGGTTCGCCGGGCCGCCCGGGTTCGGCCGGGCCCTGGTCCCCGGCGATTAGTGTCCTCGCCCAGGCTGCGGGGACGATGCCGTAGCCGGGCAGGCGTGCCGGTTCGGCGTCGCCTTGGAACAGGGTCCGGTCGGTCATGACGAGCTGGACTTCCACCGCGCTGATCCCGCCGGGGGTGCCGGTGGTGCGTTCGACGAGGGTGTCGGCCATGATCTGGCCCCGGGTGCGGGTCTCGCCGGCGGAGCGGAGGGTGTCGGCGTGCCGGGACAGGGCCGCGTGCACGGCCACGCCCTGGGCGACGGGGAGCAGCGCGGTCAGGTAGGTCATGGTGTCCG
>NZ_JBFBLA010000050.1:0-15487 GCF_040702485.1 Arthrobacter sp. NPDC080031
GACAACGTCCTGGCGAACGCCGCCGGATTCTCGCTGCCGCTCACCGGCGGCGCGGGAACGTGGGCCCTGACCGCCGGCGGGGTCCTCGTGCTGGCCGGCGCGGGGCTGTTCATGGTCACCGGCCGCCGGAAACGCACCGAAGCAAAATAGCACTCCTCGGTGACCTGCACCCTTGATGCAGGGTATGGGGCATCCACCAATTGGTGGATGCCCCATACTGCTCCCGTCCATCAAAGCAAGAGGCTCCAATGACTCAGACCCTCGAGGAATTCATGGAGGGTTCCGAACCCGGCCTGGGAGACCATCCCCGGCGCCCCGAGACCCGCAAGGTATTGCGTAGGCGCACAAGCAGGCGGCGCGGGCGTGCCGACAGGAGATTTGTCACCATGATGATCATCGCCACTGTCGGCCTGGGCCTGGTCCTTTATCCCCAGGCGGCGGACTGGTTCAGCTCGATATCCCACAACAGCCAACTTTCCGGCTACGCGCAGGAAGTCGAACAGCTCGAACCCTCCGCCAGGACGAAAGTGTTGGACCGGGCACGCGAATACAACTCCCGCATTCCTGCCGGACAGCTGAGGGACCCGTATTACGCCCAAGCCCCCACCCAGGCCTTGGAAGGGCAGCTGCGGGACTATCAGAGCCAGTTGAACGTAGCCAATGACGAGGTGATCGGAAGATTCCGTTATCCGTCCCTGAACATTGACCTACCTGTCTTCCATGGAACCAGCGACAACGTCCTTGCCAAAGGCGTAGGCCACCTATTTGGCTCCTCCCTTCCCGTGGGCGGGCCCTCCACGCACAGCGTCCTGACATCGCATTCGGGGATCCCGGAAGCGGAACTGTTCAACCCCCTCCACAGCGCGGAAACGGGTCACATCTTCTCCACGGAAGTCATGGACCACACGTTCCTCTACAAAGTGAACAGGGTCGAAGTGGTCAAACCGGATGAGATTTCCTCATTGAAAATCACCGCGGGCGAGGACTCCATCACCTTGGTGACGTGCACTCCCGTCGGGGTAAACTCACACCGGCTCCTGGTCCATGCCTCCCGGATCGCAGACATCCCCAAAGGCGCCCCGGAACAGAAAACCCTGGTAGGACGCCAAACCAACGTCGGATTCCCGTTCTGGGTTGTCTACTTCATCGGCGGCTTGCTGGCCTTCTATCTGGCTTCGGTTACTTGGAACCGTCGACGAAGCCGATGATCCAAACGCTTCGGGCACGCAAGGGCCTGAGGCGCACCTATCTCCCATGCAAGGAAGCACCACAATGGCCTCACATTTCAATCTGTATGTTGACGCGGACGCCTGCCTGCGGTTCCAACTTGTCACCGCAAACGGAGACGTGCTGCTCACCTCCAAGGCATTTGAGGACGAGGATGCGGCAATCGCAGCGATCTGGTCAGTGCGCGAAGCCGCGGCCCGTGGGCGCATCACTGATCTCACTGGTTCGGTGCCGGAGAACCGCCCCACCGACTAAATCACTGCCCGCGTATCGGGCCAGCCGCAAGACGAATATCGGCGTCGACGGATTTCGATAAATATCTCGCGAAGTCCGCGACACGATTCACCCACCAGCGACACATAGATAGTGCCTGGCATGCGAAGGAACGAGGCTCCTCGCGGACCTGTTGGGGGCCGCTACGAGGCGTCCTGTTCTTGGTGGACCGCATGCCAGGCCGTGCCCACATGCGGTCGTGTGCCCCCATGCGACCCACGGCCAAGGGCACGTGCAAGGATCCAAGGATCCCTGCACGGCGTGCGGCTGGATCTGAGACCCCCAGCCGCACGCCACTCAGCGCACCACGCGTAGGGTTCGGACCTCGAACGGCCGCAGTCGGAGCGCGCCACCGAGGCGCGCATCGCCCAAGGCGTCCTCGATGAGGCTCACCTCACGCACCTCGCGGTGCGGGAAATCAACCGACAGCTCGCCGTTCGTGCGACGGCCGAGCGACTCGTAGACGCGCACGATAACGTCGCCCGACCCGTCGTCGGCGAGCTTCACGCCGGAAACAATGATCCCTTCGCCCCGGACCGAGACCAGCGGCGCGACGTCGTGACCGCCGCGGACTACCGTCCCTGGGGCGTTCATTTCGATGCCCGCGCGGGTCGCCTCGGCGGGACCGGCGCCGATCACCATCCCCGTCGCGATGACGTGCCGTCCGTGGTCGCTGTCAGGGTCCGGGAAGCGCGGAGCGCGCAGCAACGAGAGCCGGACCGTCGTCGTCACTGCGTCATCCGACACCTCACGGGACGTGTCATAGCCGTAGATTGAGTCGTTTACGAGGGCGACGCCGAAGTCGGCCTCGCGCACCAGGACGAAGCGGTGCATCGACGTCTCGAACTTTGCCGCTTCCCAACTCGTGTTTGTGTGCGTAACGCGTGACTGATAGCCGAACTGGGTCTCGGCCTCGGAGTGTGTCGCCTGCACATCGAGCGGGAAGGCGAGCTTCAACAGCTTCTCGGTCTCGTTCCAGTCGATGTCGTTGACGATCTGCAGCATCCTCGAACCGGGCGCCAGGGTGATCGTCTGAGTGATGGTCGACTTGGAGAATGCGCGTTCGATGACGACCTCGGCGCCCGTCCTGGTCAGCCGCGAACAGATGCCGGTGACATCGCGCAGCTCGGTGGAGCTGTTGCGGTAGTAACGATCGATGTCCCAGGCGTCCCACATGTTCGGGAAGTCCTGATGCAGCTGCAGCAGGTTCGCCGCGCGACCATCGGCAACGGCCTCGCGCCCGGTACCGAGTTCGACCGCGGAGACGACAAGGCCCTCGTTGGAGATGCGCACGCGCACGAGGCCGTTCTCGAGCACGATACACTCGCCCGAGTCGTCGAGGGTGACCCGGTCATCGGAGGCTGCGGCCGAGGTGGCGCCGAGCGGCAGCGGACCGGAAACCGACGCCGGCGAGAACACAAGCTCAAGGTCTCCGTCGCCTGCGAGCGAGCGGCGCGCGGCATTCGAGATTGCTTGTGCCCGGGCAATCACGCCGTCGAGGACGGCGACCGCCTCACGGTGCACCCAGGCGATGGAGGTGCCGGGAAGGATGTCGTGGAACTCGTGCAGCAGCACCTGCTGCCACAGCTCGTCGAATTCGGTCTGCGGGTATGCGGTCCCTGTGCGGACGGCGTCCGTCGTCGCCCACAGTTCGGCCTCGATGAGTGCGTGCTCGGCCCGGCGGTGGCGCGACTTGGTGGCGTGCTGGCTGGTGAGAGTGCCACGGTGCAGCTCAAGGTACAACTCGCCGACCCAGACAGCCGGGTACGGCAGCTCGGCCTTGGCGGCGTCGAAGAAGACGTCGGGGTGTTCCCAGGCGACCTGGGCACTGCCCTCGAGGTTCTGCAAGCGCCGGGCGCGGCCCGTCATCTCGCGTGTCGTACCGCCGCCGCCATCACCCCAGCCCACGGGCGCGATCGACCGGGAGCTGACCCGGTTCTCTTTGAACTGACGCGACGCCTTGGCTACCTCCATGCCGCTCAGCTGCGAGTTGTACGTGTCCATTGACGGGAAGTGCGTGAACATCCGCGAACCGTCAATGCCCTCCCACAGGAACGTGTGGTGCGGGAAAACGTTCTGCTGGTTCCAGGAAATCTTCTGCGTAAAGAACCACTCGAAGCCGGCGCGGCGCATAAGCTGCGGCAGCGCCGACGAGTAGCCGAAGCTGTCGGGCAACCAGACACCCTTCGAGCGGATGCCGAACTCCCGCTCGAAGAACCGCTGACCGTGCGAGAACTGCCGCACCAGAGACTCACCCGTCGGCATCACCGTGTCGGACTCGACCCACATGCCGCCGAGCGGCAGGAATCGACCGTCGGCCACAGCGGCCTTCACCCGTTCGAACACCTCGGGGCGGTGCTCCTTGAGCCAGGCGTACTGCTGCGCGCTCGACATGCCGAACTTAAACTCCGGTTGCTCTTCCAGCAGTGCCGTCATCGACGACGAGGTGCGTGCGACCTTGCGGATCGTCTCGCGGACCGGCCACAGCCAGGCCGAGTCAATGTGCGCGTGGCCGATGGCCGAGATGCGATGGGCACTGGCCTCGGCGGGAGCCGCGAGCACGTCGGCCAGCTTCGCGCGGGCGTCCGCAGCGGTCGCGGCGATGCGCTGAAGGTCGAACACGTCGAGGGCGTCATCCATGGCCTGCAGTATGCGCATGCGCCGCGGCGAGGTGTGCGGAAGCTCGGCCTGCAGCTCGAACAACACGTCCAGATCGAGGGAGAGCTCGAAGACCTCCCGCTCGAAGACGGCAAGATCCATCCGGCGCGTGCGGTAGAGCCGTTCCCTGGACGAGGTGAGGATGTCGCCCTCCTGCGTCGGGAGGAAGGGATGGTAGTCGAGCAGCACGGGGTTGGATGCCGCTTCGAGGTACAGTTCGACGGCCTCGCCGCCGTCGGCCGCCGCGGTGATCGGCAGCCACTGGTTGCGCGGGTTGATGCTCTTCACCGGAGTGCCGTCGGCACGATAGACGAGCGCCTCGCATTGGAAGCCTGCCATGTTGATATCGAACCCGAGGTCGACGACGGCTTCCACCGTGCGTCCTGCCCAGTCGGCCGGCACGCGGCCGGTGAGCCGGAACCAGGTGGTGCCCCAGGCGGGACCCCATGGCGCTCCGACGGACCCGGGCGCGTAGTCGATCGCGAGCCCGGCGGCAGGGCTGATCGGCTCGCCGGCGAGCTCATGGATTTCGACGGTGAGAGGCACTGATGCCGAGTGGATCGCCGGACGGATACGCTCCTCGAGGACGCGCTTGACGCGGGCGACGGTGAGCGGGGTGTCCTCATGCATGGCCTGTTCTCCGGATTCGACGCTGAAGGTCTGCTAAAGCGCTCAAGAGGCCTAGATCTCCGTGTCCGTCATCCCTTGATGCTTCCCTCCTCGACGCCCTTGAAGAACCATCTCTGCAAGACCGCGAAGAGCAGGATGATCGGCACGAGGGCGATCATCGTTCCCGCTGCGATCACGCGTGGATTCGCCGAGAAGTTGGAGCTGAGATATTGCATCCCGACAGTCAGCGTGTAGTTCGCGGGATCTGAAAGCACAACGAGCGGCCACAGGAAATCGTCCCACGCGCCGATGAACGCGAAGAGCGCAACGACCGAGACCATGCCCCGCACGTTCGGCCAGACGATGTGGCGCAGGCGCTGCATCGTGTTCGCTCCGTCGATGGTCGCCGCATCCAGCGTGTCCGCCGGGATCATGCGGCACGCGGCCGTCATCAGCAGCACGTTGATCGCCGCGACCGCGCCGGGGAGGAAGACACCCCAGAGCGTGTTCGCGAGCCCCAATGACTTCACTGTGAGGTACTGGCTTGTCAGGGTGACCTCGCCCGGGATCAGCAGCGTTGAGAAGAAGATGGCAACGACGACCCACTTGAAGCGGAACTTCATCGTGCCCAGCGCGTAGCCGCCGAGCGTCGCGAACACGACGTTGGTGATCACCGTACCGGCGCCGACGAGCAGGGAGTGCCAGGCGTAGTCGACCACCGGAATCGTGCGGAACACTTCTGCGTAATTATCCAGCGTCGGAGCCGCCGGAATCAGCGAGGGCGGGAAATCGTAAATGTTCTCCGACGCCCCTTTGAGCGAGGTCGACATCTGCCAGAGGAAGGGGAACACCATGAGCACCAGTACGCCGAGAAGCAGCGCGTATTTGCCGATCAGGCCGCCGAGGGATGGCTTCATGATGTCCGCCGAACCGCGGGTACGGTAGGGATTCTCCTGCGGTGGCTTGACCCTTCCGCTCGTCTGCACCGCAGTCATCGCTGGGCCTCCTGAACCGTCGCCTCGAGTGTGGTCTTCGCGGCCCTGGCACTGCGCCTGTTCGCCAACGCTTCGCGGATGGTGTCACCGTTGTTCACGATGCCCACGATCAACAGCGGAACGAGGGTCAGCAGGAACAGCACCAGCGAGATCGCGGATGCATAGCCGACCTGACCGTTGAGTCCCTTGCCCATCGACTGGATGAGCATCACCATGCTCATCGCTCGCCCGCCCGGCCCCCCTGAACCATTGGAGAGCACGAAGAGCTCGGTGAAGACGCGCGTCGCCCCTACGCATACCAGCACCGACACGAGCATCATCGGTCCGCGTACCCCAGGGACGGTCACCGACCAGAATCGGCGCCAGCGGCCGGCGCCGTCCATCGCCGCAGCCTCGTGCAACTCGCGGCCGACGTTTCCGAGGGCCGCCAGATAGACGACCATGTAGTAGCCGAGCCCCTTCCACACGGTCAATCCGATCGCACATCCGATCAGCAACCAGCGGTCGGAGAGGAACTCGACCGGACGGTCGATGAGGCCGAAAAAACTCAGCGCGGAGTTGATCGTGCCACTGCCCGAGAAGAGGAACTCCCAGACGATCGCCACGACCACCGCGGAGGCGATCACGGGAAAATAGAAGGTGGTACGGAAAAACCCGATCGCCGGCACCTTGTTGTGCACGAGCAGTGCGAGCAGCAACGGGAGGAACGTCAGCAGCGGCACGCACACGACGACATAGACCAACGAGGTCGTCAGCGCGTAGCCGAAGCGATCGTCCTCGAGCATCTTGTCGAAGTTCGCGAAGCCGACGAACTCCGCCGGACGAAGGGGGCGGGCATCCGTGAATGCGAGTGCGATCGTGTTCAGGAATGGCCAGAGCGCGAACACGACCACCCAGATTACACCGGGTAGAACCAACAGATACGGCGTATACCAGCGTTGTCGTCTCACGGCGACCGCCCCCCTTCATCTCCTCGTCGGCTCAGCCGGCGACGTTCTGCTTCGCGTACTCGACGGCTTTGTCCAGCGCCTCTTGGGCAGGGATTTCCCCCTTGACCGCGAGGGCGATCCGTTGCTTGGCGTAAGTCTCCATCGCCTCGGTGAACCGCGGGGCGCCTACCATCCGGGCGTTTTTCATTTGCGAAGCGGCCAGTTTGGTGGCGACGCCCTGCATCTTGTTCTTCGACGTTTCAGAGAAGGCGGCGGGGTCTTCATTGGCAGCCTTGGTGCCGGGGAAGAAGCCGGGAGCGAGCTTGACGAACGCGACCTGGTTCTTTGTGTTCGTGAGGAACTCCGCGAAGGCGAGTGCCGTGGCGGAGTTCTTCGACTTCGCCGAGACGCTGATGCCCTGCACGAACAGTGGCGGGTTGCCGAAGGCGTTGGTAGCCTCGACGCTGGGCAGGATCGACGGCGCGTTCACGGAGACGTCTTTGTCGATATAGTTCGGTCCCGAGGTAGTCCAGGCGACGGTTCCCTTGTTGAAGGTGTTGATGTTGGCATTCGCGGTTCCGGCGTTTTGCAGCGCCTCGGGTGTGATCGCCCCAAGCTTGTAGAGTTCGGCGTAGCGTTTGATGATCGCCGCGGCCTCGGGGGTGTTGAAGACGAACTTGCCGTCCTTGTAGACGTCGAGCTTCCCGCCCCGATCGGACACCATGCTTTGCAGCGCCTTCGGGCCCGGCACATCCGAGATCGTTTTCACACCTGCCGCCGCGAGCTTGGCCGCGGCATCCAAGGTCTCAGCATGGGTCTTGGGGGGCGCGGTCACTCCGCCCTTGGCGAGCAGGTCCTTGTTCCAGTAGTTAAGCTCGGTACCCAGGTACCAGGGAAAGCCGAACGAGCCGTCGAGGCCGTCGTACTTGTACGCGCCCACGCCGCCCTCGACGTAGTCGCCGAGGATCTTCGATTTCTTCTTCAGATCGACGAGCTGTCCTGCCGAAGCGAGCGAGTATGCGTACTCCGGCGGAAGATTGACCACGTCCGGGAGCTCTCCGGACCCGGCCTGCTGCAGGAGCTTGTCCTCGTAGCCATCAGCGGGCTGGTCGATCCACTTGACCGTGACGCCCGGGTGCTCCTTCTCGAACGCTTTGGCGACGGCCTCGAAGTAGGGGGTGAACTTGTCGTTCTTCAGGGACCAGGTCTGGAAAGAGATGTTTCCGCTGATCTTTCCTTCGCTGGCGGAATTGGCGGGCGGAGAGGCGCCGCCGGTGCAGGCGGTGAGAGCGAGTGCTGTGGCCACCGCGATGCCTGCGGCGACAGTCGTTCGGATCTTCATGGACGTTCTCCTTCGATAGGTCCAGGCTGCTACGTCTTGTGATGGGCCGTAGTCGCAACCCGTAACTAAAACGGTATAGTGGCGATAGCTTGCCACACCGAGCACCGAACCGTCCAGTGCCGGACGACACCGGCCATGGCATTGATTTCCGGAAAGGACCGCGATGACCCACCCCGTCGCCCCCCTGCGCTTCGGCGCCAACTACACTCCTTCATCCGCATGGATGTACGCATGGATGGCACTGGATCTCGACGACGTGCGCCGGGATTTCGCTTCGCTGGCAGCGATCGGCCTCGACCATGTCCGGATCTTCCCGTTGTGGACGCTGCTCCAACCCAACCGCACCCTGATCCGCGAGAAGGCCGTGGCCGACGTCCGTGCCGTGGTTGACGCGGCGGCCGAATTCGGACTGGATGTCAGCGTCGACGTCATTCAGGGGCACCTGTCGAGCTTCGACTTCATCCCTTCCTGGCTGTCCACGTGGCACGACAAGAACATGTTCACGCACCCCGATGCGCTGAGCGGACAGGCCGATCTGGTCACCCGTCTCGGCGAACGGCTTGGCGACGCAGCCAACTTCCTTGGCTTCACCCTCGGCAACGAAACAAATCAATTCTCCGCCCCGACCCACCCGTCCCCCTGGCCGGTCACCGAGGCCGAGGCCGCGAACTGGATCACGACGCTCCTGGACGCCGCACACACCTCCGCCCCTGCACAGCAGCATGTGCACAGCGAGTACGACGCCGCTTGGTACATGGACGGACACGGCTTCACGCCCGCGCTCGCCTCCCGGCTCGGTGAAATGACCACCGTGCACTCGTGGATCTTCAATGGCACGGCGCAGCGCTACGGCGGTCGTTCCGTGGCATCCGACCGCCACGCCGAGTACATGATCGAGCTCGCCCGCGGGTTCGCCACCGACCCCGGCCGTGCGATCTGGCTGCAGGAGGTGGGTGCACCATCGAACTGCCTTGCTCCTGCGGAGACCCCGGATTTTCTTGAGGCGACACTCCGCTCGGTCGCGCGAACAGAGAACCTCTGGGGCGTCACTTGGTGGTGCTCGCACGACGTAAGCCGCAGCCTCGCGGACTTCCCCGAGCTGGAGTACACCCTGGGCCTCGCCGACCAGGACGGGGCTGTGAAGCCGATCGGACGCCGCTTCGCCGAACTCATCCCCGAGCTTCGCGAGCGGCAACCCGCCCCCGCGCGCACCCTCGGCATCGTCGTCGAGGTCGACGAGAACGAAACCCCGATCAGCCGCGGCGCGATGAGCCCCGGCGGCGCGATCTTCCAAGCGTGGGTGGACGCCTGCACGGCAGGCGCTGACCCGGCCATCGTCACGTCGATCGACGCCGCGAAGCCCGAGGTTCTTGCCGCACGCGGCATAACCGAGCTCATCCGCCCCGCCGCCGGCCGGATCGCCTACGCTTCCCGGAATACCGTGGTCTGAGACCTTAGCGCGGGACGGCGGTGCTCTCGCGCACGGTGAGCTGCGGCAAGGCGCCGATGCGGTCCGCCAGTACCTCGGGCGCATCTATCTGCTCGAGCAGGAACGCTGCTGCCTCCGCCCCGAGCCCGAACGTGTCGCGGGTGATGCACGTGATCGATGGGTGCACGAGCCCCGCGACGACCGAGTCGTCGAAGGAGGCGACGGAGAGATCCTTCGGCACGGGCACCCCCATCTCCTGCGCGACGCGAAGGCCGGCGATCGCCATCACGTCGTTGTCGAAGACCACGGCCGTTGGCCGTTCCAGTCGGCTCAGGAGGCGGCGCATGGCCGTGGATGCCGCGGCCGGCGAGAAGTCGGTGGCGATCACCTCTCCGCGCACCCCGCGTTCACCAAGACCGGCAAGCACCTCGGTGCGCAGGCGCGTGTGTTGGAACTCCGCAGGACCGGCGACGTACGCGATCGAGCGGTGGCCAAGGGCGCCGAGATAGTCGAAGAGAGAGTGCGCCACTTGGCTGTCGTCGAGCCAGATCGTCGCCGGGTGCCCCTCCTCCGACGCATGGCTGCCGAGCACGACGGCGGGGAGAGCGAGATCGCGCAGCACTGGAAAGCGCGGGTCGTCGTCACGAGGATCAATGACGATGACCCCATCGACCTGGTTGGCGCTGTGCCAGCGGCGGTAGGTTGCCACTTCCTCCTCGATCGAGGAGACGAGCACCATTTGCATTGCGATGCGTTTCTCCGCCAGGGCTGACTGGACCCCGGCGATGAGGTCGGTGAAGAACGCCTCCGCACCGAGGGTGCCCGCCGAGCGGTTGACGGCGAATCCAATGACCCCGGCGCCCGCGCCGCCGAGCGCCCGGGCCGCCGAACTCGGAAGCCACTGGTGCTCCTCGGCGATGGTGAGGATGCGCTTTCGTGTCTGCTCACTGACGCCCGGTCGCCCGTTCAGCGCGAACGACACAGCCCCCGGCGACACCCCGGCCAGCCGGGCGATGTCCGTGATGGTCACGCGCTTCGTTTTGTTCATGCTTCAACTGTAGCGATACAGGGTCGTCTCAAAACTTTTTCTGTGCACCGCGGTCCCCACCTGCTACCGTTTTACTAAATCGCTATAGTTGCATCCCACCCGGGTATCTTTCGCGGTGATTCTCGAAGATGCCTCCTCAAGGAAGAGAGAGCAATGAGACGGATAACAGCACTAGGTGCAGCGGCATTACTCGCCGGACTTGCCGCCTTCGGCCCGCAGCCGGCGGTCGCCGATGACGTCGCAAAGGCATCCATAGGCAACACCGCGCACTGCGAGAAGGAGCCACTCACAATGGCGTACTACCGGACGTGGCGCGACGTCACTGTGCCGCAGAACGCCAACTCGAACTTGCCCTACCCGAACGTCACGCGCATGAGCGACCTCCCTGCGGAGATCGATGTGGCGATGGTTTTCGACGCCGGCGCCACGGCCAACACAGACTACTGGCGCACTCTGCGCGACACTTACGTGCCCGCATTGCATGCGCAGGGCACGAAGGTCGTCTACACCTTGTGGCTGGAGCGCCTCGCCAAGGCCAAGATCCCGCTGACCGAAGATGCGTACCGTTCCTACGCGAAGGAACTCGTCGACACTTTCGTCACCCCGTACGGCCTCGACGGCATCGACATCGACGTCGAGTCGTATCCGGATGGCGACGAGCTCACTCGCGCGATTGGAGTGTTCAACGCCCTCGGCAAGCTGATCGGTCCGAAGTCCGGCACCGACAAGCTCTTCATCTTCGACACCAACCAGCACGGCGGCACCCCGTTGTTCAAGGCTGTGCACCAGAACGTCTCCTTCGTGCTCCTGCAGGCCTACGGCCGGGGCACGTGGGGGATGCAGGGGACCTGGAACACGTTCTCGGATAAGATCGCAGCCTGCCAGTTCCTGCCGGGATTCTCGTTCCCCGAGGAGCAGGATTCGACGCGCTGGGGTGACGCCGAGGGTATCTACGATCCCGCCAAAGCACAGTCGAGTAACGCGTACAAGTTTGCAACATGGCAGCCCGAGGGCGGCTCCCCGAAGGGTGGGTTCTTCGCATACGCCGTGGACCGCGACGGCAAGGCCTGGGGGGATGACACCATCACGCCCACCCAGTTCTCTTGGATGAAGAACCTGTCCGCCGTGCAGGACAAGGCCGCGGGCGTCGTGCCCAAGGGCACTTGGTCCCTGGAGGTGGCGTCCGCCCCGGCGCACGGGAGCAAAGTGGGCCCGGGTGACACGGTCGTGTGGACGGTGTCGGCGACCGCCGGATCCGTCGACGTCCGAGGCGCGGCAGTGGCTGTGGACCTCAGCGACCTCGTTGACGACGCGACAATCGAAGGCCTCACGGCGTCGACTGGTACTGCCCAGCAACTTGGCGGGGCCGCGGGATGGACGGTGGATCTGCCTGCCGGGAAGAGCGCGACCCTGAAGGTCTCGGCGCGGATCAACGCCGCCGGTCCCGCTGCCGCCGCCGTGTCGACGGCAGCCGAGGCGCCTGCTCGGGGCCGGGTCTCGGTGACGGTCGCCGGCCAAGCGCCCCGCGCCGACCTCGCAGCCTGCAAGGGGTGCACGGGCATTTCCCTCACGGTAGCGGGTTCGACCCCGACGCCGACCCCGACGGCTGCGCCGACGCCCACCGCCACCGCTACCCCGACCCCGACCCCGACCGGGAAGGCTACCCCGACCAGGAAGGCTACCCCGACCAGGAAGGCTACCCCGACCGGGACCGCTACCCCGACGCCGACCGGGGCCGCCGTCATCACCGGCGCGGGGCCAAAGTCTCCCCTTGCCTTCACGGGCGCGTTCGATCCGTTCTCCTGGTTAGGCGTCGGCGCACTGCTCGCCGCTATCGGCGGGGCGATGGTTGTCTGGCACCGCAGGGTTCGCCGCGGCTGACACGCAGGGAATTCCTATTGCTGAACGCCCTTTTCCGACGGAGGCTTTGGTGTCGCAGATCCCGAATAGTCCGCCGGAACAGTGGCATCCATCGGATGCCACTGTTCCGGGAACCTGCTCGACGTGCCTGCTTCACGGCGCCAGAGTGCGCCTCGTTCACTACGCCGACAAGGCCAGTGCAGCTCCTCGCGACACCTTGGTCTATTCCGCCTGGATCATCAACGATTCCGGGGAAGAGCTCACCGATGTCACCCTTGTACTGCGATCCTTCACCAACGCGGGCATGGAGGATCTGAAGTACGCGAGCGGTCCGTCCGTCTTGACCTTGGGTCCGATGCCGGCCGGAGGGGAAACGGAGCTGGTCTTCACCTATGTCGTCACCGAAAGCGACCAGCGCCATGCAGGGGAGCTCATCAGTGCCATGGCTGTCCAGGCAGTGACTGCTTCCGGGGCGAAACTGTGGGACGAACACGACGCGATCACGCCCATTTGCTTTCCCACATAGTCTGCTCAATGGGTAGTCGCTTGCCTCCGCCGCGGGGCGGGTGCCTACTTTTGCGCCTTCCTTTTCTGCCACTGCCAGGCGTGCCAGAACAGCAGTGTCGCCAGGATGAGGGCGGCGGTCTGGAGAAGCTGTGGGGTCATAGTGCTCAGGATGTAAGCGATCGGCATGGGATTTCCCAGGCTGGAGTTGAACGGGGTCATGGCCTCATTGATGATCACCATGATCGCTATGGCGAGTGCCATCTCCAGCACCCACAACCCGATAATGAACGGGTTCAGCGCAGCTCTGCGCTGAGGTTCCTCAACCGGGCCCAGGTGATGCTCCAGCGCATTCCCGTGCTCGTCGATTTCGCGGAACTCAATCCTGGCTTGAGCCTCGTCCATGGTCCGTTCCCCCGGTTTGGCAGCCGTTGCCCCGCCCTCGGCGGCTTTTGCGGCGCACGTTTGAGGCACTCTACCGCGTGCAGCGGGAACGCACGAGTACCGCCGTCGACATGGCACCCGCCACTCAGGGCCCGACGGGGCTAGTCTGGGCGCATGACAACTCGTGCCAACGAACTCACCGCCTTGGTCACCGGCGCTACTGCCGGGCTCGGTGCCCAATTCGCCCGCCAGCTGGCCGAATCGGGCCACCACCTCGTCCTTGTGGCCCGCGACGAAAGTCGGCTGCGGGCAAGCGCTGAAGTGCTTGAGCGGGACTTCAGTATCTCGGTGGAGGTCCTGCCCGCAGACTTGACCTCCGACGTCGGGGTTGCGGCTGTTGCGGCCAGGCTGCGGGACGCTTCAAGGCCGGTGGACGTGCTGGTCAACAATGCCGGAATCGGTTTGCTGAATTCATTCGAGAAGAACGATGTGGAAGACGAAAAGCGGCATTTGCGGCTGCATGTCCAGACGCCGATGGAACTGTGCCACGCGGCCTTGGAGGTCATGTTGGCACGCAAGACAGGCCGGATCATCAACGTCGCCAGCGTTGCGGCCTTCGCGAACCGGGGCAGCTATTCGGCAGCCAAGGCT
This sequence comes from Arthrobacter sp. NPDC080031, assembly GCF_040702485.1. Taxonomy (NCBI): domain Bacteria; kingdom Bacillati; phylum Actinomycetota; class Actinomycetes; order Micrococcales; family Micrococcaceae; genus Arthrobacter; species Arthrobacter sp. NPDC080031. Next base: position 13,910 of record NZ_JBFBLA010000050.1, read on the forward strand.
TGGCAAGTCAGCTTCAGCCGTTGGGCGAACACTGCGTATGCGGGCAGCGGAGTGAAGGTCACCGCGGTGTGCCCGGGGTTCACCCACACGGAATTCCACGATCGCATGGGCATGGACAAGTCGGTGGCTCCGCGCTTCTTGTGGCTGAAGGCCGAGCGAGTTGTCCGGGAAGGATTGGAAGACAACGCCAAGGGTAAAGGGGTGTCCATCCCGACGAAGCGTTACAAAGCGATCACCGCCGTCATGCGTTTCCTGCCGGCGAAGCTTACGTCAGGTCCGCCCCGCCGCGCCGCGAAGCAAGTGAAGTAAGCCGGGGCGCCTGGAGCAGCACCGCCACCGCAATCCCGATCACGGCCCCTACGAACGTCTCCACCCCGCGTTCCAGGACCAGCACGCCAGGATCGGAGGGCGCAGCCAGTTGGGTCATCAGCAGGATGACCGGGGTGAAGAACACCATCGCCCAGCCGTAGTGCCTGCTCATGAACAGCTCAGTGGGGAACTGGAAGACGATCACCAGCAGGGCAAGGATGATGGTGGTTTGCCCGGGGAAATAGTGCAGTGGGGAAAACGGTCCTGGAAAGAGTACGACGGCGACAATCCCCAATCCGAGGAACGTCCCCACGATGCGGTGAATGCCGCGGTGTAACCGGCTGGGCATATCGGCTCCGGCCAGCGGAACAGCGGCGGCGGCCATGGCCCAGTGCGGGTGCCCGCTGCCCGTGAGTACCCCGCAAGCACCTGCCGCGCCGACGGCGAGCACATACCGGGCCGCGTGAAGGGCGGCTGCTTGGCGCAGCCGCGCCGAGGACGCCGGAATGTCCCGGATGGCGCCACGTTTCCACACCCGGTACCGAAGCCACCCGGCAAAACCCACCACCATCGAGAACGCTGCCGATGCCGCGCAGATCAGGACCGCGGCAAGGAAGGGGACGGTCGCGGGAACGGAAGCGCAGGCCCCCAGGGCCAGGATTCCAAAGAACGGGCCGTTGGGCTTGAGCCGCACCTTGTCGGAGAACAGCGAGCCCAAGCCCGCCAGCAGCGCCTCGACCACGACCAGTCCCCAGGAATGGATGTGTGAGACGGACAAGAACGTGCCCACCGAGACACCGGCCAGGAGCACCGCGGCAGCTTGCGCTTGGTGCTTGAGCCGCAGTTGGTGTGACTCGGCACGGCCGTACATGCCGGTCAGGGCGCCGAAGACTGCGTAGATGATGAGGTCCGCCCGGCCAACCGCGAGAAGCACAAGCGCCGGCACTGCGACGCTCAGCGCGACGCGGACGGCAGCCAGATGGTCGTTGCTTGCCGGTGGAACGGTATTAAGCGCACGGAAATGGGCCATGATTGATCGCAACGGGACACCACCAATCAATTCAGCCGATCATTGGGAAGCTATCAGCACCCCAGGATCCGCGCCATTAGCTGGGTCACAACGTTGCTTTGTGCGTCCCCACCCAACTAGCTCGCATTTGTTGTCGTTATGAGGCCGGCAAAGTCATATGGTCGTAGCAACGCTCTGATTGATGGAGCGTTCTATGGTCAGGTCATTTCCTCAGAGTGCCCGCAACGAGTTTGTGGACT
>NZ_JBFBLA010000051.1:0-8473 GCF_040702485.1 Arthrobacter sp. NPDC080031
CACGGTCCACACGCCCTCCGACACTCGCTTGCCTCAGCCTTGCCGGAGAAAAAGGTGCCGCTCCCGGCGATCTCTGAAGCACTCGGGCACGCCAGCACCGGTTCGACGGCGATCTACCTGAAGATCGAATTCGTCAAACTTCAACACGTCTCTCTGCCAGTCGGACCCTGCACAGGGCGTCGCACCTTGATGAGCGCACAAGGCCCAACAGCTCGTGCCACTTGGGCTGCTTTAGGCTAAGTGAGGTTGCCTCTCGAGCCACCCTTGTCCCACAGTCTGTGGGGAAAATTTCCGGTGCCGTCGCCGGACCTGTTAGAAGCATGGGTTCCGATTCGTTGTGGTCACGACGTGGGGGAGTGGTCTCAAAAGCGCCCCAGTGCAGGCGGGGCCCTTCCATAGCGTGTCTTGACCATACGAGCACCGCGTGGGGGCGGCGGCTCAGCGGACACGCAGAACCAACATTGGAGGTCTGCCAGAGCCGCGAATTCCGGCTGTAGATGACGACAGTCTTCGGAAACACGGACGGACGCGCTTGACATTGCTCAGATTAGAATCGGATTCGTCCTAATGGATCCGAAATGAGTATTTCCCCTTACTAATCGGGGATCCTAGGCTGGTCTGAGCATGCATGGCACCGGGCCCTGCCTCGATCTGCCAGGAGCGTCAATGGAGACTCGGCACCTGAAGTACTTCATTGCCGTGGCCGAGGAGAGGCACTTCGGCCGGGCAGCCCTCCGCCTGCACATGGCGCAGCCGCCGCTGTCGCAGGCGATCCGGCAGCTCGAGGAGCAGCTCGGCACGCCCCTGCTGCTGCGCACCACGCGCAAGGTTGAGCTCACCCCGGCCGGGCAGGTCCTGCTGGACCGCGGACGCGCGCTGCTGCAGGACCTCGGCGCCCTCGTGGAGGACGTCCAGCAGGTGGGCGCAGGAGCCACCGGCGTGATCCGGGTCGGCTTCACCGGAACCGCCACGTACCGGCTGATGCCCAGCATCGTTCAGGCAGCACGCCGGACCCTCCCAGGGCTCAGGATCACTGTGCAAGGCGAGATGTTGACACCACAGATGGAGGCTGCTCTTGAAGAGGGCCGGCTGGACGTGGCAGTCCTCCGCCCCCCAGTCCGGTCCGACGAGGTCGCCCTGAGGCTGCTTGAACAGGACCAGCTGGTGGCGGCTCTGCCCGCCGATTCGCCCCTCGCGGAGCGTGGCACGCTGGACATCACCGATCTCGCCGCCGAGGACTTCATCGGCTATTCCGCGGACTCCGTCGTCAATACCATCTCCGTTGAAGCCTGCCGCGAGGCCGGTTTCCAGCCTCGCCTGGTGCAGGAGTCCAAGGAAACATCCACCCTGCTCTCGCTCGTGGCCGCCGGCATGGGCGTCGCACTCGTGCCCATGACCTCCCGGATGTTTTCCTTCCAAGGCGTCGCCTTCCGCCCGCTCCGGGACCCGCCGCCGGTTGACCTCGCCGTCGCATGGAACCGGAACAATGTGACCCCGCTGATCCGGACCTTTCTGGGCCTCTTCGACGCCCTCGCCATCTCACAGCCAGCAGCCGCCGCAAAGGACACCTCCGAATGAAAGTCGCACGTATTGAGGCCATCCCCTATTCCATCCCCTACGCCCGGCCCCTGAAGTTCGCCAGTGGAGAGGTCACGGCCGCGGAACACGTACTGATCCGGGTGCACACGGACACTGGGATCTGCGGAGTGGCTGATACACCTCCCCGCCCGTATACCTACGGCGAAACGCAGGACTCCATCATTTCGGTGGTCACCAAAGTGTTCGCGCCGCAACTGATCGGCTTGGACCCGCTGGACCGTTCCAAGGTCCAGAAAATCCTGCGCCGCACCGTCCATAACCCCACAGCCAAGGGCGCCCTCGACATCGCGCTTTGGGATGTCGTCGGGATCTCTCTCGGTACCCCGGTGCACAAACTGCTGGGCGGCTTCACCGACAGCATGCGGGTCTCCCACATGCTGGGCTTCAAGCTCGCCGGCGAGCTTCTTGAGGAAGCGCTGCGCTTCCGCGAGACGTATGGGATCAACACCTTCAAGCTCAAGACCGGTCGCCGGCCGCTGTCCCTGGACGTCGAGGCCTGCCATGTGCTGCGGGAGGGCCTGGGCGAAGGCACCGAGATCTATCTCGACGCCAACCGCGGGTGGACTGCGAATGAGGCCATGGAGGTCCTCCGCCGGACGGAGGGCCTGGGACTGTCCATGCTGGAGGAGCCGTGCGACGCAGGAGAGGCGATGGGGCGCCGTCGTCTGGTTCAGCATTCCATGATTCCGATCGTCGGTGACGAGAGTGTTGCCAGCCTGGGCGACGTGTCTAGGGAATTGCTCTCCGGCGGGAGCAACGCCGTATGTATCAAGACCGCGCGCAGCGGTTTCACCGAGGCCCAGCAGATCCTCGGTCTCTGCGAGGGCTTGGGCGTGGATGTCACGATGGGCAACCAGATCGACACCCAGGTCGGAAGCCTCGCCACGGTGACCTTCGGCGCGGCCTTCGAGGCCAGTTCCAGGCGGGCGGGGGAGCTCTCCAATTACCTGGACATGACGGACGACCTGCTCGCGGAGCCCCTCGAAATCAACGACGGTGCCATCCGCGTCCGCGAGGTCCCCGGCGTCGGTGCTGTCATCGATGCCGACAAGCTGCAGAAGTACCGTCGGGACTAGGCGTCTCCGCCAGCACCTGCCCTCAGAAACGCCACACTGCAAGGAGAAACTTATGCTGTACTTGGTCCGCATGAATGTCGATATTCCGCTGGACATGCCCAAAGAACGCGCTGACGCCATCAAGGCGGAGGAACGGGAGTACTCCCAGGAGCTCCAGCACGATGGCCGCTGGGCGCATTTGTGGCGAGTCGTGGGCGAGTACTCCAACTATTCGGTTTTCGACGTCACGGACAACGACGAGCTGCACACCCTTCTCTCAGGCCTGCCGCTGTTTCGGTATATGGACATCAAGGTCACACCGCTGGCCAAGCACCCCTCTGCCATCGGGTAGTCGGTCGGATTCGGATTCATATACCCCGGCTCTCAATCAGCGGCAGATGGGTATTTCTCATCAATAAATTCCGGACCTACTGTTGAAACCACAAGGAACGTGATGCACAGCACAGTGCAGAGCACAACGGTCCGGAACCCGAACCGTGAATCGACGAAGGAGTCACTATGACGACGGAAACCCAGGCCACTGCGGCCGCTTCGGGCGCTGGCGCCACCGCCCGCTTCAGGGAAAACAAGCAGATCGGCGGTGGCACGAGCCAGGAGCGCGTCAACGCCCTCGCCGGCCGGCTCCTCAAGGCGGTCAACGACATCGTCCTGGATGAGAAGGTCACCTATGACGAGTACAACGCCTTCAAGGCCTGGCTCATCCAGGTCGGCGAAGACGGGGAATGGCCGCTGTTCCTGGACGTCTGGGTGGAGCACTCGGTTGAGGAGGTTGCCAACGACAACCGGCATGGGACCAAGGGCACCATCGAGGGTCCGTACTACATCCCGGACGCGCCCACGCAGAACACTCCCGCCACCCTGCAGATGCGTAAGGATGAGCCCGGCACTCCGCTGCTGTTCCAGGGCCAGGCGAAGAACGTCGCCGGAGAACCGCTGGCCGGGGCGCTGATTGAGCTGTGGCACGCCGATGACCTAGGCTTCTATTCCCAGTTCGCCCCAGGCTTGCCGGAGTGGAACCTCCGCGGCTCTGTCATCGCTGACGGCGAAGGCTATTTCGAGATCAACACCATCCAGCCCGCGCCGTACCAGATCCCCACGGACGGCGCCTGCGGGGCGCTCATCGCTACGGCAGGCTGGCACGCCTGGCGCCCCGCCCACCTGCACTTCAAGGTTTCGGCTCCCGGGCACCAGCCCATCACCACCCAGCTCTACTTCGAAGGCGGCGAGCACGTCGTCGACGACATCGCTTCCGCTGTCAAGCCCGAACTCATCCTTGCCCCCACCCGGCGTGCCGACGGCCACTGCCGCGAAGTGACCTACGACTTCATCCTCGACCCCGAGGACTAAGCCCGCTACGAGTTCCAGGGCTGGTGCTTGTTAGGCCCGGGGCGATCCCCCGGGCCACCAAACATCGCACACGCGGCGGCACAGTACCGCCGTCGATCCATCCAGCAGACATACCGCGATGGCGCACTGCCAAAAACGCTCCTTCTGCACTATGAAGCCAGGCAGCGTTCAGTGCCCCCACAACCTCAAACCAGACAGGAGACGTCGATGACTCAGGGAGCAGTCAGAGGCGGCGTTGATAACCTCGACCTGCGGCACGCGTTCGGCAGGTTCGTCACCGGAGTCACGGTGGTCACCACCCGCACGGCCGACGGTGTCCCGCTCGGTGCCACTGTCAACGCCTTCACCGCGGTGTCCCTGGACCCACCGCTGGCCCAAGTGACGCTGACACGTACTTCACGGGCCGCCCGGTATCTCGAAGGCACCCCGTTCGCGATCAACATCCTCTCGCTCGAGCAGATGGACGTCGCGCTGCACTTCGGCGGCCAGGTGCTGGACGATGAGCCCGAGTGGGCCCTCGCCGGCAACGTTCCGGTGTTGCTGAAGAATGCAGCGACACTTGAATGCCAGCCCTGGAACATCTATGACGGCGGCGACCACATCATCGTGGTGGGCGAGGTCATCGCTGTGGACATCACCGATCGCCAGCCGCTCCTGTTCTCCGACGGGAAGTTCGGCGAGATGGGGCGCTTGGTCGAGGGTGCTCCATGGGACCACCCCGGCGACGCTCCCGAATCGGGCTGGTTCGCCGGCTCCAGTACTTTCAAACGGATGCGCAGCCCCTAGCCGGGATTCCTCCCACCAGGACGGCCGGACGCTTGTCGGGTTCGTCGATTCATTGTCGGATCGAGCGACCGGACAAGTCCTTGTAGCCGGAACACAATTCGCACCTTCTAGACGTTTGCATGAGGCGTTCCGATGGTTCGTGCACTCTTGCGCCACCGGGAGCGAAGTTCATGCCGGAGAACGACATCGTGCTTTGCAGGTGCCCGTGAATGCATTGAGGGCGCTCTTTTCATCCCGATCATCCAGATTTTGAAGTTTGTTGCTATCAAAGGAGATAAGACAATGACGAAACCAATACACACGACGGCAGGAGCAGGTAATGTCCGCTGAACCCATCGTCGCGGTTTCCGCTAAACCTAAATTCGTGAGAAGCCGCGTCACCTATTCGCTATACGCCTACTTCTGTACATTTGGTTGGTTCATGCTTGGATTCTCTCCCTGTGTTCCGATCATCGCCCAGGAGCAGAAGATATCAAATGGGGAGGCGGGGCTGATAGGACCGGCTCTCGCCTTGGGACTGATTCTGGGGGCACTCGCGATCAACCGAGCCACAGCCAGTTTGGGACGCAAGAGGGTTCTTTTTTCTGCGAGCACCATCCTGACCGTTGGTCTCATTGGGCTCCTTTTGAGTTCTTCCTTCCCTCTAACTGTCGCGGCGACCTTTGTGTGTGCTTTCGGGGCTGAGTCGATTATCGCCTCAGTGCTCCCGGGCCTGGCAGTGCATCACCAGGCCATGGCTCCAGCTGCGTTGAGTGAGGGCGCCGCGATTGGGGCGGCGGCGGGCCTGGCATCACCGTTCCTCGTTGGTCTGAGTATCTCGGCGGGATGGGGATGGAGGGTCGGCATCTCCACAACCATTGTGCTCCTTGTGATCGCGTGCCTCTTCCTGGCGGGGATGCCCCGAGTAGGTGCACTTGACGGGCGACGCCTGCGAAACGCCGCTCACCCGTCGGCAGCCCGCCCATCGAAAACTACTGGCGTATTCTGGCTCCTCTGGGTGGCTTGCATTTGCGGTATCGCTTTGGAGTTCTCCACCCTGTTTTGGGTTCCGGCGCTCTTCTCGGAGCGTGCGGGCATGAGCCTGGGGGCAGCCGCGTCCTCGGCCTCCGCGCTCATTCTGGGTGAACTGATTGCCCGATCGATCTCATCGCGACTCAGTACCCGATGGACGCTCAGGCCTTTGCTGCTGGTTGCCCTTATCGTTACTGCGTTGGGATGGCTTATCTTCTGGACTGCGAGCGTCCCTCTCGTTGCCGTCGTAGGACTCTTCATTGCTGGCTTGGGGATCGGCCCGCTGCAGCCCTTGACAGCTGCCTCTCTGTTTTCAGTCTCTCCGGGTGAGGAAACCAAGGCGCAGTCGCGCATCTCGATTGGACAGGGCATCGCGATCGGTACTTTCCCCATCATCCTGGGGGCATTGTCGGACGTCACCGGCACGTTCATCGCTTTTCTGGTGATTCCTGCGCTAGTGATTCTCTGCGCCATCATGCTGGTCATCGCAACCAAAAAGGTGCATTCAGCGCCCGCCCCTGACTCTTACGTCGTCGCACTATAACTACGTCAAGCAGCACGAAAGAGAAACCTGTGTCAGCAGCCGTTCCGTTCTCCAACCCTGGGACGGCGCCCATCACCTGTTCTGCTCATACTGCGTACATCTGATCTATGTTCACCGCCACGGGCCCTTAGCAGCCCCCGCGAAAGGAAATCTCAGCATGAAACCCGCCATGAACCAGATCTCGACCATGCAAGCCACATTCGAAGAGGATTTGCCCGCATATGCAGCAGCGGGCTTCGAAGCCATTGGCCTTCTGGAGATGAAACTGCCCGAGGACGACAACAACAACCGCCGCCTGCTGGACAAGTTCGGCTTCGAGGTGTCGAACTGCATCGTCAGCGTCCTCTCGATCCTGCCCTTGCAAGGAGTGGTGTTGCCGAAGGGAGACTGGAAGGGCATCGACTTCGAAGGTCCGAAGGACACGGAGACCCGTATCCGCCAGATTTGCGACGCCGTCCGGCGCCTCGGACCGTACAAGCCTTCGTCCGTGACTGTGTCGTTTGGCTCGCCGGACGGCTTCGAAAGCGCTCGAGCCGCTGAAGCTGCGCTGCGAGATGGTCTGCGCCGCATCGCGGATGTGGCGACCAAAAGCGGGGTTCGAATCGCGATCGAGCCGATCCACCCATCGATCATCCACACCCTAGGTCAGTCCATCGCTGAGACGGCCCACATTATCGACGATGCAGGGGTCGCGGATGCCGTTGGCATTCTTATCGACACGTGGCATTCGGGGGATTCACCCACGTTGTTCGAGGACATCGAGGCTCACGGCGATCGCGTCATCGGTCTGCATGTGTGTGACCGCGCGCCTGCCGGCAACCCCAACCGCCTGGTGCCCGGCACCGGTGCATCCCCAACTGTGGAAATCCTGGGTGCACTCCGCAAACACGGCTACAACACCTGGGCGGACGCAGAGCTTTTCTCGCCGCACGACGTTTGGTTGCGCCCCGTCGAGGAAGCAGCCACGATCGGATTCACCGCAATGAATGATGTACTCAAGCGAAGCGCTGATTTCGTCTAATCCACCCCAACAAACTGTAGGGAGTTAACTATGTCCAGCAATGGTCGAATGCAATACCCGCTTGGCGAGGTCACCCGTGGCCACCACTATGCGATCTCCGTGCGCGACATGGACGCAATGATTGCCTGGTACCAGGAGAAGCTCGGCGCCGTGGTAACCGGAGCCTGGGACCCGGAGGAGCTTGACGCTCAGGTCCGGATCGTGACTGTCAATGGATTCTCGTTTGAGCTTGTCTCGATGAAGGAATCCTCGCCGTCTTCAACTCAGTGGGGAGACCCGCCCGGTATGGCCATTAACAATGGCCCGTTCCACATGGCCTTCACCGTGGATGACTGCGCCGCCGCCGTTGCAGAGCTCAAACTTCGCGACGTGAAGTTCGCTTGGGATGTCGCCGACTACGACGAACTCAAGATGCGGTGTGCACACTTTTGGGATCTGGAGGGAAATATTCTCGAGCTAGTCGAGGTACTCGACTAAGAGAGGCGAATTCTCGTCTGCAGGCAATGGGCAAGTGCGTGTCGGCACCTGATCGCCGGCTGGCGATCAGGTGCCGAAGCCCATGCGCCACCCCGTCAAGGCGTTCCAGCCCGAATATGTCGGTTATGCGGAGTGGGACATTATGCAGAAGTCTTTGTTCGCGCTGGCGTGTTGACGGCGCGTCACTGAAGGTGTTCTTGGCATAACGCCCCGCTGTGGTGGGGTCAGCGTCCGAGGTTGGTCAGCCAGGTGAGCATATCCGTGTCTTGGTGCCACAGGGGCATGGCATCGGGCGGGGTGAGGTTTGTGAAGGCGCTCTGGAGTGCTCGTCGCTTCATCTCGCCGTCGATTCTGGCGTAGATCTCGGTGGTTTTGAGGTCGGCGTGGCCGAGGATGTCCCGGATTGTCGTCACCGCCAAGGCTGGCGAGATAGCTCTCGTGGAGGCCTGGCACGTCCAGAGCGCACCCGCGCAGCTGTCCCAGTTCGATCTTCAGGTAGATCGCTGTCGAACCGGTGCTGGCGTGCCCGAGTGCTTCAGAGATCGGCGGGAGCGGCACCTTTTTCTCCGGCAAGGCTGAGGCAAGCGAGTGTCGGAGGGCGTGTGGACCGTA
>NZ_JBFBLA010000052.1:0-7942 GCF_040702485.1 Arthrobacter sp. NPDC080031
CGCCTCCTCACCAACGACCCCGGCATGGGCGTCATCCGCCACGCCGACGCCGGCTACGACCGCGCCATCGACGTCGCCCACGAACGCGGCGTCCGCATCCCCATGGAAGAAAGCAAGTAGGAACACCCCGATGACAACCATTACCCACGAACCGCTGACCGTCACCCTCGGCTCCAGCGGCGTCACGCCGGAGGACGTCGTCGCCGTCGCACGCCACGACGCCAAGGTGACCATCTCCCAGGAAGCCCTGGACACGGTCGCCAAGGTCCGCGCCCACATCGATGGCCTCGCGCACAGCGAAGTTCCGGCGTACGGCGTCTCCACGGGCTTCGGTGCCCTGGCCAACCGCCACATCCCCAACGAGCTCCGCACCCAGTTGCAGAAGTCGCTCATCCGCAGTCACGCCGCCGGCATGGGCCCGGCAGTGGAGCGCGAAGTGGTCCGCGGCATCATGTTCCTGCGTGCCAAGACCCTGGCTTCGGGCCGCACGGGCGTCCGTCCCGTGGTCCTGCAGACCATGGTGGACGTCCTCAACGCCGGCATCACCCCCGTTGTCCGTGAATTCGGCTCCTTGGGCTGCTCCGGCGACCTCGCCCCGCTGTCCCACTGCGCCCTGGTCCTGATGGGCGAAGGCGAAGCCACCGGGCCCGACGGCGAACTGTACGGCGCCGCCGGAAAGAAGCCGGTTGCCGAGCTCCTCGCCGCGCACGGTATCGAGCCGGTCGTCCTCGCGGAAAAGGAAGGCCTGGCGCTTGTCAACGGCACCGAGGGAATGCTCGGCATGCTCCTGATGGCCATCGCCGACCTGCACCTGCTGCTCACGACGGCGGACATCACCGCCGCGCTCAGCGTCGAGGCGCTGCTCGGGACGGACCAGGTGTTCCTCCCGGAGCTGCACGCGGCCCTGCGTCCCCACCCGGGCCAGGCTGCCAGCGCGGACAACATGCTGCGGGTGCTTTCGAACTCGCCGATCGTTGCTTCGCACCGCGTCAATGACACCAAGGTCCAGGATGCGTACTCGCTCCGCTGCGCACCCCAGGTGGCCGGCGCGGTCCGCGACACCGTGACGCACGCTGAACTCGTGGCCTCCCGAGAGCTGGCCGCGGCCATTGACAACCCTGTGGTGCTCCCGGACGGCCGGGTGTCTTCCAACGGCAACTTCCACGGCGCCCCGGTCGCCTACGTGCTGGACTTCCTGGCCATCGCCGTCGCGGACCTGTCCTCCATCGCAGAGCGCCGCACGGACCGCATGCTGGACCCGGCCCGCTCCCACGGCCTCCCGGCCTTCCTTGCCGACGATCCCGGAGTGGACTCGGGCCTCATGATTGCCCAGTACACCCAGGCCGGACTCGTCTCGGACAACAAGCGCCTGGCCGTCCCGGCGTCGGTGGACTCCATCCCGAGCTCCGCCATGCAGGAAGACCACGTTTCCATGGGGTGGCATGCTGCCCGCAAGCTGCGCAAGGCCATCGAGAACCTGCGCCGCGTCCTGGCTGTGGAACTCGTCACGAGCGCCCGCGCCCTCGACATCCGCACCAAACTGTCCGGCGGCGAACTCACTCCGGGGCCGGCGGGCACCGCCGTGATCGAGGTGCTGCGGGGCGTCGTCGACGGTCCGGGAACTGACCGTTTCCTCTCACCTGAGCTGGAAGCGGCGGACCGTCTGGTAGGCGCTGGCGACGTGCGAACGGCCGCCGAATCCGCCGTCGGAATTCTCGCCTGACGCCGAACAAAATACTGTTCGAGTGAACAATAGGAAGCGCCCCGGAAATGTTTGGCAATACGTGCCCCGGGGCGCTTTCTGTGTAGTAGAACTTATGGGGTACGGCATGTCCACGCCGACGATGTCGTGGGCCTGCCGGGGAACATCCGTTCACAACTGAAGTAACGAACATCCACAAAGGGGTAGAAGTTCAATGAAGGCACGCGGGACAGTTCTGTCCAGGCGAATCGCACAGTCCGCCGTCGTTTCCAACTGGGGAACGCTGAAGGTGGGGGAGCGGATCGAAGTCGTAAGGCACGCACATGTGGTCGCTGCGGGGGAGGTGCAGGAAGTCTCGGGCAGCGGCAACGTTGTGTGGCTTGAACCCGCAGGACCTGGCGCCGATGAAGCCGCCAAACAGCTTTTCATGAAGTCCGACGGCGTGGAGTTGCGCCGGGTGTAGTGACCTGCAAAAAACCGGGGCTTGTTTTCCATTCCGCGCCGTCTTGGCGTGGTCTGGAAAACAAGCCCCGGTTTTGTTGTCTGTACCTTTCCTAGGACCGTTCCTAGGCGGCGAGGACCTCGCGGGTCTGGCCGAACGGGACCGACTCGTCCAAGGCAACCGTGTAGCTTCCGGGCTCCCGGCGGGTCACCAGGATCCCGCAGCGGCCGTTGTCGGCAGCGGCTTCGATGAGCGTGCTGACGGCTTCGTCAAGTCCTGCATGGACTTCGTCGACGGACGCAAAGGACAGATGGATCTCGTTGTTTTCTAATGTGGCGGTGCTCATTGGGGGGCCTCCTTCTGCAGGATGCCGCGGGGGGAGCGGCAATTCCTGCATAAAAGATAGCAAAGAGTCATGGGATGTCTGTCATTCTGGGAGCTGGATCACCGGCGGACCATGGCGCGCAGGAGCTTCACTGCGACGGAGAGTGCCGCGATGTCCACCGGACCGGGCTTGATGGCTTCCTTGATGGTGTCCTGGATGCGGGCGAGTTGTTCGATGTTTCCGCGTTCCCAGTCCATGATCCTCTCCACCGGGTCGGCGGTTGCCTCCGGGGAGCGGGGAGTGTGCCGGACCACGGCCTTGGTCATGTCGGCGAGGACCAGGTACATGTCGTCGCGGAGGGCTGCCCGGGCCAAGGCCTCCCAGTGGGTGTCCCGCGGTAACAGCGTGATGTGTTCCAACAAGGGGATGGCCGAAATCCGTTCGAACACGGCAAAGTAGACCTCGGCCACGCCCTCAACGGGCTCCTGCAATTCCTCGGCAATCGCGGAAATGTCCAGGAGGCCGTAGCTGACGAGAAGTTCCGAGGCTCGAAGGCCCAGTTCGTGCGGCAAGCCGACAGAATCCGAGTGGGCAAGGCGCGTCAACGAGTGTTGCAGGTTGATCCCGTGCAGGAAGCGCGTGAAATTAGCCCGCATCAGCGACATGGGCCGTTCGAGCCGGGCAAAGGCGTCCGCTATGGGCTTGTCGCGGAAATCGTGGGTGACGTACCAACGGGTGGACCGGTCGAGGAGACGGCGCATGTCCAGGGCCACGGCGCATCCATATTCGATGGGGATGTTTGCCGGCACCCGGGCCAGGGCCTCGGTGACCGAATCGAAGCCCCAGATTCGGCGCATGACCACGAATCCACGCGCCACAGCGGCCGCCGAAACCGTGGTTTCCTCCATGGCACGGAACGCGAAGGCTATGCCGCCGAGGTTGATCATGTCGTTGGCCACCACCGTGGCGACGATTTGACGGCGCAAGGGATGTGTAGACAGCTCATCGCCGAACCGTTCCGAAAGTTGGCGAGGGAAATAATCGCGCAGCGTCTGCGAAAACCATGGATCGTCTGCGAGCCCGCCCTCCGTCAGTTCCCGGGCCAGCTCGATCTTGGCATAGGCCGCCAGCACGGCGAGTTCCGGTGAGGTCAGGCCAACTCCGGTCCCTACGCGTGCCTGGATTTCCTTGGTGGTCGGCAGGCACTCGAGCTCCCGGTCCAGGTCAGTGGTCGAGTCGAGCCAGTCCATGGTCCGTTCGAAGCTCGGGCTCCACGCGAGCACCAGTTGCTTGTCATTGATAAGGAGGACGTTCTGGTCAACGTTGGTTTTCAGGACGAGCCGTCCCACCTCGTCCTGGAGCGAGTGCAGGAATTTCGTCCTTTCGTTCGGGGACATTTTGCCCGCGGCGATCATCCGGTCCAGGAAGATCTTGATGTTCACCTCGTGGTCTGAGCAGTCCACGCCGGCGGAGTTGTCGATGGCGTCGGTGTTCACAAGGATTCCGGCCAGGGCAGCCTCGATCCTGCCGCGTTGGGTGATGCCGAGATTGCCACCCTCGGCGATGATCCGGGTCCGCAGCTGGGTTGCGTCCACCCGGATGGCATCGTTTGACTTGTCTCCGACGTCGGCGTGCGTCTCGGTGGAAGCCTTGACATAGGTGCCGATGCCGCCGTTGTAAAGCAGGTCGACGGGGGCCGTGAGGACGGCCCTAAGCAGCTCAGGCGGGCTCATCGCCGTCGTGCCCTCATCCAGTCCCAAGGCGAGGCGGACCGGTTCGGTGAGGCTGATTGACTTCTCGGCCCGGGAGAACACCCCTCCACCCGGACTGAGCTTCGCGGGGTTGTAGTCGGCCCAGGACGAGCGGGGGAGCTTGAAGAGCCGTTTCCGCTCGGCGAAGGACGTGGCTGGGTCCGGGGTGGGATCCAGGAAGATGTGCCGGTGATCGAAGGCTGCCACCAGCTTGATGTGGTTCGAGAGCAGCATGCCGTTGCCGAACACATCGCCGCTCATGTCGCCGATGCCCACCACCGTGAAGTCCTCCGCGTCGGAGTCGATCAGGAGTTCTTTGAAGTGGTGCCGCACGGATTCCCAGGCGCCGCGGGCCGTGATGCCCATCTGTTTGTGGTCATAGCCCACCGAACCGCCGGACGCGAACGCATCGCCCAGCCAGAACCCGTACTCTGCGGCCAGGGCGTTGGCGATGTCGGAGAACGTGGCCGTGCCCTTGTCCGCGGCGACCACGAGGTAGTAGTCGTCGCCGTCGTGCCTCACCACGCGGGCCGGCGGAACGACGCGGCCGCTCGAACCGCCGTCGGGCTCGGCAACCAGGTTGTCCGTAACGTCCAGCAGTCCGCGAACGAAGATCCGGTAGCTTTCCTGGCCCTCGGCCAACCAAGCCGCCCGGTCCTCGCCCGGGTCCGGGAGCTGTTTGGGATAGAAACCGCCCTTGGCTCCGGTGGGAACGATGACGGCGTTTTTCACCGTCTGGGCTTTCACGAGTCCCAGGACCTCCGTGCGGAAGTCCTCACGGCGGTCGGACCAACGCAATCCTCCGCGCGCTATCGGGCCGAAACGCAAGTGGACGCCTTCCACCCGCGGCGAGTAGACCCAGATTTCGAACTGTGGCCGGGGTGCCGGTGCGGCGGGGATGGAGGATGGATTGAGCTTGAAACTCAAATACGGCTTGTTCAGGTAGAAGTTGGTGCGCAGGGTGCCCTCCACAAGGCTCGCCAGAGAACGAAGCAGCCGGTCGGCGTCGAGGACCGGTACGGCGTCGATCGCTTCCGCCAGTTCCTTGCGGGCCGCGTTCGTGGCCTGGGTCCGCGAGCTGTACCTGCTGCGGTCCGTTTCGAACAGATCGCTTCCAAGCGGAATCTGCTGAGACGGCGTGGGCTCAGCAGGCGTCGGCGCGCGCAGTTCAGGATCGAACAGATCGGGTTCGAACCGGTCCGGATCGAACTTCGCTTCGAACAGCGAAAGCAGGGCGTGGGTTGCACGTACGTTCTCACGGAGGGTATCCGCGATGAACCCGTAGGAATTGGTGCTCCCCAGCTGCCGAAGATACTTCGCATACGCGCGCAGGATAGCCGTCCGCCGCCAGTCGATCCCCTCCCGGATGACCAGGGCATCGAAGGCGTCGGACTCCGCGTCTCCCCGCATCGCAGCACAGAACGAAGCGGCCAGCAGATCGCCGGTACCCACGGGATCAACTCCGCGCGGATAGACGAGGCCGAGATCGTAGAGGAAGAAGGACCGCCCGTCGGCACGCTGCACATCGAACGGACGCTGGTCCAGGACGCGCAAGCCCAGGTTGTGGAAGAACGGCAAAATCTGGCTCAGGCTCTGCGGGCGGGTCAGATAGAGCCGAATCCGCGCATCTTCGGCGAGGACGGCAGTCCCCGGACGCCGGTAGACGGTGAGCAGCGGGTCTGCGGTGCCGCCGTCCGTCATGTCCCCGTCGCGGGGCGCGAAACTCTCGAACCGGACGATGTCCTGAACCGCGTCCTCCACCTCGTAGTCTGCCTTGTAGCTGGCCGGAAATGCGGTGGCCCATTGCCGGGACAGCCGGGTAGCCTCGGCCGCGGGGAACCTCGCCCGCAGGGCTTCGTCCAGGCCTTCAGCCCAGGACCTTGTGGCGGCGATGATCCGCTGCTCAAGTGCAGCAGGGTCGACGACGGCGGGCGCCCCCTCGCGGGGCAACAGAACCCGGAAGAACACCCGGGCCATGGCGGATTCGCCCAGGCGGAGCTCGAACTCGATCGCTTCGGAGCCGAAGGCCTCGCGAAGTTCGCGTTCAATGTTGAGCCGGACGGCCGTGCTGAAACGTTGGCGCGGCAGGAAGACCAGTGCCGTCATGAACCGGCTGTGCGAGTCGAGGCGAAGGAACAACCGGGTGCTGTGCCGTTCTTGGAGGCGCAGGATGTCCCGCGCGTGCTCGGCCAGCTGCCGCGCGTCGATGTGGAAAAGTTCGTCGCGGGGATAGGCCTCCACCACCGCCAGTAGTTCCTTGCCTCGGTGTGATTCGGGCGGGTAGCCGAACGTCCGCAGCACCTCGTTCACAGTGTCCCGGATGACGGGAATCTGGAGTGCCGAGCGGGACGCCGAGCTGGGCGCGAAAAGGCCAACGAAAGTGCGCTCGCTTTTGCTGCCCGTCGCCAGGCTGATTTCGTCGAGGTAGGCGCGCCGGAGGACCGTCGAGCGGAGCGTCGATTTGGTGAGCGTGAGGACGGGAGGCGTGCCAGGTTTTGGGGACGGCCCGCCTGGGGGCGCGGTGGCCGGCACATTCCTGAGCAGCCCAAGACCCCTTCGGCCGCGGTACCCGAGAAACACGAAATTCCCGTCGTCGAGCCAGCGCAACAACTCCTGGGCCTCCCGCGCTGCGGGGGCGGCCTGGGACACCGCGTCCAAGCTGCGGATCTCGTCGACAAGCTCCTGATGGATGGCGGCCGCGTCTTCCGCGGCGGCCCGGACATCGCCAAGGACGGTCTGCAGCCGTTCAACGAGGTGTTCTGCACTCGCCTCGTCAGCGAGCCGGGAAATCTCGACGGCGATCCAAGCCTCCGTGAGCGGGCCGCCGTCGTCGTGGTCCATAGGGGTGGCCCAGGCGGAAGGCTCGACGCCGGAGGGCAGTCCCGTCCGCAGGGGACCGCGGCGGATGCCGGTCAGGCGATGGGTACCCGCATCCCGGGAGACCGTAAAAGTGGGGTGGACCAGGAGCCGGATGGAGGCGTTGTCCCTGGCAATTTCCGCGGTGACCGAGGGGACAAGGTAGGGCATGTCCTCGGTGACAATCGCTACGAGGCTGGCGTCGGCTTCGTTCAGGACGCCGATCACAGCTTGCCCTGGAGCCCGCCGTTCCGCCAGTGAGCGGTGGTACCGCGCACGCTCCAGGAGCGTGTCCGTGGTGTAGTTGCGGACATCATCATCGGCCACGTGCTCGTAGTAGTCGGTCAGGAATCGGTCCGGGTCCCCGGGGGAAGTGCCTCCCAAGGCGTGGTCCGCGTGCTCGATCCTGGATGACATGTCGCTGCGCCTCCGCCGCGCAAGGAGCGGCCGTGCTGTAGCGGTCGGCGAAGTCCTGCGCCTGATTTCATGATGGCTGGCGCGGGGCGGGCAGTAAAGGCTTGGGATGCAGGGCGACACATCAGACGTGGTGGCGGGATTCGAACCCGCGTGCGCTGCTTTGCAGGCAGCTCCCTGGCCTCTCGGGTACACCACGTGCATCGAGGTTAGGCAGGCAGCGGGGCGTGACCCAACATTCGTTTAGAAGCCTTTCGCCGGGTTGCGCGGCGTTGCTTCAGGTGACCTCCCGCGACACGGCGACCTCCGCGCCGCCGGCTGAGACCCAAGTAACTCGCAGTTGTTGTCGTTTTGAGGGGGCAAAGTCAACTGGTCGTAGCAACGCAGGGGGTTTAGGCTGCCTGCAGCAGCTGGTTGAGCCGGTTGGCTGGGGTTTGTAGGTTGAGGGTGGG
>NZ_JBFBLA010000053.1:0-1693 GCF_040702485.1 Arthrobacter sp. NPDC080031
TGGTGGTGGAAAGCTTTTGCGGTTTTGGATGGACTCGCGGCCTATCAGCTTGTTGGTGGGGTAATGGCCTACCAAGGCGACGACGGGTAGCCGGCCTGAGAGGGTGACCGGCCACACTGGGACTGAGACACGGCCCAGACTCCTACGGGAGGCAGCAGTGGGGAATATTGCACAATGGGCGAAAGCCTGATGCAGCGACGCCGCGTGAGGGATGACGGCCTTCGGGTTGTAAACCTCTTTCAGTAGGGAAGAAGCCGCAAGGTGACGGTACCTGCAGAAGAAGCGCCGGCTAACTACGTGCCAGCAGCCGCGGTAATACGTAGGGCGCAAGCGTTATCCGGAATTATTGGGCGTAAAGAGCTCGTAGGCGGTTTGTCGCGTCTGCTGTGAAAGACCGGGGCTCAACTCCGGTTCTGCAGTGGGTACGGGCAGACTAGAGTGATGTAGGGGAGACTGGAATTCCTGGTGTAGCGGTGAAATGCGCAGATATCAGGAGGAACACCGATGGCGAAGGCAGGTCTCTGGGCATTAACTGACGCTGAGGAGCGAAAGCATGGGGAGCGAACAGGATTAGATACCCTGGTAGTCCATGCCGTAAACGTTGGGCACTAGGTGTGGGGGACATTCCACGTTTTCCGCGCCGTAGCTAACGCATTAAGTGCCCCGCCTGGGGAGTACGGCCGCAAGGCTAAAACTCAAAGGAATTGACGGGGGCCCGCACAAGCGGCGGAGCATGCGGATTAATTCGATGCAACGCGAAGAACCTTACCAAGGCTTGACATGAACCGGTAACGCCTGGAAACAGGTGCCCCGCTTGCGGTCGGTTTACAGGTGGTGCATGGTTGTCGTCAGCTCGTGTCGTGAGATGTTGGGTTAAGTCCCGCAACGAGCGCAACCCTCGTTCTATGTTGCCAGCGGTTCGGCCGGGGACTCATAGGAGACTGCCGGGGTCAACTCGGAGGAAGGTGGGGACGACGTCAAATCATCATGCCCCTTATGTCTTGGGCTTCACGCATGCTACAATGGCCGGTACAAAGGGTTGCGATACTGTGAGGTGGAGCTAATCCCAAAAAGCCGGTCTCAGTTCGGATTGGGGTCTGCAACTCGACCCCATGAAGTCGGAGTCGCTAGTAATCGCAGATCAGCAACGCTGCGGTGAATACGTTCCCGGGCCTTGTACACACCGCCCGTCAAGTCACGAAAGTTGGTAACACCCGAAGCCGGTGGCCTAACCCTTGTGGGGGGAGCCGTCGAAGGTGGGACCGGCGATTGGGACTAAGTCGTAACAAGGTAGCCGTACCGGAAGGTGCGGCTGGATCACCTCCTTTCTAAGGAGCACCATTATCGCTCCCTGTCCGGTCGCATGGCCGGGTTTGGGGGTGTGTGGAAGCAAAGCCCATTGCGCAGGCGTCTGTTCTGCGGTGGGTGCTCATGGGTGGAATATCAGCAGATAGCGGCCGGTTTGTTTTTGTCCTGTGTTTAGTACGGATGCCCCTTGTGCCTTTGTGGTGGGGGGTGTTGTGGAACGGTGCGGGGCGGGAGGGGACCGGTTTTCGTGTTTGGCACACTGTTGGGTCCTGAGGCAACAGGGCCGGGGTGGTGCGTGGCCTGTAGGGGTTGCGTGTCGTGTTCCGGGTTTGTCTGTTTCTGGTTTCCTGGCTGCATGGTCCGTGCGTGCGTGGCCGTCCTTCTT
>NZ_JBFBLA010000053.1:1790-5248 GCF_040702485.1 Arthrobacter sp. NPDC080031
GTTTGATCTTGTGTGGTCAAGTTTTTAAGGGCACACGGTGGATGCCTTGGCATTAGGAGCCGAAGAAGGACGTAGGAATCTGCGATAAGCCTGGGGGAGTTGATAACCGAACGGTGATCCCAGGATGTCCGAATGGGGAAACCCCGCCAGACGCTGCGAGGTGATCTGGTGACCCGCATCTGAACACATAGGGTGCGTGGGGGGAACGCGGGGAAGTGAAACATCTCAGTACCCGCAGGAAGAGAAAACAAGAGTGATTCCGTTAGTAGTGGCGAGCGAACGCGGATGAGGCTAAACCGTTCCATGTGTGATAGCCGGCGGGCGTTGCATGGGCGGGGTTGTGGGACTTTCCGTACTGGTTCTGCCGGACCGGTGGGGTGAGAGCATGAGCATAGGTGAACGGTCTTGAAAGGCCGGCCGGAGAGGGTGTTAGCCCCGTAACCGTAATGTTGTGTGCCGCCTGGAGAGGATCCCAAGTAGCACGGGGCCCGAGAAATCCCGTGTGAATCTGTCAGGACCACCTGATAAGCCTAAATACTTCCTAATGACCGATAGCGGACCAGTACCGTGAGGGAAAGGTGAAAAGTACCCCGGGAGGGGAGTGAAACAGTACCTGAAACCGTGTGCTTACAATCCGTCGGAGCCAGTCTGATTCTGGTGACGGCGTGCCTTTTGAAGAATGAGCCTGCGAGTTAGTGTTACGTCGCGAGGTTAACCCGTGTGGGGTAGCCGTAGCGAAAGCGAGTCTGAACAGGGCGAGTGTAGTGGCGTGATCTAGACCCGAAGCGGAGTGATCTACCCATGGCCAGGTTGAAGCGACGGTAAGACGTCGTGGAGGACCGAACCCACTTCAGTTGAAAATGGAGGGGATGAGCTGTGGGTAGGGGTGAAAGGCCAATCAAACTCCGTGATAGCTGGTTCTCCCCGAAATGCATTTAGGTGCAGCGTTGCGTGTTTCTTGCCGGAGGTAGAGCTACTGGATGGCCGATGGGCCCTACAAGGTTACTGACGTCAGCCAAACTCCGAATGCCGGTAAGTGAGAGCGCAGCAGTGAGACTGTGGGGGATAAGCTTCATAGTCGAGAGGGAAACAGCCCAGACCACCAACTAAGGCCCCTAAGCGTGTGCTAAGTGGGAAAGGATGTGGAGTTGCGAAGACAACCAGGAGGTTGGCTTAGAAGCAGCCATCCTTGAAAGAGTGCGTAATAGCTCACTGGTCAAGTGATTCCGCGCCGACAATGTAGCGGGGCTCAAGTACACCGCCGAAGTTGTGGATTTCAGATAGTAGACAAGCCTTCGTGGTTCAGTCGTCTGGAGTGGTAGGGGAGCGTCGTGTGGGCGGTGAAGTCGCGGTGTAAACCAGCGGTGGAGCCTACACGAGTGAGAATGCAGGCATGAGTAGCGAAAGACGGGTGAGAAACCCGTCCGCCGAATGATCAAGGGTTCCAGGGTCAAGCTAATCTGCCCTGGGTAAGTCGGGACCTAAGGCGAGGCCGACAGGCGTAGTCGATGGACAACGGGTTGATATTCCCGTACCGGCGAAGGACCGCCCATGCCAAGCGGGGGATACTAACCGCCCGGAGCCTGCCCCAGCACCCTTGTGGTGTGGGGGTTTTGGCCGAGCGCGGGACCTGATCCCGGGAGGTAAGCGTATTAACAGGTGTGACGCAGGAAGGTAGCCGGGCCGGGCGATGGTTGCCCCGGTCTAAGGATGTAGGGTCAGCGATAGGCAAATCCGTCGCTGTGTCTTTGATGACGTGCCTGAGATCTGATGGGACCCCCGTCATGGGGGGATCCGGTGATCCTATGCTGCCTAGAAAAGCATCGGCGCGAGGTCCCAGCCGCCCGTACCCCAAACCGACACAGGTGATCAGGTAGAGAATACCAAGGCGATCGAGAGAATTATGGTTAAGGAACTCGGCAAAATGCCCCCGTAACTTCGGGAGAAGGGGGGCCCCAACCTTGAACACCACGTGCTGGTGGGAGGGGATCGGGGCCGCAGAGACCAGGGGGAAGCGACTGTTTACTAAAAACACAGGTCCGTGCGAAGTCGCAAGACGATGTATACGGACTGACTCCTGCCCGGTGCTGGAAGGTTAAGAGGACCGGTTAGCCGCAAGGCGAAGCTGAGAATTTAAGCCCCAGTAAACGGCGGTGGTAACTATAACCATCCTAAGGTAGCGAAATTCCTTGTCGGGTAAGTTCCGACCTGCACGAATGGAGTAACGACTTCCCCGCTGTCTCAACCATAAACTCGGCGAAATTGCAGTACGAGTAAAGATGCTCGTTACGCGCAGCAGGACGGAAAGACCCCGAGACCTTTACTATAGTTTGGTATTGGTGTTCGGAGTGGCTTGTGTAGGATAGGTGGGAGACGTTGAAGCCCTCACGCCAGTGGGGGTGGAGTCATCGTTGAAATACCACTCTGGTCACTTTGGACATCTAACTTCGGCCCGTGATCCGGGTCAGGGACAGTGCCTGATGGGTAGTTTAACTGGGGCGGTTGCCTCCTAAAAAGTAACGGAGGCGCCCAAAGGTTCCCTCAGCCTGGTTGGCAATCAGGTGTCGAGTGTAAGTGCACAAGGGAGCTTGACTGTGAGAGAGACATCTCAAGCAGGGACGAAAGTCGGGACTAGTGATCCGGCGGTACATTGTGGAATGGCCGTCGCTCAACGGATAAAAGGTACCTCGGGGATAACAGGCTGATCTTGCCCAAGAGTCCATATCGACGGCATGGTTTGGCACCTCGATGTCGGCTCGTCGCATCCTGGGGCTGGAGTAGGTCCCAAGGGTTGGGCTGTTCGCCCATTAAAGCGGTACGCGAGCTGGGTTTAGAACGTCGTGAGACAGTTCGGTCCCTATCCGCTGCGCGCGCAGGAAATTTGAGAAGGGCTGTCCTTAGTACGAGAGGACCGGGACGGACGAACCTCTGGTGTGTCAGTTGTACTGCCAAGTGCACCGCTGATTAGCTACGTTCGGATGGGATAACCGCTGAAAGCATCTAAGCGGGAAGCTCGCTTCAAGATGAGATTTCCATGCACCTCGTGTGTGAGAGGCCCCCAGCCAGACCACTGGGTTGATAGGCCGGATGTGGAAGACAGGACCAACGACTGTTGAAGCTGACCGGTACTAATAGGCCGACAACTTACACCACACAAACACGATCACTGCTTGCGTCCACTATGTGGTTCCCGAACAACAACCCGTTGCTCGCCGGAACCAACCAATAACTGAATACCAACACCACAAAGTTGTAACCACAAAGACTTCCCACCCCCGCACCACACGGTGCCCGCGGGGTCGGGTAACAGGGTTACGGCGGTCATAGCGTGGGGGAAACGCCCGGTCCCATTCCGAACCCGGAAGCTAAGACCCACAGCGCCGATGGTACTGCACCCGGGAGGGTGTGGGAGAGTAGGACACCGCCGGACAACCATTCACGGCCAGGCCCCGACACAC
>NZ_JBFBLA010000054.1:0-4694 GCF_040702485.1 Arthrobacter sp. NPDC080031
CCGCCGGCCACGGCCCACCCTCAACCTACAAACCCCAGCCAACCGGCTCAACCAGCTGCTGCAGGCAGCCTAAACCCCCTGCGTTGCTACGACCATATGACTTTGCCGAGGGCAAAACGACATTAACTGCGAGTCAGTTGGGCGGTGCGGAATCAGGCTCTAGGCGTACACCTTCTCCAGGAACGCGCCCCAGGCCTTCGCGGTCAGTTCGGAGTCGCCGCTGCCGCTGAAATCGTGAACCGTCATGCCCACGGGGGCTCCGAAGGAGTTGCGGCCGAAGAAGCGGTACAGCGTGTCGGCGGTCCGCAGGCCCAGGAAGTGCTGATTGGAGAAGTCGAGCTCCCCGCTCAGCCGACCCACGCCGTCGACGTCCACCTGAACCGTTGAACCTTGCGCAACGCCGTCCACGCCGAGGGCCTTTTTCAGTTGCACGAAACCGTCGGGCGTCTGCGAGGACGCCGGTCCCTGGATGTCGGTGAATACCACGGGCTTGCCGTCAAAGTACTGGAGGTACTGGCCTAGGGTGTGCAGGTAGAACTCGGTGTGCTTGCTGGCGCCGTCGTACTGCTCCTCCCAGTTGTCCGCGAAGATGCCGCTGTGGACATAGTGCAGCTTGGCACGGCCGCCCTCGAGCGGTTCGAGTACGTGCTCGAGCTGGTTGAACCAGCCGTCCGGCCCGTCCATGCGGGTCACGAGGTGGCTGGGGTATTCGTCCACGGTCTTCACGGCCGGCCACTGATCGGTGGGGAACATCCAGGCCGAGGTGTCCTTGGTGACAGCCTGCCAGACCCGTTCAGGAGTGCCGGGCAGTTCAGTGTCGGCCACGATTTCGAATTCACGGTTGTCAGTCATTGTCCTGTTCCTTTTCTGGAGAGTGCTGTGTATTTGTCTTGAGTGCGGGATGAAGTACGACGACGAGCCGGTGCTTGCGTGCGCCGCTCGCCAGCGCGGAAGCACCGCCGTCGTGGTACTTGTCCACGAGCCGGGTCACCGCGACGCCAAGTTCCTCGGCAAAAGCGGCGCGGTCCGACGCCGAGCGGAAGGTGATCTCGCCGTCGATCGCGAAGCTCGCAAGCGTCTTCTTGGCCGCGGCCGCGCCCGCTATCAACTTGCCCATCTCCTGGACCGTCCGGGCCGCGAGGGCAAGGAGCCAGAAGGCGGAAAAGCGGTCCGAGAAGCGTCGGGGATCCGGCGCCACGGATGCAAGTGCCACCGGCGAGATCAGGTATGACGCCGCCGTCGCGCGCAAAACGCGTTCGGTGACGTTGCCTTTCTTCCGTTCCTCCACAAGCTCGACGAGCCCATGCCGCTCAAGGGCCTTGAGATGGTAGTTGACCTTCTGCCGGGGCAGGCCCACCTTGACCGCCAGCTGGGTGGCGGATCCGGGCTCGACAAGCTCCTGCAGAATGCGCGTGCGGATCGGGTCCAGCGAGGCTTCCGCCGCGGCGGGGTCCTCGATCACTTCGATGTCCAACATGCTTCCATTGTGCCCACCGACAACTTTTCTTGTCAAGAACTTTTTTCTCGTCGGGAGGCTGCGGGACGCCGTCGGGCGGAGCCCTGCCGGCCTGTACCGCTGCGATCGCTGAAGGAGTAGCCTGCGGGTATCCCTGTCCATGAGGTGCAAGATGAGGTTCAATAGTCCGCCCGCTGGGTCCGGAGCCGATAAGCTAATCGGGCCTCGCAGGGGGCGGATTCGGGCTTGGGCGTTACGGCGTCCTGGCCTCGCCGCGTTGTCCATTGTCGCGGTTATCGCGCTTGTGGGCGCTGCCGTCTTTTTCGGCGCCTCCTGGTCCCGGACGCCAGTGGCGGCGGGGACCCCGGGTACGGGAGCCCCGGATACGGCGGGCTCCTCTGCCGTAGATACGGGGATTTCGAAGATCCAGCATGTCATCGTCATCATGCAGGAGAACCGTTCGTTCGACAGCTACTTCGGGACCTTCCCCGGAGCGGACGGGATACCGATGCAGGACGGCTCCCCCGCGGTGTGCGTTCCCGATCCGGCCCACGGCTCGTGCGTGAAACCGTACTACGACCCCGCTGACCGGAACTCCGGTGGACCGCACAGCCAGAGCAATGCCGCGGCGGACATCAACGGCGGGAAAATGGACGGCTTCATCGCGCAAGCCGAGAAGGCCTCAACCAACTGCGCACCGAACGCCCCAGCCTGCGCGGGCGGCAAGCAAAGCGACGTGATGGGCTACCACGACGCTCGCGACCTCCCCAACTACTGGGCGTATGCCAAGGACTTCACGTTGCAGGACCACATGTTCGAACCCAATGCCTCCTGGAGCCTGCCCGAGCACCTGTACATGGTCTCGGAATGGTCGGCCAAATGCACCCGGACGGGCGACCCGCAATCCTGCGTGAACGCCCTCCAGAATCCGGGCAGTCCGCCGGACTTCAGCTCCGCGATCCAGTCCACCCTCATCGGCAAATGCCGGGCCGGCCTGCAAAACAAGGCCTGCCAGGACGCACTCGCTGCGGCGGGGATCACCCCGGACATGGCCGCCCAACTGCACACCCTCATCGCGCAAAACTGCGCCGGCTCGGATTCCTATGCGAGTTGCCAGGCCGCGATCGACAAAGCAGCCCTCCCCGAAGCGCTCAAACAAAAACTGCTGGCCGCCGCGAAACTGCTTGCTCCCCCTGACTACGCCTGGACCGATCTCACCTACTTGCTGCACAAACAAAACGTGCCCTGGGCCTACTACGTCTTCAACGGCACCGAGCCCGACTGCCAGGACGACGCAGCCATGTCCTGCGCTCCCGTCGCCCAGAACGCGAAGACACCGGGCATTTGGAATCCGCTACCCTACTTCGACACCGTGAAACAGGACGGCCAGCTCGGCAACATCCAGTCCCTCACCAACTTCTACGCCGCCGCCAAAAATGGCACCTTGCCCGCCGTGAGCTGGATCGACCCCACCGCAGCGGTCAGCGAACACCCTCCGGCGCTGATCAGCACCGGGCAGGCGTACGTCACGGGCCTGATCAATGCCGTCATGTCCGGCCCTGACTGGAACAGCACCGCCATTTTCCTTTCGTGGGATGACTGGGGCGGTTTTTACGACCACGTCACCCCGCCCACCGTCGACCAAAACGGCTACGGCCTCCGGGTCCCGGGAATCGTCATCAGCCCCTACGCGAAACAAGGCAACATCGACCACCAGACACTCAGCCACGACGCCTACGCCAAGTTCATCGAAGACGACTTCCTCCACGGCCAACGCCTCGACCCGGCCACGGACGGACGGCCAGATCCCCGGCCCGGCGTCCGTGAGGACAACCCCCAGCTCGGCAACTTGGTGAACGACTTCAACTTCAACCAGCAGCCCATCAAACCCGTCATCTTGCCGGGCGGCACAACGTACTAGGTGTTAGCGGCCCCCGGGGCGGCCCTTGTTGCACGCTCCGGGGCGGCCCTTGTTGCACCCCCGGTAGAATGGACCGGTGATGCAATCCCCCCTTCCAGTGCGCGACGGCGTCAACGCCACCCGTCTGCGCCTCCCGGACGAGGGGCCTTGGGACACCGCAATGGACTACATGATGCACCGCTGGGGCCATATCGACCCCCAAGGCATCGAGGACAGGTTCGACGCCGGCGAAATCGTCGGAGAAGGCGGCGCGGCCCTTGACCGCTGCACCCCCCTCGAAGAACACACCTTCATTTGGTACTACCGCACCCTCCCGCCGGAGACCCGGATGCCAGTGGAGATCAACATCCTCCACCAGGACGAGCACCTCCTGGTCGTCGACAAGCCCCACTTCCTGCCGACCACCCCGGGCGGGACCTACATCCAGGAATCCGCGCTCGTCCGGCTCCGGAACCAGCTCGACCTGCCGGACCTCATCCCTATGCACCGCCTCGACCGCATGACCGCCGGGGTGTTGCTGCTCTCCACCAACCCGGACACCCGCGGCAAGTACCAGGTCCTCTTCGAAAAACGGCAGGTGCAAAAGGAGTACGAGTGCGTCTCCGCCGCGGCACCCGCCGCAGGCTTTCCCGCCGTCGGGTTCCCCGCCGTCGTGCGTAACCGCATGACCAAATCCCGCAGCTACCTTCTCGCGGAAGTCATCGAGGGCGAGCCCAACGCGGAAACGCGTATTGAGCTGTTGAGAACGTTCGACGGCGGCACTCACGACGGCGGCGTGGCTCGCCGAGCGCTGTACCGGCTTGAGCCCCACACCGGCAAGACCCACCAGCTTCGCGTGCACATGGCTTCGCTCGGGCTGGGAATAGTGAACGACGCGTTCTACCCCGAACTCCTGGACAAGGCTCCGGACGACTATTCCAAGCCGCTGCAGCTGCTCGCCCGTGGCATCCGATTCGTTGACCCCATCAGCAAGCAAGCCGTGGAATACCGGAGCCGCCTCGAGTTGAGCGAAGCCCGCCCCGCCTGACGCCCGCTCACCTATGGCGGCTTTCCCTCAAACCCTCGCTCACCAATACACGGTTTCCCCAGGACGCTCGCTCACCAATATTGTGAGGGGCATGTCCACCTTGATGCCGGGCAAAGGGCGTCACAAGTGAAGTGAGCGAGCGTCCGGCCAAACAGCCACACAAGTGAGCGAGCGTCCGGCCAAACACCCACACAAGTGAGCGAGCCCCCCTTCGTCAAGCTGGTTGTGAGTCATTCATTGCCTGTTGATTGAAGGAGCCGGCGATGGCCGTTGATAACAAGGGTTTTACG
>NZ_JBFBLA010000055.1:0-3907 GCF_040702485.1 Arthrobacter sp. NPDC080031
GGCACACTATTGAGTTCTCAAACAACAGACACACCCGGCACCACCCACACCCCACAGGGTCCAGGATCGCTCCGGAGCAACTTTTCAAACTTACCCGAACCATCACCGCTTAGCAAATCAGTATTTCGACCAATTTCGGGCTGACAATTCGAATTCCCCTCGAATTGCGACGCGCAAAGCATCAGCCGTTCCGGGCTCAATTCGAAGGGGTGGCCACCCGTGGTTCCCAGCTCTAGGCTGTCTCCCTCGCGGCGACTTAGAAGACATTACACGGCTTCAGTACACCGCGCAAATCCACGCCGCGGCGACGTCGACGGCGGAACGCGGGTTCCGCCGTCGGGCCCGCCTAACGGAAGGCCGCGATACCGCTGAGCTTGCTACCCAAAATGAGGGTGTGGACTTCGTCGGTGCCTTCATAGGTGCGAACGGATTCCAGGTTGTTAGCGTGCCGCAAGGGTGAGTGGTCCAGCGTGATTCCATTGCCGCCGAGGATCGTCCTGGCTTCGCGCGCAATTTTGATGGCCTCGCGGCAGTTGTTCAGTTTGCCGACTGAGATCTGGTCCGGTTGCAACGTGCCGCCGTCCTTCTTGCGCCCGAGGTGCAGGGCGAGGAGGAATCCCTTGTTGATCTCCAGAGCCATGTCAACCAACTTCTGCTGGGTCAGCTGGTAACCGGCCAGCGGTCTGCCAAACTGCAGGCGTCCCTTGGAGTAGTCGAGGGCTGCCTCGAACGCATCGCGGGCGGCGCCCATGGCGCCCCAGATGATTCCGTAGCGCGCCTCGTTCAGGCACGAGAAGGGGCCTTTGAGCCCGACGACGTTCGGCAGCACCGCAGTCTCGGGTAGTCGCAGATTGGACAATTCGATATCGCATTGGATGGAGGCTCGCATGGACAGTTTGGGCTCAATCGGCGTAGCCGTGAATCCAGCGGTCTCGGTAGGGACTACAAAGCCGCGGACACCGCCGTCGGTCTGGGCCCAGATGATGGCGACTTTGGCTACGGACGCCAGGCCGATCCAGCGTTTTGCTCCGTTGAGGATCCAGTCGCCACCGTCGCGGTGCGCAAACGTAGTCATGCCACCTGGATCCGAGCCGGCAGCGGGCTCGGTGAGGCCGAAGCAGCCGATCGCTTCCCCCCTGGCCATCGCCGGCAGCCATTCGGCCTTCTGTTCATCCGAACCGTGTTTGTAGATCGCGCTCATCGCCAATGAGCCCTGCACCGAGACGAAAGTGCGCAAACCGGAGTCGCCGGCCTCAAGTTCCGCGCCGGCCAGGCCGTACTCGACGGCGGATCGGCCGGCGCATCCGTAGCCTTTTAGATGCATCCCCAGTAGGCCCATTTTGGCGAGTTCGGGGACAAGTTCCAGCGGGAAAATGGCCTTTTCATACCAGGTTGCGATGTATGGCTTGATTTCGCTATCCACGAAGGCGCGCACCGAATCGCGCAGCGCACATTCATCCGCGCTGAGGAGGGAATCAAAATCGATCAGATCGCTGATATCGGACATTTATGCGCCTTTCACGGAAGTGCTTGGGGATTAGAAGATGGACCCTTGGTGCTCGCCAAGGGCCGGGGGAACTTGCCGGTAGTCCGGTGCTGCTTCGGAGAGCCGGATGGGGTTGGCAAGCTGCCGGGACTCCCGGCCTGTTGCGGGATCGGTGACAACGATTGATGGCTCCAGCCCCAGGCTCTCAGCCAGTTCGAAGGCCTCGCCGACGTTGTTGACCCTGCCCGCAGGAACACCTGCAGCGAGCATTTTCCGTTGCCAACTGGCAGCAGTGTCAGCCTGGAGAGCAGCCTCGATCACAATCCGAAGCTCCTCACGGGACGCTACTCTGCGTTCGTTAGTGAGGAACCTCGCTTGCTCGTGCAAACCCCTGAGCCCTAGAGCTGACGCCAGCGCCGCAAACTGCCGGTCGTTGCCGACAGCGATGGCGAGCGTGCCGCCGCCAGTGCGGAATGTCTCATAGGGGGCGATGCTGGGGTGGGCATTGCCGAGCCTGCCAGGCGAATTGCCCGTGGCCAAGGCGGCCGCGCCCTGGTTCACCAGGGCTGCAAGGAGCGAGGAGAGGAGGTTGACCTGCACTTGCTGGCCGGTCCCCGTGGCATCGCGAACCCGCAGCGCCATCAGGATCCCGGCTAGCGCATTCTGTCCTGTGAGGACGTCGACCAGCGCAACCCCGACCTTGCTGGGTTCTCCTCCCGGTTGGCCAGTGATGCTCATCAGACCGCCAAGCGCCTGCACGAGCAGGTCATAGCCGGGCAGATCTGCGCCGGCGCCGGTCCCGAAGCCGGAGATCGAACAATAGACGATGTCCGGCCGGCTCTCGGAGACGGTCTGATAATCCAGACCGAATTTCGCCATGACGCCAGGCCGGAAGTTTTCGATGACGACGTCGCAGCCGGCCACGAGGGCGCGGGCATAGCTCAACCCGTCATCGGACTTGAGATCGGCAACAACGGATTTCTTGTTCCGGTTGACGCTTGCAAAATAGGTGCCGGTCCCATCAGCTTCCACAGGCGGGATCCACGCGCGGGTATCGTCGCCGGCAGGACCTTCGATCTTGATGACCTCGGCACCGTAGTCGGCCAGCATCATGGAACACAACGGTCCCGCAAGAACCCGCGAAAAGTCCGCGATCCGAATGCCAGCCAAAGGCTGCGGCAGACCGCGGGGCCTGCCCACTGAAGACGTCACGACACATCTCCCTTGATGGTTGTATGTTGCATGCAACTGTAAGGGAATGTCTCCGTCGTGTAAACAATTCCTCGTCGTATCGGAGTCAGCCCCGGAATTGCGACAGTTGATCCAGCTTCGCAAGATACGCATCAGCAGACAGTCCCGGCGTTCTCGCGCAAACACCTGTAATGAGAAGCCGGGCGGTGCGGGTGACATGTTCGCGAACCGCCGTCGATGCAGCTTGAGGGTCCCGTCGCTCCAATGCTTCCAGGATGCCTCGACGGTCGTCAGCCAAGTCCCGAGTGCTTCGGATTGACGGGATGGTCACCAACCCTTGGGCGAGAACGAGATTGCGGAGTTCTCCATCCAGCGCCATCAGCCGGGGATTGCCCGCCAAGCCGATGAGAAACAGGTGGAATTCCTTGTCCGCCTGCAGGGTGCCGGGACCATCATCGCCAGCCGCAGCGTCCAGGATGCGCCCGTGCAACACCCGGAAATGCTCAAGGTCATCCTCGGTGACAACCTCGGCGGCCCGAGCCGCTGCCGGGGGCTCAAGAAGAATTCGTATCTGGAAGATCTGCACAATCTCATCAAGTGAAATCTGCAGCACCCGGACACCGCGGTTCTTCTCGATCCGGACGATGCCCTCCTTCTCGAGCAGCTGCAGGGCCTCACGTACCGGCGTCCTGGACACGCCGAGTCTCTCGGCTAGCCCAATCGCGGAATAGTGCTCTCCGGGGGTCATCTCGCCGGACGTGATTGCGGCCCGCAGCATGTCTGTGGCCTGGGCTGTCAGCGACACTCCGGGAGTAACCTGTTGCATGCTACTCATCCTGACATTGTAAGGGTCGACGCGAACCTGTATCTCGGAGGGGTCGATAGGTGAGCCGGGGTCCGCCCGGAACCGTTGATACGTGAGCCGGGGTGTGGGATTTCGGGCATATATGTGAGCGGGCGTTGGCCCGTGACCGTTGATATGTGAGCCGGGGTGTGGGATTTCGGGCATATAGGTGAACGGGCGTTGGCCCGTGACCGTTGATATGTGAGCCGGGGTGTGGGATTTCGGGCATATAGGTGAACGGGCGTCGGCCTGGAACCGTTGATATGTGAGCCGGGCCCGGTGCGGTTCGTGTGTTAAATGGGTCAGGCCCCGACGTGTGTGTCGGGGCCTGGCCGTGAATGGTTGTCCGGCGGTGTCCTACTCTCCCACACCCTCCCGGGTGCAGT
>NZ_JBFBLA010000056.1:0-2990 GCF_040702485.1 Arthrobacter sp. NPDC080031
CCTGCAACTGGGCAGCCGTCAGGGCCGTCCCGTCGCTCGGCAGGCTCGTCGCCGTAACCGGCTTCTGATACTTGTGGATCGTCAGCGACGCCGTCTTGGACGGATCGATGTTCGCGGTGTTCGCCGCCTGCGCACCCCCCGTCCCGAGGGCGAGCATGCTCGCTGAGGCAATAACGGCCAAGGAGGCTATTATGCCGCGCCTCACCTTCGATGGTTTCATCGTGTTCCTTTCTTGTTCCCCCATTGATTTGCGCCGAGCTGCGCTAAGGAGTCTGGTTTTGTGGGGTCTTGTTCGCTCGCCTGAAGATGATGAGGGCGAGGGAAGTTATGAGGGCGAGAATCCCGAGGGCGGTCCCGCCGAAGATGCCGACAGCTCCTGGGCCGCCGGCGGATGGAAGCTTGACGGCCGCCAAATCCAAAACGGTTATCGTTTGGTTGTTTGCCGTTACTGACGTTGCTGCGGTGGCCGCGTCCAAAGTGATTCTGCCGTTCGCCGCTATGGTGAACTTCACGGGGGTGGCCAGGAGCGAGTAGCCGCTCGGGGCTTTGGTTTCGAGCAGCCAGTAGCTCCCCGGGAGCACGTTCCTGAACTCGACCAGCCCGGGTGACCCGGACACGGAACTGTTCACTCCGATCACGGTGGGGCCCATTTGCCCGGCAGCATCGTTGCGGATCTCAAAGGCCGAGCCAGTCAGCGGGGCGGTGGAACCCTGGACCGTCCCGGGTCCTGCCTTTTGCACAAAAACGTGGCCAGTGGTGGAATGCGTGGTGAAACATGCATCATCAAGCGGAGCTGGGCTTCCGGTGACACACCGGGCGGGTGGGATGGACCCGCTTCCGGTTGCTCCGTTCTTCAGGGTGGCGAACCACGCATTCGTATTGACCGTCACCTTGTAGGTCAAAACCGCGGTGCCGTTGCCGGGGAGGGTGAATGGAAGCGTGACCAGCTTCCTGTCAGGACCTGGGTCTGAATCGGATATAGGGACCCCGCCGTTGATGGTCAGTCTCATTGAATCGGGCGTGAACGTAGCGTTGTTAAGCACTTGGCTCAGGTCATCGGTGAGGATGACACCGGTGATGGCAGTCGCGGTGTAATTGGTGGCGGTGACCGTGTAGGTAATCACCCTGTTTGCGTTGGGGTCGCCAGGGTTGATGTACGTTCCCGGAGCCGGGGAGGCGGCCTTGCCCAGTGTCCACGAGCCCACGGGGTTGACGGTGCAGCTGGTGCTGCCGGCCGGACAGTTCGTTGGCGACGTGGTGGTGGAGGACGGCGTCAGGTAATTCTCAAGCGAAGCATCACCCAGATTGTCGGCGCCATTGACCGTCACCTGATAGGTGACGACGCTTTTCGCGCCAGCAGCGATGGTGCCCGTGATGGCCAGGGTTTTCGTCGCCGCCCCCGAGTTGTTCATGACTGTCAAAGGGGTCCCGCTCGTGGTGGTCGTCCTGAAGGAGTTGCCAACGAGGCTTGAGGCATCCAGAACGTCCCCGAGCCAGTCGGTGTAACTAACGGCGGCCGGCGCGACGCCGCGAGTGTTGTCGAAAGTCAACGTGTACGTGAGAATCTGCCCGGGCTGGACCGTGGTTCCGGTGGCCGGGGCAACGGTCTTGGAGGCGACCAGATTGGACTGGGGGGAGGCGCAGGCGGAGTTGTCCGTCGTCGGGCCCTGCTCCTGTCCGGACGGCAAGAAGACCGAGTTGAACAGGCCGGTGCCGGGGCCCGCGCAGGCCGCAGGCTCGTTGGTGTTCGTGTAGTGGAAAGTCAGAGCGAGATTGAACGTGTGCGTGACTCCCGCGCCGATGGCGGTATTCGGCTGGGCCAGCGCGTACGGGCCGGAGGTCGGAGGCGAGCCGCCAGGGGGAGCCCCGGCCCCGGACGTTGTCCAGGACGCGCCGGTAATAGCCAGGTTCGGGGCGAATTCCGGCACGTCGGCCAGTGAGCCGTAGCTCCCGGCTACCGAGCCGGTGTTGGAGACGGTGATGGTGTAGTTGGCTACAAAATTGCCGTTCGCATCCGGACCTGTAACCGCGCCCGCCTGCTTGGCTACGTTGATGACGGGCATTGCCGCCGCGCGGATTGATCTTAAGCGCGCGCTGTTCGACAAGGTACAGGCGATGTTGGCACCGGCTACCGGCGTGAGGCTCAGCGATCCGGTGAAAGTCGCGCCGTTCGGCAACCCGGGCTGCAACCCGGACGAGTCCGTGCAGCTGATGGTGCCGGCATAGTTCGCCAGGTTGGTCGTCCCGGCGGCCGCTTCGGTGAGGGTGTACGTTGCTCCGGCCGTTGCCATGTAGGCGCCGGTGGTTCCCGTACCCGGAACGACTGTCGATCCCGTACCTGCCGTGGTCGAGTTCGCGGTGTTGTTGACCACCGTGCCTGTCGCGCCGCCGGCGCGGATCTCCATAGTGAACTGGTCCGTTGCCGATCCGCGCGGCGCCCCGAGCGCCTTGGTCAGTGTGATCTGCGGCGGCATGCCCGCCGGCGGCACTCCCGGGGTTTCCGCCGCCGTCGCCGACGCGGGTGAAGGCAGGGTGCCGCCCAGGCCAAGGCCGACAATCGCGGCTGTGAGGAGAATTGGCAGTAGCTTGGCTGGAAGGGACTGCTTCATGGGCTTTTCTTGCTTCACTTTCGGGAGCGGGCACACAGGTGGTCTCTAGCCTTCAAGTGCTCGCTTCCCGCGATTCGTGACGCAGAAAACAGATTCAATTTTTGAATGAAGCTGGGAGAAACGGCCACCCACTGGAACAGTGGGAGCTATTCGCGGATCGTGACGCGAAAATAGGAAAGTAATTTTCGGAGCGCTACATCGGCCGGGTCACGTTCCGGTCGCTGCAACCTGCTATTTTGTTTCGGTGCGTTTCCGGCGGCCGGTGACCATGAACAGGCCTGCCCCCGCCAGCACGAGGACCCCGCCGGCGGTCAGGGCCCACGTTCCCGCGCCGCCGGTGAGCGGCAGCGAGAATCCGGCGGCGTTCGCCAGGACGTTGTC
>NZ_JBFBLA010000057.1:0-2951 GCF_040702485.1 Arthrobacter sp. NPDC080031
TTCGTGCGCAGCAGCACCCAGGAGGCGACCGCGACCAGGATGATCCAGAAGAACACCGTGATCTTCACCTCGACCCCGCCGATGCTGATCGAGGACGCGAACACCGCGTGGGCCGAATCGAAGCCGTCCAGCTTCGAAATCGACGGGGAGGACACCGACCCCCCGATCAGGCGGGTCAACGCCAGGTTCAGGCCCGTGAGCATCAGGAACGTCGCGAGCGTCACGATGAAGGACGGCAGCTTCGTCTTGACCAGGATCCAGCCGTTGATGAAACCGATGCCGAGCGAGACGACGAGGGCCAGCCCAACGCCGACCCAGGCGTTCATGGAGAAATACCAGCTGAACAACGACGCGGTCAGGGCCGAAGAGATCACGGCCACACCGGTGGAGAGGTCGAACTCGCCACCGATCATCAACAACGACACCCCCACCGCCATGATCCCGATCGTCGAGGAACCATACAGGACGGTGGCGAGCGCGTTCGGCTGGGTGAACGTCTGCGACACCGAAGCAAAGAAAATGAAGAGGACGACGGCCCCCACGAGGGCGCCGACCTCGGGCCTCCCCAAAAACTTCTGAACCGGGCTCCGCTTCGCGACCCGCTCATCCGCGGCAGTTTTGGGCGCCGGGGCAGTAACTAAAGCCATGGAACACTTCCTTCTCTGTCAGCTCGCGCGGCAAGGAAGTCAAGCCGCGCGAGCTGAACCATCATCGGATTAGCGGATGCCCTGCTGGACGAACTTCAGCACATCGGAAATATTGGACTTGTCAACGATCGTCGGGCCCGTCAGGACAGGCTGCCCGCCGCCGACCTTGAAACCACCAAGCTTGTTCTGCCAGATCGAGTCAATGGACAGGTAGCCCTGGAGCCACGGCTGCTGGTCCACAGTGAACAGGACCTTGCCATCGTTGATCGCCTGCGCCAGCGCCGGGTTCAGGTCGAAGCTGGCCACCTTGATCGGGCTGTTGGCATCTGTCACGGCCTTGATAACGGTCAAAGTGATAGGGGCGCCGAGCCCGATGATCACGTCAGCATCCTTGCTGGCCTGCAGCTTCGCCGTCGCAGTGGACTGCACCGCCGTCATGTCGGCCCCGTTGACATAAAGGATCTCAGTGCCGGGCACCTTCGTCTTCACACCCGCGCACCGCTGTTCGAGTTGCACCTGTCCCTGTGACTGGATCACGCAGATCGGGTGCCTGTACCCGTCCCCCGCCAGCTTGGCGCCGACCGCTTCGCCAGCCAGGGTCTCGTTGGAACCGAAGTGGGTGAACGCCCCCATCTGCGCGGAGACGTCCCCACCAGCGTTGAAGCTCACCACCGGGATGCCCGCGGCGGTGGCCTTCTTCAGCACATCCTTCATGGCGCCCGGGTTGGCGATCGTGACCGCGATGCCATCGACCTTCTGGTCGATGGCCTGCTGCACCAGCTGGGACTGGCGACCCGCATCGGCATCACTCGTGTAAAGAACCTCGACGTTGTCTTTCGCTGCCGCGGCCTCCGCACCCTTGCGCACGATGTCCCAGAACGTATCGCCAGCCTCGGCGTGGGTGATGAGCGCAACCTTGATCCGCGGAGTGCTTGCCGCCTGCCCCCCACCCGCGGCGTTGGCGGTGTCGGCCGGCTTCCCGCCCCCGGTTGAGCATCCTGCCAGGGCCAGAAGCGGTACTACGGCAAGGGCTACTGCGCCCCGCCGCCAATTGAACTTTGCCACGTGAGATCTCCTTTGATGTCGCGTATTTCGACCGTCGACCCCGTTGCTGTGCCTTCGAAGACATGGCGGGAGGACGGAACCATCTAGCCGTGAACGGATGTGATCCACATCGCTTTGTGGAACGCTCCAACGCTAAATCAAGGCTTGACCAATTGTCAATGGAGCGTTCCAATTGAATAGTCGACGGGTGTTCCCACCCACCTGCCTTAACTAGCCGCGCACCGTCGCGAGGAGAACGATGACGTACTCAAGCACCCCCGAACTAATCGCGACCTGCTGGACGAGCGCAGGAAATATCGCGCCGTTGAATACGCCCGAGATCAGTCCTGTCCCTATCGGCGAGCGTTTGGAAGCCATTGCCTCAACCGGATGGGCCGGGTTCGGATTGGCGTACGACGATCTCGTCGCTGCAAGGGACACCATCGGTTTCTCCGGGCTCAAGAATCTCATTGACCAGGCAGGCTTCCGCCACGTCGAAGTGGAGCTACTTACGAACTGGTGGGACGACTCCCTGTCCCATGAATGGATGCCGCAGTTTGAGTTGCTCCTTGACGCCGCCGAAATACTGGGGGCGCGCTTCATCAAGATTGGAACGGCGTTCGGCGAGCCCTTGGATGACCTCGATTTCCTGGTGGAGCCGTTGCGGCGCCTGACAAGGGAAGCCTCAAAAAGAGGGACGCGCATTGCCCTCGAGCCCATGCCGTTCTCGATGGTCGGCTCGATGCCGGCGGCCGCCGAGCTTATGCGATCAGTTGACATGCCCGAATGCGGCCTGCTGGTTGATTACTGGCATGTCTTCCGTGCCGGAACGAGCTTGGAGGAGCTGTCCCGCAGCGTCACCGCCGAGCAGATTTTCGGGGTGGAACTCAATGACGCCGACGCGGAAATCAAGGGGACGCTCTTCGAGGACACCCGGGACAATCGCCGACTTTGTGGAGAAGGAGACCAGGACGTCACCGGGTTCATCGACACCCTCCAGGCCATCGGTTTCAAAGGGCCGTGGGGCGTGGAAATCCTCTCCGAAAAACACCGCAAACGTCCCGTATTGGACGCACTGCAAGCCGCACGGTCCACGGCGCTGGCCTGCTTTCCGGCGTGACGCCCCTCCCGCCAACCCAACTGACTCGCATTTGTTGTCGTTATGGGGCGGCAAAGTCAACTGGTCGTAGCAACGCAGGGGGTTTAGGCTGCCTGCAGCAGCTGGTTGAGCCGGTTGGCTGGGGTTTGTAGGTTGAGGGT
>NZ_JBFBLA010000058.1:0-2462 GCF_040702485.1 Arthrobacter sp. NPDC080031
CCATCTCAGCGATGATCGCCCCCACGAGATCAGCGACGGTGACAGTCTGGTCCTCCATTGCATCCCTCCAGACTTGAGTCGTGGCGCTTATGCGTGACCCTTCAAGGCTGGAACGTTATGCAAAGACTTTGCCACCGGAGCCACCGCTTCAGGACCACCGATCCGCACCAACTTAGTTGCCCCGTTCTCTCATCGAATCCGAGACCTACGGGTTGCGGGCCCGTGGCTCACCAAATCTGTCAGTCTTCCACGTTGCGATCACCAATCAGGATTTGATTTCTTGATAGAAGACGCGCCTGCGCTGCAGTAACACTCAGGCCTCACTGCCTAAGTCGCTGCACCGCGTGATCGATCCTTCGGCGGACGAGGCCAAGAAATCTGCCGGATCACCTGTCAGAGCAAACGGCCCAAAGCCCCTAGATGTCTTCCGCAATGAGCCATTCCGTGAAGCGTCCCTGGTCCTCGTTCCCCATTGGCCATGTTGTCGGCTCAATCCATCGGATGATCGCGCGGCCGCAAATACGGGCCCCCTCGTACATTCGGAGCTTGTCGCCGACGCGGACGTCTCGCCATTCCGATGTGTTCTCTATGAACACGGGCACGAGGATGGCTCGTACGTCCTCACCCGGGCTGATGTTTGTGTGGGAGAAGCCAAGTACGGGGCCACCCGACTGTTCACCGTCGGCCCAGCCGGGAAGGCCCCAATTCGGTCTATATTCGAACCGATGGTCCGGCGCATTCCCGCCCAAAAGGACCCTGCTGCGCCCGCCGTCGGCCGTGCTCACAAAATGTAGATCAATGCCAATCGCGAGTGTGCTCGTGGAACTCATGATCGCAGCGTAAAACGCGCCAAGCGAATCTGGCGTGACCAAGGGATGCCTTTCCCATTCTCATGATCAGGCTCTTGGCCAGAACGCGTTACCAACGGCGTCCGGTGAAGGATCCCCTGTCGACACTCACTTGATGCATGCCAGGATCCGCAGCTGAGAGAGCTAATACGGAACTGACAACAATGTTGAGACTGGACAGATCACGCCGCAGTAGGCATAACGGCCAGCTGCGCATAACCAAGGTACTCGGGCTCAACGTGCAGGACCAGCTCGCCCTCGAGCTCGCGCTCGTTCCGTTTGCCCGTCATGGCGACGAAGTCGAAGACATACGGGTCCTTGAAAGACTGCTGCGTAAGATCTGAATCCGACGGCGGCAACGTCGCCCGGAAGTTGCTTATCGCCTTGCCGGAACGTTCGTGCAGCCGGTTGTCGATCTGGTAGCCCAAGACGCTGTGGGACCAGCCTTCCTCAAC
Source organism: Arthrobacter sp. NPDC080031 (assembly GCF_040702485.1). Lineage (NCBI taxonomy): Bacteria > Bacillati > Actinomycetota > Actinomycetes > Micrococcales > Micrococcaceae > Arthrobacter > Arthrobacter sp. NPDC080031. The sequence continues at coordinate 1,304 of NZ_JBFBLA010000058.1, forward strand.
GGCGGCAGCCATCTACGACAGCCTGGTGCCAGGGTCATCGAGCTTTTCCAGCAGCAGCACATGGTGGCTCCACGGCAATGTTGCAGACGCCGTCTGCAACATGTGATGTCCGGCCACCCAGCAGCCAACGCCTTCATGTACCGCAGGTTGCGGGGCGAGAAACCCCTAGCCTCAGGAAACCGTTCCTTGAGGTCCGCAGATAGCCGGGTCACCACTCTGGATCCCCAGCCTTCCTGCGACTCGCGCGCCAGGAGTTCGCAGCCAATCGACCAATAGGCGCGCACGAGTTCCCGATTGGCCGCAGAGACCGCCCGGGCCCGCCCGGAATCGATCTGATGCGCCACCGAGGCCAGCAAGTCCGGGTACCACTTCGGCATGGTGGACGTGGCAGGCGTTGACCCAAAAGACGCTGGCGTTGACATGCTGATCGGTTCCTCTCCGGACGGATATTTCAGAATCAAAATATCGACGGGCACTGACATTGTTGGTGAGCGTCAGACGGCGGCGACCACCGCTTCTGGATCTGCGTCTTCAACCGCTTGGCGAGCGCGCGCAGTTTGCCAAGGTTCACACAATGATCGTCACCGTGTTTCTCATTCACCTCGCGTGCTCTCGTGTCTTCGAGTGCGGCCAGTTCGGTCACTGACTCGTGCACGATCGTCTCGGTCACCGCAGCCTCCTGTTCACCTCTTGTGGTGGAACCGGCGTTTCCTTCCAAGGTTCTGCTCGTTCAGGCGCTTTGGAACGCGCCGCATTCCGGGAAGGGGTCGTTCAGGGTCGCCGGCCAGTCCGGCTCGCCTGGCCAGCCTGGGTCGTCTGGCTCGCCTGGCTCGCCTGGCTCACCTGGATCGTCTGGCTCGCCTGGATCGTCCATGTCGTCGGGGTCGGGGTCGGGCCAGGGGTGTGCGGCCGTGAAGGAGTGCCAGTCGGGGAAGGGGTCCGGGGGCGGTTCGGGTCCGGGATAGGCGGGCGCGGCCGGGTCCGGGTCGGTGTCGGTGATCGGGAGGTGGTGGGGCCAGCGGGGTGGTTCCCAGTCCTGGTGTTCGCCGGGGTAGTGCCGTTGTGAGGGGGAGGTCCACCCGGGCGGGTGGTTTTTGCCGGCCGGGGTGGGGGTCCATCCGGTGCGGTGTTTGAGGCGGTGGTGTTTGGGGCAGGGTTG
>NZ_JBFBLA010000059.1:0-2431 GCF_040702485.1 Arthrobacter sp. NPDC080031
AAGAGAGGTTGGACGTGGCTGCAGGAGAAGAGACCTCACACATCCTTAGCGGGTTGACTTCCCAGCTGCCTGATCGTGATCCGGAAGAGACTGCCGAGTGGGTTGAGTCTTTGGATGCGTTGATCAGGGAGCAGGGCACGGAGCGGGCGCAGTTCATCATGCGCAGCCTGCTTCAGCGGGCGGGGTCCCAGTCGGTGGGGGTGCCGATGGTGACGACCACCGATTACGTGAACACGATCCCGGCGGACCAGGAAGCGCCGTTCCCGGGCAACGAGGAGTTCGAGCGCCGGTACCGGGCGTACATGCGCTGGAACGCGGCCGTGATGGTGCACCGGGCCCAGCGCTCGGACATCGGGGTGGGCGGGCACATCTCCACCTATGCCGGGGCCGCGACCCTGTACGAGGTCGGCTTTAACCATTTCTTCCGCGGCAAGGACCACCCCTCGGGCGGGGACCAGGTCTTCTTCCAGGGACACGCGTCCCCGGGCATGTACGCCAGGGCGTTCATGGAAGGCCGGCTCACCGAGGAGGACCTGGACGGGTTCCGGCAGGAAAAGTCCAAACAGGGCCACGCCCTGTCCTCCTACCCGCACCCGCGCCTGATGCCCGCGTTCTGGGAATTCCCGACCGTGTCCATGGGCATCGGCCCGATGAACGCGATCTACCAGGCCCAGTCCAACCGCTACCTGCACGACCGCGGCCTCAAAGACACCTCCGGGCAGCAGGTCTGGGCGTTCCTGGGCGACGGGGAAATGGACGAGCCCGAGTCCCGCGGCCTGCTCCAGCTCGCCGCGAACGAGAACCTGGACAACCTGAACTTCGTGATCAACTGCAATCTCCAGCGCCTGGACGGGCCGGTAAGGGGCAACGGGAAGATCATGCAGGAACTCGAAGCGTTCTTCCGCGGCGCGGGCTGGAACGTCATCAAGGTCGTCTGGGGCCGGGAATGGGATGACCTCCTGGCCAAGGACACCGACGGGTCCCTGGTGAAGATCATGAACGAAACCGTCGACGGGGACTACCAGACCTACAAGGCCGAATCCGGCGGGTTCGTCCGCGAACACTTCTTCGGGAAAACCCCGGCCACCAAGGACATGGTCGCGGACCTGGACGACGAGCAGATCTGGAACCTCAAACGCGGCGGCCACGACTACCGCAAGGTCTACGCCGCGTACAAGGCAGCGACCGAGTTCAAGGGCAAACCCACCGTGATCCTGGCCAAGACCGTCAAGGGCTACGGACTCGGACCCCACTTCGAGGGCCGCAACGCGACCCACCAAATGAAGAAACTCACCATGGAAGACCTCAAGGCCTTCCGCGACCACCTGCGCATCCCCATCACGGACGCCCAGCTCGACACCGACCTGTACCGGCCCCCGTACTACCACCCCGGCATGGACGCCCCGGAAATCCGGTACATGATGGACCGCCGCGCGGCCCTGGGCGGCTCCGTGCCCGAACGCCGCTCCACGCACACCCCCGTGGTGCTGCCGGACGCGAAGTCCTACGAGGTCGCCAAGCGCGGCTCCGGCAAGCAGCAGGCCGCCACCACCATGGCCTTCGTGAGGCTCCTGAAGGACCTCATGCGGGACAAGAACTTCGGCACACGCTTCGTCCCGGTCGTCCCGGATGAATCCCGGACCTTCGGCATGGACGCGTTCTTCCCCACCGCGAAGATCTACAACCCCAAGGGCCAGAACTACCTCTCCGTGGACCGGGACCTCGTCCTGGCCTACAAGGAATCCCCCATGGGCCAGCTCATCCACCCCGGCATCAACGAAGCCGGCGCCGTCGCGGCCTTCACCGCCGCCGGCACCGCCTACGCCACCCACGGCGAACCCCTCGTGCCGATCTACGTGTTCTACTCCATGTTCGGCTTCCAACGCACCGGCGACGCCTTCTGGGCCGCCGCGGACCAAATGACCCGCGGCTTCATCATCGGCGCCACCGCAGGACGGACCACCCTCACCGGCGAAGGACTCCAACACGCCGACGGACACTCCCCCATCCTGGCCTCCACCAACCCCGCCGTGCTCACCTACGACCCCGCCTACGGCTACGAAATCGGCCACATCATCCGCGACGGACTCGAACGCATGTACGGGGAACACTCCGCCGACAGAAACCTGATGTACTACCTCACCGTGTACAACGAACCCATCACCCAGCCCGCGGAACCGGAGAACCTCGACATCGAGGGCCTCCTGAAGGGCATCTACCTGCTGGCCCCGGCGGAGCCGGAGGACCGGGACAACAAGCACCCCCGCGCCCAGCTCCTGGCCTCCGGCGTCTCGGTCCCCTGGGCCCTGGAAGCCCAGAAAGTCCTCGCCCAGGACTGGGGAGTCTCCGCCGACGTCTGGTCCGTGACCTCCTGGAACGAACTCCGACGCGACGGACTCGCCGCCGAAGAACACGCCTTCCTGAACCCCGG
>NZ_JBFBLA010000060.1:0-1894 GCF_040702485.1 Arthrobacter sp. NPDC080031
TCGGGCATGACGAATACTGGTCCGCCGACCAGCGGGCCAGCGTGCAGGCGGCCCGGGACGCCGGGGTGAACCTTGCGTTCTTCAGCGGCAATGAATTGTTCTGGAAGACCCGCTGGGAGCCGAGCGCCGATGGCAGCAGCACGCCGGGGCGGACGCTGGTGGCGTACAAGGACACGCATTTCGATGCACCCACGGATCCTGTCACGTGGACGGGATCGTGGCGGGATCCGCGGTTCGGTACGGCCAGCGGCGCAGGCAACCCGGAAAACGCCCTGACGGGCCAGTTCTTCCTGGTGAACTCCGGGACCACGGACATTCAGGTTCCAGACCAGTTCGGCCAGTACCGGTTGTGGCGCAATACCGATGCCGCGAACCTGAGCGCCGGGCAGACCCTCACGCTCGGCTCAGGAATCGGCACCCTAGGCTATGAATGGGATATTGATGCCGACAACGGCTTCCAGCCCGCCGGCGTGCTCAAACTATCCTCAACGACGGTCGATGACGCCGAGGTCTTCACCGATTACGGTTCGCAGACCGCCCAGGGGAAAACGGCCACCCACAACCTCACCCTGTACAAGGCTCCCAGCGGGGCCCTCGTCTTCGGTGCCGGCACCGTGCAGTGGCCGTGGGGGCTGGACGGTTTCACCACCGGCAAGGCCACGGACCGGAACATGCAGCAGGCCACCGTCAACTTGTTTGCCGACATGGGCACCCAACCCGCGACGCTCGCGGCCGGGCTCGTGGCCGCCACGGCGTCCACCGACACAACGGCTCCCGTCGCCACCATCACCTCGCCCGTCACCGGGACCAGCCTGGCCGACGGCACCAAGGTCACCATCAGCGGCACGGCCTCGGACGCCGGCGGCGTGGTAGCCGGGGTGGAGATCTCCACCGACGGCGGCACCAGCTGGCATCCCGCGAACGGCACGACCAACTGGAGCTACAGCTGGCTCGCGCACGGCACCCCGAGCTCAACCATCAAGGTCCGCGCCACCGACGACAGCGGCAACATCCAAGGCTCCCCGGCCGGCATCACGGTCAACATCGCCTGCCCCTGCTCCATGTACGGCACCAACGCCACGCCCACAGCGACAGGCATCGATTCCGGCGACAACCGCTCAAGCGAGCTCGGCGTGAGGTTCACTTCCGACGCCGCGGGAACCATCAGCGCCATCCGCTTCTACAAAGGCACCAGCAACAAGGGAACCCACGTAGGCAGCCTGTGGACCACCGGGGGCCAGCTGCTGGCCACCGGGACGTTTGCCAACGAAACGGCTACCGGCTGGCAGACCCTGACCTTTGCCCAGCCGGTCGCCGTTGCAGCCAACACGACCTACGTGGCCTCCTACTTCGCCCCCGTCGGCCACTACTCCCAGGAAGAGGACTACTTCTACCCGCACCCCTCCGCCTCACCAGCCGGCAACAACAGCGTCGACAGCCCCCCGCTGCACTTCCTGCGGAATACCGCGAGCAACCCCAACGGCCTGTACAGCCTCAGCACCAGCTCAACCTTCCCCACCCAGACCTACCGCGCCGAGTACTACTGGATCGACGTAGTCTTCAACCCGTCCACGCCTGTGGCCCCGGCCGTGACGTCAACGTCGCCCGCGTCCGGGGCGACCGGGGTGGCGGCCAACACCGCGGTCTCGGCCACCTTCAACCAGGCGGTGACGCCCGGTTCGGTCGCTTTCACCCTCAAGGACGCTGCCAACGCCACCGTGACCGGGACGCTGACATATGACGGTGCCACCAATACGACAACGCTGACACCAACAGCGGCCTTGGCGGACAGCTCGACGTACACCGCCACCATCAGCGGCGCCACCAACAGCACCGGCCAAACCATGACGGCTCCGTACAGCTGGACCTTCACCACGGTGTCCGCGCCGCCCGC
>NZ_JBFBLA010000061.1:0-1529 GCF_040702485.1 Arthrobacter sp. NPDC080031
GTGAGCGAGCCCCCCTTCGTCAAGCTGGTTGTGAGTCATTCATTGCCTGTTGATTGAAGGAGCCGGCGATGGCCGTTGATAACAAGGGTTTTACGCGGGAAGAGATCCGTGAGTTCATGCATGAGTATTATTTGCAGCCGCACGGGACGAGGAAGGTGTGGCTTGCCTCGACGTCAGTTTCGGACTGGACGTTCCGCAGGTGGCGCACCCTGATGGTTCAGGGCGATATCGACCGTGGCCTGATTCCGCGGGAGCATGGAGGCATGGTCCCAACGAATCGTGAGCTCTCCGCGTTTGAAAAAGCACGCGCGAAGGAAATGGCTGCCCACCGTGCCGAAGTCGAAAAACTCCAGAAGCGGGTGCAGGAGCTGGAGGATACGAATTCCGCGCTGGGAAAAGCTATAGGGCTCTTGCACGAGTTGAGCGTGCCCGAGCCCGATACAACCCAGACGAGCGCTCAGAAGGATTCATAGCGGCCGAGAACAGTCTTGTCCTGGCGCTGCATGTGATCACCGGCTCCCAGCGGACAGCGCTCGTGCTGGCGGGCGTGTCGCGCGGGACCTGGCATTACCGGTTCAATCCCCGTCCGGCGGTGCAGGACCCGATCCACCAGAGCGACCGGGCCTACGAATCCCGGATCAGCACCGCACATCAGGACCGGATCCTGGGGCTCATCCTGGCCGGCTGGGAGAAGGGCAACTCCGTTGACCATTCCTTCGCCACGGCCTGGGACAACGGGGTGCTGCTCGCCTCCAACCGCACCTGGTGGCGGATCGCGGCAGAGTACGAGGACCAGCAGGCCCGCCCAACCTTCCCGCGCAAGCGTGGGGGCACGCGTGGTTCCCTTGAGAAGCCGGTGCTCAAGGCCTCCGGACCCTGCCAGGTCTGGTCCTGGGACATCACCGACGTCTATTCCAAGTGGCAGGGGAAGGTTTTCAAGGTGTACTCCATCATGGACATCTTCTCCCGGCAGATCGTCGGCTGGCGGGTGGAGGAACGCGAGTCCGACCACCTCGCCGCGGACATGTTCAAGACGGCCATCGCCCGGCACGGCGCCCCGGACATCGTGCATGCCGATTCAGGCCCGGCCATGAAATCAAACCTGCTCCGTGAGACCCTCACCGCCCACGGCGTGGAACTCAGCCACAACCGCCCGTACGTCTCCAACGACAATCCCTTCTCGGAGTCAGGGTTCCGCACGATGAAATACCGGCCCGGCTACCCCCGGACCTTTGACGATCTCGGGGCTGCCAGGGAGTACCTCACCGGCTATGTGCACTGGTACAGCACCGATCACAAACACTCCGGCATCGCGTTGTTCTCACCATCACAAGTCCACGACGGCTCTTGGCAAAAGCTCTGGGACAAGCGGGACAAAGTCCACCAGGACTACTACGAACGACACCCAGGAAGGTTCCGCCAACGACCCACAACACCGGCCCCAGCACAATACGTCGGGATCAACCTGCCCGAGACCAAAACACCCCAAAAACTAGCCCAGTGACTCCACACAGCTTGACAATTTCCGA
>NZ_JBFBLA010000062.1:0-1472 GCF_040702485.1 Arthrobacter sp. NPDC080031
TCGGTGCCGTCGGCGACGGAGACCTGGCCGGTGTGGATGGAACGGCCGATGCCCACGCCGCCGCCGTGGTGGATGGAGACCCAGGTGGCCCCGGAGGAGGCGGCGGTCAGGGCGTTCAGCAGCGGCCAGTCCGCGATCGCGTCGGAGCCGTCCTTCATGGACTCGGTTTCCCGGTAGGGGGAGGCCACGGAGCCGGAGTCCAGGTGGTCCCGGCCGATCACGATGGGGGCCTTGACCTTGCCTTCGGCCACGAGCTGGTTGAAGAGCAGCCCTGCTTTGGCGCGTTCGCCGTAGCCCAGCCAGCAGATCCGGGCGGGGAGGCCTTCGAATTCGACGCGTTCGGCGGCGGCGTCGAGCCATGTGTGCAGGTGGGTGTTCTCCGGGAAGAGTTCCTTGATGGCTTTGTCGGTCACGGCGATGTCTTCGGGGTCACCGGAGAGCGCGACCCAGCGGAACGGGCCCAGGCCCTCGCAGAACAGCGGACGGATGTAGGCCGGGACGAAGCCGGGGAACTCGAACGCCCGGTCGTAGCCGCCCTTGCGGGCCTCGTCGCGGATCGAGTTGCCGTAGTCGAAGACCTCCGCGCCGGCGTCCTGGAACTCGACCATGGCCTGGACGTGCCGGGCCATGGAGGCCTGGGCTTTCTTCGTGAACCCTTCCGGGTCGGCTTCGGCCTCGGTGTGCCACTGGGCCACGGTGATGCCCTCGGGCAGGTAGGAGAGCGGGTCGTGCGCGGAGGTCTGGTCGGTCACGACATCGATGCTGATCTGCCCGGCCCGGTGCCGGGCGAGCAGTTCCGGGAAGACCTCGGCGGCGTTGCCGACGTACCCCACGGACCAGCCGCGCCGCTCGGCCTTGGCCTTGGCGACCTTGGCGATCGCGGTGTCCAGGTCGGTTTCGACCTCGTCCAGGTAGCGTTTGCCGGCACGGCGGCGCAGCCGGGACTCGTCCACGTCCACGATCAGGCAGGCCCCGTCGTTCAGGGTCACCGCGAGCGGCTGGGCCCCGCCCATGCCCCCGCACCCGCCGGTCAGCGTCAGCGTCCCGGCCAGCGGGCCTTCGGTGGAGGAGGCACCCGCGGGGGCAGCATCGTGCCGTGCGGCCCGGAGTTTGTTCCCGACGGCGGCGAAGGTCTCGTAGGTGCCCTGCAGGATGCCCTGGGTGCCGATGTAGATCCAGGACCCGGCGGTCATCTGCCCGTACATCATCAGCCCCTCGGCCTCGAGGCGGCGGAACTCGGGCCAGGTCGCCCAGTCGCCCACAAGGTTCGAGTTCGCCAGCAACACCCGCGGCGCCCACTCGTTCGTGCGGAACACCCCGACGGGCTTGCCGGACTGCACCAGCAAGGTCTCGTCCTTCTCCAGGGTCTCCAGGGTCCGGGTGATCGCGTCGAACGCGGCCCAGGACCGGGCGGCCCGGCCCGTGCCGCCGTACACGACCAGGTCATCCGGACGCTCGGCGACCTCCGGGTC
>NZ_JBFBLA010000063.1:0-1305 GCF_040702485.1 Arthrobacter sp. NPDC080031
AAAGCGGCCCCCGACGATGTCTCCCGCACCGATGGTCCCCGGCCCAGCGGGCCGGGGACCATCCCCACACCCCAGGGCCCCGGCAACAGGGACCGTGGGCTGCCAGAGGGAGATTTAGGGAGGAAACTGACATGTCCATCCTGTACATGGACCAGGGCTTCGGTCCCCATGTGGACCGCGGATTCGAGTCCGCGTCCACACGGCTGGAGCACAGCGGCCTGGCCCCGGAACGGGAGGGGGAGACCGACCGGCACTCGCGCGAACTGGTCCGGCACATCCTCAGTCTTGAAGCGGAACGTGTCCCCGCCATAACGGCCGAGCTGTTCGCAGAAGCCATTGCCGTCGCAGATACCGTCCGCGAAGCACAGGGCCGCGGACCGGTCACCTCGTACAGGGCCCGGGACTTCTGGGAAATCCTCAAGGAACTCATCGACAGCGTCTTGGACCAGTAAACAGAACGCCCCCGCCGCGTGTCCTATCTCGGACCTAGTGACATGTCATCCCGGAAGCAACGATCCACCCGTCGAAACGTCGGACTTTCCACGCCCGCGAAGTCCCCGGAACAAAGCCAGGAACGGTAATGCGATGAGCTCCAGGATGCCCGCCGCAAGCAGCAGCACCACGAACAGAACCAGGAGAGGCAAGTACAGGAGGAACACTGCGACGCCCGCTGCGACATAGCCGGCGACGAAGCCGAAGATTGATTGCGCGTCCATCAGGACTCCCCTCAGCGGCCGTCCGGGACCGCCGCTACAACGGTAATAACAGCACAAGGCCAGGCGGACAATGGGCCGCTCAGCGCCGGGTCCGGGCCGCCGCCAGTTCCCGTTCCAGCCGCCGGTTCGCCGCTTCAAGTTCAAGGACCATGCGGATTCCGGCCAGATTCAAACCATCCTCGAGCAGCTCACCGATACGACGCAGGGTATCCAGGTCCTGTTCGCTATAGCGGCGGGTCCCCCCGTCAGTGCGCCCAGGTTCCAGCAGGCCCTTGCGCTCATACAGGCGCAGGTTCTGCTGCCCCGTCCCGACCAATTCCGCAGCCACGGAAATGGCATACACCCCCGTGGTCCGCCCTCGCTTCGGCTCCATCCGCTTCTCCTAACTTAAGAACCCGAAAATCCCCCTTGCACCAGTTTCACCCCAGTGCTATAAAAAATCTATGCCAGCCACCATAGCAAACCAGGTGGCTGAAGGAAATGATCGCACCGAACTGCAAGGAGTGAGGAATGACCATCCTGATGCGTACCGACCCGTTCCGCGAGCTCGACAGGCTCGCACAGCAGGTTCTGGGCACCACGGCCCGCC
>NZ_JBFBLA010000064.1:0-1243 GCF_040702485.1 Arthrobacter sp. NPDC080031
GGGACTGCCCCGGCTTTTGTTGACTCGGGGTCTTAGGCCGCTGTGAGCGCGGTCCGGTTGATTGTTTCATATTCGATGGGCGTGAGTTTTCCCAGCCGTCTTTGGCGTCGCCGGCGGTGGTAGGTTCTTTCGATCCAGGTCGTGATGGCCAGTCGGAGTTCCTTCCGGGTGGGCCACCGCTGACGGTCCAGGACGTTCTTTTGCAGCAGCGAGAAGAACGATTCCATCGCGGCGTTGTCCGCGCACGCGCCGACCCTGCCCATGGATCCTGTGAGCCCGTGGTGCCGGAGGGATTCGACGAAGCGGCGGGACCGGAACTGGGAGCCGCGGTCCGAGTGCACCACGGTCGCTGCCGGGCGGCGGGTCCGGACTGCGTTCTCCAGCGCGGCGACGGCCAGTGAAGACTTCATCCGCGAGTCCATCGAGTAGCCGACGATCCTGCCGGAGTAGACGTCCTTCACCGCGCAGAGGTAGAGCTTCCCTTCGGCGGTGGGGTGTTCGGTGATGTCTGTCAGCCACAGTTCGTTCGGTGCCGCAGCGGTGAAGTCACGTTCCACCAGGTCGTCGTGGACCGGTGGTCCCGGCTTCCGATTCAGACCACGTTTCTTGGAGAAGACCGACCAGATGCCGTGGTCCCGGCACAAGCGCTGGACCCTGTTCTCGCCCGCCGTGACGCCCTTCTCCGGGAGTTCGTCGGCGATGAAACGGTATCCGAAGGCGGGATCGTCGACGTGGATGTCCAAGGCGGCGTTGACCAGATGCGCATCCGCCCAGTCCCGTTCCGTCACCGGGCTGGCTCTCCATCGGTAATAGCCTTGCTTGCTGAATCCCAACACCCTGCAGGTCACCGCCACGGGAACACCGTCGGCGGCAAGATCCGTGACCAGCGGGTAGATCATTTTGGGTTGATGTCCCTGGCCAGGTAGGCGGCAGCCCGGCGCAGGATCTCGTTCTCCTGCTCCAGCAGGCGGTTACGCTTCTTCAGTTCCCGCATCTCGGCAGACTCCGCTGCCGCCGGGCCGGCCCCGGTTTCCTTGCGCTCGGCGATGGCGATCCAGCGTTTCAAGGTCGTGACCGAAAGCCCGAAATCCTTCGCAATCTGCGCCAGCGGCGCCTCGCCCTTGCGGGCCACATCAATAACATCCTGGCGGAACTCCGCCCCATAAGCTGTGGGCATGGTCAACATCCTTCCACGAGCACAAGCTCGCTAGGTCAAGGAGTCAACAAAACCGGGGGCAGTCCC
>NZ_JBFBLA010000065.1:0-1196 GCF_040702485.1 Arthrobacter sp. NPDC080031
GGGGTTTAGGCTGCCTGCAGCAGCTGGTTGAGCCGGTTGGCTGGGGTTTGTAGGTTGAGGGTGGGCCGTGGCCGGCGGTTGAGTTTCGCGGCGACCCTGCGGAGATCCTCCGGGGTGTGAGCGGAGAGGTCCGAGCCTTTCTCGAACCAGAATCTCAGGAGCCGGTTGGTGTTTTCGTTGGTCCCGCGCTGCCAGGGTGAGTGCGGGTCGCAGAAGTAGAGCGTGGTGTCGAGCGCGGTTTGGATCCTCGCGTAGTCGGCGAGTTCGGTGCCGCGGTCCCAGGTGATCGACTGTCGCAGGTGGTCCGGGAGGTTGCCCATCTCCCGGATCATCGCGGTAGCGACAGCCTCAGCGCTGTGGTTCCCGGGGAGATGGAGCAGGATCGTGAACCTGGTCGAGCGTTCCACGAGGGTGCCGATCGCGGTCCCGTTGGAGCCGATGATGAGGTCACCTTCCCAATGCCCTGGGACGGCCCGGTCCTGGGCCTCCGCCGGCCGTTCACTGATCTTGAACGCCTCCTTGTAGGGGCTGTTCTTGGTCCTGTCCGCGGCGTGGGGAACGCGCTGCTTCCGCTTCAGGCTGAGCTTTTCGGCCAGATCCGCCCGCAGGAACCCGCGGGATTGGACGTACAGCGCCTGGTAGATCGTCTCGTGGCTCACCTGCATAGTCTGATCATCGGCGAAGTAAAACGCCAACATCGATGAAATCAGTTTCGGGCTCCACCCGTCGTCCATCCAGACCGCTATCAGCCGGCACAGATCCTCGTCCTCGACAAGCTTCAGCGGCTTGGGCCGGCGCCGGTTCTGATGCGCCTTAGCGTGGGCGGTCGACGCATGATAAACCCCATCCTCCCCGGTGTGCCGCTTCACCTCCCGCCAGACCACCGACTTGTCCCGGCCAATCGCCTCCCCAATATCCGCGTAGCTCAGCCCGCACCGACGGCCCATCTGGATCATCCCCCGATCGTCCAAAGTCAATGCCCGGCCACCCGGACCGTCCGCCGTAGGCGCCGGATCAGCAAGACCCCCGACGCGACCCCTGCTCACAGTCATCATGAGGCCAGACTGGGACCACCAGGTTCCCCCGGTCCGATGTGTGGTCCCGACGCGCCGGGAAGCTGCGAGAATCGACATCCCACCACACACCAAGTCCACAAACTCGTTGCGGGCACTCTGAGGAAATGACCTGACCATAGA
>NZ_JBFBLA010000066.1:0-1147 GCF_040702485.1 Arthrobacter sp. NPDC080031
GCCAGCACGAGGACCCCGCCGGCGGTCAGGGCCCACGTTCCCGCGCCGCCGGTGAGCGGCAGCGAGAATCCGGCGGCGTTCGCCAGGACGTTGTCAATCGTCACCGTCACGGCGGACGGGTCGTTCCCGGTGACCGTGGTCTCGACCGGCTGGGCGAGCAGCACATACCCGGCAGGGGCCTTGGTCTCCACCAGCCAGTACGACTGGTAACCGGGCTGCCCCGGCCCCACCGCGGCCCCGTTGGCCCAGTTGGAATACCGCAGACCGGAAATCACCAGGTTGCCGCTGGCATCGGTCGTCCAGGAACTGGCACCTCCGACGCTGATCGCGTTGGTGCCGGCCACGGCATCGGCCCGGCTCGGATACACCGAGAACACGGCGCCGGCCAGGGCAGCCGAGCTCCGGGCATCCTTCTTATGCAACACGATGGTGCCCCACTTGGTCACCACCGGCGCGGTCACCACCGGCCCGTTGGGCTGGCCCGCGGCGACATTGAAGCTGGCCGCGTTCGGGTAAACGAGGGCCGTGTTCGTGATTTCACCGGCAGCGTTCGCGGTGGTGTTCGCCGTGACCAGGACCTTCGCCGTGGGGTTGGCGGCCAGGATGGCCCGGCCGGAGGCGGTGAAATTGACGGTGAGGGTGTTCGTCGCCGTGTCGAACACGATCGTGTAATCCGTGTCCACCGCCAGTGCCGCGTTGTTCGAAAGCGCCACCGACGCATTGCCATAGCTCAGCTTCGGATCGAGCTTATCGACAATCCGGTACCCGTCGACCGGATTGACATTGGGGATCTCGGACGTGATGGTCCACTGCACGTTATCGCCCAGCTTGAGGACCGACGCATCGTTCACCGTCTTCGTGGCTGTCGTCACGGCGTTCTTGGGATAGACGTTCACGTCATACATCCAGCCGTTCCCGCCCGCGGGGTCCGTCATGGGAAGAGTCACCAGGAACGGAGCCGAAGGGGTGACCCCGGCCGGGTAGCTGGTCTCCGTCACCAGATACAGGCCCAGGGCAAGACCCGGCAAAGAAGCCGTGCCCGCCGCGCCGGTCGTCGCCGTCGTGCCCGGCGTGGCTGCCCGGGACGCGGCCTGGGCCGGGGTCAACGCCGCCGCCGCGGCCCACCCCGCGTTCGTCGTCAGATCAA